>JAYVDI010000102.1:0-1590 GCA_043749505.1 Schlesneria sp. | reverse complement strand
CGTGTTGGCGTCGAGGAAGATGGTCACGCCGGGCAGACCCGGCTCGCCGAGATCGCCGACGCCATTGCCATTAAGGTCGTTGAACTTCAGGCCGGAGATGCTGCCTTCGACGCAAGCGGCATTGGATATCTGGTTGGTATCCAGCGTGACGGCACCCGTTCGCGCCAAGGCGCTGCCGTCCAAGGTTGCGCCAGTGTTCATCGTGATGCTCGCCAAGGCGAGAACATGTCCTTTGAACGCCGTGGTTGTACCCAGTGTCGCGGAACTGCCGACCTCCCAATACACGGCGCACGCATTACCGTTATTGATCATCATCACAGACGAGCCGCTGGCGGTCGTGATCGTGCTCCCGATCTGGAAAATGAACTCCGCATTGGGGTTGCCCTGGGCGTCGAGAGTCAGTGTTCCCGTCAACTGGGCCGACGTGGCAAAAGTATAGACACCCGGTGTGAGCGTCAGTCCACCCAGATCCTGTCCAGTCAAGTTGAAGTTAGACGCTCGGCCCGCGAGATCGTTGAACGCGACGGTGACATCACTCTGAGCCTGAGCTGCGACCGCATCGGCTACGTGGATCGTTGCCGGTGGCACCACAGTTCCCGGAGGAAAGCCAACAACCGCGCTACCTGGACTGACGCCCAAGTCTCCGTGGATCACGGACGGGCCGGTATTCGTCACCGTCGAGCCCCCCAGTACTGCAAAGCTCTCTGCCGTACCCAGAACAGACGCCAGAAGAACGCGGCTTTCCAAAAATTGAATCTCGGCCGCCACTGGCCAGCGGGTACGAGTTCGATTGCGAGTCCGAATCCGTGGGGTGTGCTTGCGGAAACAGAATTTCTTGAATAGCCAATCGAACATGCGCTTGGACATCGTGGTTCTCCTGCTTGAGTGCATTTACCGTTCGGCAATGTGCCGTCACCGGGGCGACCCAATCAACGATCCTTGTCCTGGGAAACTTCAGTGAGGCGGTGATTCGTTTGGCCTCATGCCCCGGTGCGTCCGAGGTCGGTCACCGATGGCGAAAAAAAAAGCCGACGTGCGAGAACACCCGGAGGTATTCCCGCACGTCGGCTTACTTATTAGCTAACCCCCCGGCCCCGGTCCAAATCAGACCAGCCGGGTTGTCGTCTACTCAGTCTTCCGAAAAACTTCGACTATTCAAGATCTCGGCGAGGCAAACTTCAAACCTGCCCGCCAGCCCTCGACTAGAAGATGCTATCGCCCGGTAGTGCGAATACAAGGAACCAGTATATTTTTAGGAGCTCTCACAAAACGATTGTTGCCCGCGCCAGCAAATATGATTCAGCAGACGGCGAGAGAGAACTGATCCAAATGAGCTGCTGTTCGAGGGAGTGTTCATCGACGGCTTTCGGAGATGGCTGCTGTGCTTGCGTCCCGTTCGTGAGAGCGCTACAAAGAATGTGTTCCAATTTCACTCCCCGCCGTTTCAATAGGGTTCCTGACATGTTGCGTCTGAGTGTCTTGGGTTTCGGTCTGCTCCTCGCCTTGTCATCGAACGCTGCCGACAAGCCGGTTGCCACGAAGGCTTCGAAGGAGATTCGACTGCCCGAGTGTCGGATCGTGTTGATTCGG
>JAYVDI010000101.1:0-6562 GCA_043749505.1 Schlesneria sp. | reverse complement strand
CAGTCGCAAGGCATCGACCACGGCTTGCATCGTGAATGCCGTCTTGCCCGCCCCCGGAGCCCCGCCGAGCAACGTCACCAGCCCCGGCCCGATTTCGATGCGAGACAACTCGCCTTCGCCAATCGGATAGAACGTCGGCGGCTTGCCCGACAACACGTCATCCCGCCAACCGTGCAACACGTCGGCAGCGGCGAGATATTTTGGTTTGGCCCCGTTACTTCCCGGCATCGTAGTAGCCCCTTCCTTGGATGTCCGCAGCGAACAGCGTCCCGCCCTTCGGTGAGGATGTTGGCGGATGATTCGCAATCGCGGTCGGATCGCAGGAACTCGCCGCTTGTCGACCGGCCGCGTTGTGATTCAGCCCGCAGTCGATTTGCCGTCGCGTCTCACTCGGTGACAGTCCCGAATCGAGCGCGGCTTCGGTCAACAGTTCGTGAGCCAGTTCGACCGGGCAGCCGAACTCGCCGAGATTCGCAGCCGCCGAGAACAACAGCCGATGCCGGTCCCCCAGTCCCGCGCCGTTCGTGATGAAGTCCAGGGTTGCCCGGTTGAGCCGCGCCGATCGGTCAGACGATGCCCGCCGTTGCCGAGCCGCTTCGGCTTCGTGCTCGACTCTCTCGACGGTTTCTTGCCAGTCCCCGGCCGCTTGATCGCACCGCGCTGAGACTGTCGGTACGTCGAATGCCAGCGGTTCCCGTGCAAGATCCTGTATCCGCTCGACCGACAGCCGCATCAGTTCGTCGAGCGTCAGCCGCCGCTTGTGCAGCCCCGTCTTGCCGTGCCGACTGTTCGGCGCGCGGAACGCCCGCACCTTGTCAAAGACCCCACCGTCGATGACGACTTGCACCGCCCCCGCCAACCCTTCCGCCAGCCGCCGAGCCACCGCGTTGAACAGCAACGAAGCGGACGGTTGCCAAAGGTCCGTCGGCAATCCGAGATGAAAGCCCTTGCTGCCCGAGAAGAACACCAACAGCGCGTCATCGTCGAGTCGGTAGCGTTCCACCGTGAACAACGCCAACCGAGCCGCATCGCGTCGAGCGGCTTCCAAGTCCGCCCGGTCGATGTCGAACCAAACGAACTCGCCCCCGCACACACCATTGAAGCCAGCGGTTGAGCCCGTCGCGTCGAGATGTCTGCGGAAGTCATCGCCAAACGTGAACGCGCTCAAGTAGGCTTCGCGTTCCACTTCGGCCCGTTCGTCCAGGGACGCATACCCCACAAACGCGGCCTGCCAATCGACAAGCCGCCGTTCGTTGGTACACGGCCCGACGATCCGAAATCCCAGAGCGTCGGCCATCATGTTCACCCCCTCAAAAACCCTCGGGAATGAACGTCGTGTCGGCATCGCCACCCGGTTCGGCCGCATCACCCGGCGGCGGTGCAAACGGATCGACTTCGGGCTTGTCGATGCCGACGACTTCAAACGACCGAACGCGGTTCCGTTCGATGCCGTCATCATCCTTGCGCAGAACAGCCCTCACCTTGCAACGGATGCCCCGTGGCAGCGGCCGTTCCATCATGTCGGGCGATGTGATGCCGAGCTTGCCCAAGTCGCGTTTCGACTGCGCCAACGCGGCGGGCGTCAGCCAACAGTCGAGTCACAGCTTCCGGCCCCTGAACTCGCCGTCGAGAACCGTGAACTCGACCTTGTATCCCGGCGTCGCTTTCGTCCGGCTCGATTCGAGTTCGCCCTTGGTGACGTGGCAAACGTACTCGCCACGTGGAACCGGTCCAAAGTCCCCGGCCGCTTCAGTGGCGTTCCATCGGTCATTGAAGTCCCCGCCGTTGCCGTTCAAAATATCACTGAGCTTGCCCATCGTCTTTCACTCCGTTCGATGTTGGGTTGGTTGTCGAGTCCACAGCGGGCGATTCGGTTGCCGCCGATGCGCCCGCGTCTTTTTCGCGTTGAGCAAGCCACGCCGCATCGGCTTCCGCTTGTCGTTTGCAGCGGTCGATATCGGCGGCTCGCCACAGTCGGGCAATCGCCTTGCGTCGCGTCGGGCGGGACGCATAGTCCGCCCCCGCTTTGGCGATGAGTCCAGTTTTCCGCAGAGCGGCAATCATCGGGCCGACGGCGCATCGGATACCCGGCGGATATGCGTCCCGCCGCTGTCCGACGCCCGCATCCGCCTTCCGCCCGGCCGCCATCACCCGCAGAAACTGGCAGCGAATCGACCGCAGTTCTTCGGCGGGTGATCTTCGACGGCAATCATCAAACAGGGTGAGTTGCCTCATCGCGCACCGCCTTTCGTCGGGCGGCATGACGGACAACCCGCCGCGATCCAATCGAGGACGCCAGTTGTCGGGTTGCCAGTCCGTAGTCTCCAGCGGATGAGCCGCCCAACGTGGACGGGACGCGGAAACAGTCCGGCATCCGCTCCGCGTCGGACGTGACGCGATGAACACGGGATCATCGCCGCGAAGGCATCAACGTCGATCATGCCGGTTGATGAACCGGCGGCAGAAACTTCGGGCATTTCTCAATTCCTCGGGGAGTGAGCGATTCTCCGCTGGCCGAACTGTTCGGCTCGTTCGCGTCGAATCTACAATCCAAGAAATTGACTTCTGCCCTTGCAGTCTGACGTGCCAGCCAATTGTCAGAACGGGCTCGGCTGGTGGCGGTTACGTCAGCAACGGACACCAGGATTGATTTTTTCGGAAATCAATTGTTCACCGTCGATCAATTTGTCAACTTGACCGTGATACCACCCGATGATACTGTTTGGCTGTGCCGCCATGAATCGGAAAAATCAAAAAACTCTGGACTTGATCTACGAAATCCCAACGAGGTCGGGCATCCCGTGGCGCGACATCGAAGCGCTGTTCGCGGCGTGCGGGGCGGAAATCACCGAGGGTCAGGGATCACGTGTGCGGGTGGCTTTGAATGGTGTGCGGGCTGTCTTTCATCGGCCCCACCCGAAGAACGAAACAGACAAGGGTGCGGTTGTCTCGGTGCGGCGTTTCCTTTCGGAAGCGGGGATAAAGCCATGATGGAATACAAGGGTTACATTGGCGACGTGAAGTTCGACGCAGATGCCTCGATCTTTCACGGCGAAGTCATCAACACTCGGGACGTGATTACGTTTCAGGGCCAGAGTGTTGATGAATTGGTCGCTGCCTTTCACGGTTCGGTGGATGACTACCTTGCCTTTTGCGCCGAACGTGGTGAGGAGCCCGACAAGCCGTTCTCGGGCCAGTTCATGACCAGAATCCCGCCAGAGCTTCACCGCGAAGTCAACATCGCAGCCCGCGTTGCCGGGAAGAGCCTGAACGCTTGGGTGACAGAGCAGCTTGAAATGGCGGTCTCCGACCCCGCCGACGTGAAGAAATCGCGGAAGCGGGCGAACCCCGTCGCGCCACGGATCATCAAGGGAACCTCGCCGAGGGCGGCCGGACGGCGCAAATAACAATTGAGGCTTTTGCCCGCCTTTGAACGCATTCTGTCAGTCGATTTCATCGCTCCTGACGATGCTACGTCCTTGGCGTCCATTGCGATTCTCATAGCGGGAGTCCTTAAACTCTCGGCGTCCGTGAGACAGTTGCGATTGGTATGTCGGAAATGAATCTGGCAACTCGTATCCAGCCAGTTCCGCAGCGTTCTCCGTGTTCTTGTCGGCCGGGTCGAACCCATACTCTTTCCAATAATCATAAGCCTCTTGTGCTGTCAATTCTTGTTCAAGCTTCAACTCTGCATATCGCGAAGCGTAGTAAGCAAGCACCTGACAGCGTTGTGCCTTCCGCTTGTCGCCGGACGGTTCGACGGGTTTACGCGCCCCTCCCGCCTTATCTGGCGTCTTGCCTGCTCCATCCGTTTCGCCCCGCCCGCCACCGGCGACATCGCCACCGGGCGGCATCTCTGCCAGTTGTTCGTCCTCGAACTCCTCAAACGGCGGTGCCGGTCCCGGCCCGTAGTCATCCACCGTCTCAGCCGCGGAGGCGGCGTTGCCGGGACAATTCCCGTCGAGTGCATCCCAGTCGTCGAGTTCTTGCCTGATACTTTTGAGCCCAGACGCCTTGCCACCACTCGCCAACGTCTCCGAATCCCGCTCGGTCGGCATCATGCTCGAAGGAGCGGCGGGCAACCACAGCAGCAACTTGGTGGCGAGTGTCTGTAGCTGGTTTGCCGCAGGCGAGAATGCCGTGTTGTACACTTCGGGACGCAGCATCAGCAGCGTGCGTTCGGGGTCGATGCGGAGAGATTCTCGCTCTTGAAGGACACTTGCCACCTTGGACGCCTGCTGAATGTCTTCCAGCGCCAACCGGACGTCGTCCCGCAGTCCCGACGCTTCGGCAGGCAACTCCGCTGCCAGCGTTTGCAGTTCCTTCGCGCGTGAACCGAACTCCAGCGCGATGGCGATGCATGAAGGCAAGTCCTTGGCGTTCAGCGCATGCAGGCTAAGATCTGACGTTGAAACCACGAACTTCCGTAACATCGCGCCGAACTCGGGTGGTTCCATCTCTGACACTCCTACTCAGGTGAGACGGGCCGCCCGCGCCGCTGTGCGAGAGTAGGGATCGCACGTCGCGGCGCGGGCTGTGTTGCATCGGCGGGGTGTAGCTACTCACTCCCGCTGAACCCGATGGCTTTAATTGTGGGCTGATTCCGCGCCAACAATCAATGCGGTACACTCACGCACGATTTCGCGGGCATCTCTATTCGCAATGAGCGGTTACATGGCGTCCAGTTCCGCCATCATTCAGCACCCACGGCACGGGCCGACGCCAACGCCCACCTCGGTTTTTACCATGACAAACGCGCTCCGGGTCTGTCCAAAATGTAGAGGCCAATTTGCTGACAGCGCCTTCAAGCACCGAAGCGAGGCGCAGGGCTGCGCGCCATCATGGTGCAAATCGTGCGTCAATCAGCAGTCTCGGACGTGCTGTGCCAGAAAGCATGAACGCGCCATGAACGAGTGCCTTCGCAGAATCCGGCGGAACACACCCCCGTCCCACGTGGAGTCTCTCTTCTGCGCCGCTGCTCATCATGCGGGTGGCTTTGCGGCATTCGCACAGTTGCTTGAACGTCGACTCGAAAGCCCCGACGTATCGACCGCGATCAGGGCGGGTGCGCTGCTGATCATCCTCCTCAGTCGTTGCGGAACCGGCACCGCGAAGTAAAAGAGAAGCGAATGTCAATTGTGCGTTCCCGCCGGTTTGAGGCGCGTTGCATATCGCGTTCTTCGGCCTTTCGGGTCTTGCGCCACTTCGCCGCGGCCTCGCGGATGGACGTACATGAGGGCTTACGCCACATTGCTTGTGCAGGGACACCGATTAAGCCAATCGGGATGACCCCAACCGACGCCCTGCTGTTCACGTCAGTCAGTTCTGCGGTCGACAATGTCTGGCAGTTGCTACGGCTTGTTCACGCCTGCGATATCGACGGCCACTCGAAACCCAATCCAATTGCTACGGTAGTCCATGGGAGCCGAGGAGCGACATGCCGAGCGATAATGACTGGGAGAAACGATCCCGCAATACCCACCCCGATAGACTCTCGCGTTTCCCGTTGACGGTCCCAGCGGATCAGTGACGGCCGCAGTAGAATACTGACCAAACCGATCTTGGCACCACTCGTCAACATTCCCGTGCATATCAAACAACCCAAACGCATTGGGTGGCTTCTTTCCCACCGCCTGAGTTCTTCCCCCGGTGTTTTTGCTGCACCACGCATACGCACTCAACTCAGATTCCGCATTTCCAAAGTTAAACGCCGTAGTTGTGCCTGCCCGGCAAGCACATTCCCACTCAGACTCCGTTGGCAACCGATACATTCGCCCCGCCATTTGTTCCCTCGACATTTTTGACAGACGGAGACAGAACTCGACCGCCTCGTTCCAAGTGACATTCTCAACGGGATTGTTCGTTACACGAATCTTCTTATCCTTTCCACCTTTGTTTGAACTCGGATTCGTGTCCATTACACGCTCATACTGCGACTGCGTCACTTCGTAAACACCCATGTAGAACGGCTTCGTCAGAGTTACCGTATGCTGGTTTTCATCACTGGAACGGAGCATCTCAGAATCCGGGCTGCCCATCACAAATTGCCCACGCGGAATCAATACCATTTCCATGCCGACGGAGTTTTGGATGACTACGCTTCTCTGCATTGACTTAGCCAATGCTCGTTGCGCGGCTCTTGCTTGAGAATCGCTAAACGGAGAGTTGAGTGACTCCGGCGCATCATTCTTCTCCGGCGCGTCACCTTGAACGAGGGAAACAGGGGTGTTCATTAGGGTCGCAACATTCTGCCCTTCCCACAATTTGAACAGCGGTGCGGTTATCAGAAACGTCGATTCTTGTCGAAACCGGTCGCTTCGATCATTCTTGTCGAGCCACAGTTCCTCATTACGCCCGCGGATGAAATGATCGGGAAAGTTTACCGATTCGAAAGAGACGCCGGTCGGTGAACTGAGTCCGCTAACCCGTTTGAAGGTCGCATTTTGTCGATAGGCATCATTGCCTTGAAAGGGCGATACGAGGATTCGCAGGTCTCCGTGATTGAAATAATGATTTGGAAGATTTGCGGATCGAATCGAAACGTGGCTTGAGTCAGAAAGTC
>JAYVDI010000100.1:0-5530 GCA_043749505.1 Schlesneria sp. | reverse complement strand
CACTTTGTCGCCTTTCGCTCCGCGAACCCCAAAGTGAGTGCCATTGGGCTGACTCCCCCTCGTTCCGCGCTGATCGAAGAACGGGCTGACGCCCAAGAGCCAGGGGGCTGACGCCGCCCCGCTCCGAAAGTCATCGCCAACGCTCTGTCGCGACTTGGTAGTCGATCCGCCCGCAGCGCAGACCATCTCGTCCCGCCCGAGTCGTGGCTATACTCCCGGCCGAACGCTGTCGTCCCGATGGCGTCGTGTCGAGTTGCCTCCTTTGTAGGTGTACTCCGCCGGTGATGCCCGCTCCGTCCGCTTTGAAAGAGAATGCCACCATGCGCATCGTCCTGCTTTGCCCGTTCGTTGTCCGATCGTTCACGCTCTTGGTCTTCGCCGTCACACTGCATTCAGGTCGCCCGGCCATGTCGGAAGAACTTTACGAAGCCCGCGTCTACCAAAACAACAAAGGTGAAAAGCTCAACTACCGACTGATGACACCCGCCGGGTACTCGGTCAAGGACGAGACGAAGTATCCGTTGGTCCTCTTCCTGCATGGCGCAGGCGAACGCGGCGATGACAACACCAAGACTTTGGTTCACGCCACCGGGGACTTCGCCAAGGCCGAGAACCGTGCGAAGTACCCGTGCTTCGTCCTCGTGCCGCAGTGCCCTGAAGAGAAGAAGTGGGTTGAAATCGACTGGAGGCTCGACAGCCATGTGATCCCCGCCGAAGATTCGATTTCCCTGAAACTGACGCGCGACGTGATCGCCACTTTGCAGAAAGAGTTTCGCATCGACGAGCAACGTCGCTACGTGACTGGCTTGTCGATGGGCGGCTACGGAACGTGGGACATGATCGCCCGCACACCCACGTTCTTCGCGGCCGCCGCGCCGGTCTGTGGTGGCGGAGATGAAGCGACCGCTGATCGCATCACTCAACTCCCCATCTGGGCCTTCCACGGTGACAAAGATACGGCCGTCAAACCGGAACGCTCGCGACGCATGATCGCCGCCATCGAAAAGGCGGGAGGCAAGCCGAAATACACCGAGTACCCTGGCGTCGGACACGACTCTTGGAAGCAGACCTACGCCGATCCCAAGTTTATGGAATGGCTCTTCGCCCAAAAACGACCGTGAACTCAACGTCGCGCCAAAGTCCGGCTTAGCTTTGTTATACCTCGCGTGGTCCGTGATGAGACCTCTGAGCGGGGCTGCGTCAGCCCCCCAATTCTTGGGCGTAAGCTCTCTTCGGAAGAACCGGGGGGCTGACGCCGCCCCGCTCGGAAACCTCTCACTTTGTGCCGCGTGAGGGATAGCCGAACTTCTCTTTACAAAATCCCGACCTATCGTGAAGTCCGGCTTTAAGAAAAGCCGGACTTCGGTTGTTGCGTCCATGCATTCCACCGTCACTCTCCTTTTGGAGACCGCGCGATGCCCCGCTCACTTCGCTTGTTGACGTTGTCGTTCTGTGTAATTAGCGGCCTCGCCGTCGTCGCTCCTGCAGGGGACCCGGCCAAGGTCACGCTGACCTCTCCGTTGCCGCACCTCGTTGTGCAGCGTGAGGGCTTTGAACCGAAGCGATCGGCGGCGAACACTCCCGGTGGACCGGAACTCGGTTACGCCGACATCGCCGTGCGCGGGGCCAAGCCCGAGGGAGTGAGTGGCGAGTGGCAGTTCCGTTTGGTGCTGGCCGAAAAAGGTTATGGCCGCAGTTTCGAGTGGCATCGCCTACAGGTCGAAGACGATCCCAAGGAACTGCGAGGGCTGGCTGAAGTCCCCGCTGGCGGACCATATCGACTCGACATTCGTTGCGTTGATGACAAGGGAGCAACGGTCGCCGCCGGCGGCGTGGACGCGATTGGCGTGGGCGAAGTTTTCGTCGTCGCGGGCCAGTCCTACGCGGGAGGCTACAACGATGAGTTGCTCAAAGTGACCGATCCCGCGCTGGCCGTTTCAACCTACGACTGGCAGGCGAAGACGTGGCGTGTGGCTCACGATCCGCCGCCTCACAACGGTGACGGCGGTTCGATCTGGCCGGCGCTCGGCGACATGCTCGCTCCCACACTGCGCGTCCCCGTCGCGTTCGTGAACGTCTCGGTCGGAGCGACTTCGACCGCACAGTGGCATCCCGACGGCGACCTTCACAAACGGCTCGTCAAAGCGGGGCGCGAGATCGAATCGTTCCGCGCGGTTCTCTGGCAGCAGGGTGAGTCCGACGTGATCGCCAAGACGCCCGTCGCCACGTACATCAAGAACATGCAGGAGATTCGTGAAGCGGCCAGCGATGCCTGGGGTTTCGAGCCACCGTGGCTGCTCGCCAAATCGACGTTGCATCCGACTGTCTACAACAACCCCATCGAGGAAGAACTCATCCGCTCGGCAATCGACCAACTCTGGAGTCGCCAAGGTTTCCGACCCGGCCCCGATACCGATGTCCTCGGTGGCGATAGCCGGGGCGACGCGAAATCTCGCCGCCACTTCAGCGCGCTCGGTCAACGTCGCGCGGCACAACTCTGGTTCGCTGTGTTGTGGAACGAACTCCACAGGGTGACAGCGGAGTGAAGCCCTGCGCGTCTCACGACTCTATCAGACCCAACTCCCACACGCGCCAGCGCCACTGAGCGAGTTGCCACAGTCCGAACGTAGCGGCATAGAGTGCAGCGGCCGAGCAGACGGCGAACGTTGAGTCTCCAGTCATCGACCCCAGATGGATGTCCGACAAAATCGAAAACATTCCCGCGCCACCGCCGCAACCACACACGATGAAAGCCAATAGCCACCAACGCGACCGGAGCGTCATCGCGAACATTCCCATCGACACGATCATGCCGCCGGCACCGATGACCGTACCAAACAGGATCGCGGAACCGACCGCCGACGGGTCCAGAACAAAGCCCGCCCAGTGCGCGGCGACAGTCGCGCAGAGCATCAACACGGGAAGCGGAGCGAGTTCCCGGAAGACGCCTTGGAACCACGTCTTCGCCCAGTCCTCGCGCGAGGCGGGGCGCAACCGTTCCAGCGCGAGCATCGGGTAGCGCTGCGACAGATGAGTCATCGGAGCAATCAGGCCCATCACCGCGAATTGAAAGAAGAACGGCCAGCCGACTTTGCTCAACGCAAATGCGGGCTGGTCGAACGGACTTCCTTCGAGTGCGTAGAGGAGCAAACAAATCGGTATCAACAACGCGGCAAAAACAGGAATCAGAATGAAGACCCAATCGAGGAACGTCATCGGTATCGCAAGCCGCCAGAGTTCGTACTGTGTGAACTTCTTGCCCGCCGCCAGATCGCGCTCCATTTGTTCGAGGCGTCGTTCCTGTCGTCGTTGTGCGAGCGGTGTCTTTTCGCGCCCCGTCGCCTTTGCCGCCATCGTGCTCTTGCCCCACTCGGTCCAACCGGCGGGATCGAATGTTCCGAGCGGCACGTTCGCGCAGCCCCCTTGTTCCAATTCGCGCGACAACCCGCGCAGCCACCTCGCGAGATCGCAGGCTCCCCACACTGAGACCGCCAACACCACGAGCGGCCACCACGCATATTGGCCGCGCAGGAACCAGTCGATCTCGGCACCGTAGGCCAGTAGCACGAACTTAGAACAGGCCGACGGAATGATCACCGCCGGGAACATCACTCCGGGATTACCCAGCAAAGGGAGGCCGGTGACTCCGATGATGGATCGGAACAACCTCACACCCACTGCGATCACCGCGACCGAGGCCGCGCACAACCCGAGACCCACCAGCGCGGGGCAATCGGCCAACCAGTAGAGGATGAACGACGTGACCGCCAGCACTGCGATCACACTCGCCGGGATCACCAAGTGCGACCGTCCGAAGTGCGGCATCAGCCGATTGGCCGAAGTGACGAACTGCTTCATCAGCACGAACAACAGTAACAACAAGACCACCATCCCGCTCATCACGATGACCGCCGCCCGCTTGCCGCGCGTCGGGTCGTAGTGCATCGGGCGGACACTCAGATGAGGCAACCGGCGCTGTTGTTCGATCCCGAAGTCGGACTCACCTTGCGTCGGGTCGCGCAGATAGAGCTGCTTCAGTTGCGGGAACCGTCGCAGCGTTGCGACCGCTTCGTCATCGAGCCGATTCCCCTCGATCGGAGTCAGCCGCGTGACGAGGCACTGCAAGTGAGGCAACTGCTGCCACTCGTTCAGCCGTGCGAGATTCGTCCCGTCTGGCTCGTCATAGAACCGGAGCGTCTTCAATGTCGCGGGCCAAGCGACAACCGGAGCATGTCGCAGCGTCTTGGCTTGCTTCTCCTGACGCAGTTGGATGGCAAGCGGATTCTCTCCCGGCAAATCCGGTCGATCAAAAGAACTTTGGCCAACATCAAGGCTCAAGAACTCCAGTCGTGGCTCGCGCGACAAGCTCTCCATCGCGGTCGTCGTCAGATCGCCTGCATGAACTAAGACGAGGGACTTGAGGTCGTACAGTTCACACAACCGAACGATGCTGGCGTCTTGCACCGGGCTCCACACGACGAGCGATTCGAGCAGCGGCAACGCACCGTCCGTCCACAACGGTTGGCAACTCGCCCAACCGCGATCGAGCCTCAGTGACCGCAGCTTGCTCCACTTCGTTTCACTCCCGTCGATGCTGCCGTCATCCCGCAATCTCACGACTGCGTGCGGCCCCGGCATCGGGTCTGCCGGTAGCCCGGAGTTGAGTGCCCGCACCGCCGTGTGCCCGACGATCTTCGAGACGTAGCGGAACACTTCCGTCCCGTCAGGCCCTTTCTCGGTGATCTTCTCCGTCCCGAGCTGCGGCAGTTGGTTCATCTTCGGCTGCCAGCCTAAATATGCTCCCCACAACAGGAACACGACGATCCCAATCGCCAGCGGCCACGACCACCAACGAAGCTGCGTCCGATACGTCAGCCACACGGCCCGCAATCGACTCGGTCGAGGAATGGGAAGATGACTCATGATGTTTCCTTATCGTAGGGTAAGCGTC
Organism: Schlesneria sp.; assembly: GCA_043749505.1. GTDB lineage: Bacteria > Planctomycetota > Planctomycetia > Planctomycetales > Planctomycetaceae > Schlesneria. The sequence continues at coordinate 579 of JAYVDI010000100.1, read as the reverse complement.
TCGCTTGCCCGTCCAAACACTGAGGCCTGGCGCATCAACAACGGTCGGAATTTGTGAGCGTGGATTAGGTGAGCCGGGCGCCGTGAGGCCCCGGACTTTTCGGCAAAGTGTCCGGGGCCTTACGGCACCCGGCTCACCCAAATTTCGACAGTGATTGATACACCTGCCCTTACCCCGCAGGGGTTCCGCTTCACAGCCCAGGGTTGCGAGCGGAGCGAGCTACCTTGGAAGCGACGCTCGTACCCCAACGGGGTTCCGTCATGAGATTGTTCCACCGACGCAACCCTTTCAGGGTAGATGGCCTCATTGACCACTCACCCAGGGTAGCTCGCTCCGCTCGCAACCCTGGGCTATGAGACACAACTCCTTCGGAGTAATTACGACCTCATTCGATACCTCGCGCGATCCGCGATGAGACCTTTGAGCGGGGCGGCGTGAGGTCTCTCCGCTTCGCACCATCGGCGATTGGAATGAACGGCTGAGTTCGTCACCCCACTTCACGTTCCATCGCGATCCACCCGTTAGGACCGACGCAGAAATCACTGTTCCAGATTGTCGTGGGTGGCGGGGCGCACCCCC
>JAYVDI010000099.1:0-15856 GCA_043749505.1 Schlesneria sp. | reverse complement strand
GAGGCCGGTGACCTCGGCGCTGAACAGCGTCACCGTCCGCTGCTTCGGTTCGGGCAGCTTCAACCGGCGACAGGCCGCTTGTACCGCTGCGAGGTCTTTCACCTGGGTCTTGATTTCAACGACATGACTCATGTGGTCTCCTCTCTTGATGGTGTGTGTGGTGGATTACTTGGCGGCCGACGTGAGATGGCCTGCTGACTTGTCCGCCGACGGAGCGGGAAGGGCCGGAGCGAACAGCGTCGGCTTGGTCGACATCATGTCCTGCACCAATGTCTCGGCGATCACGTTCCCGTCATCCGGTTCGTTCGACTTGCGCAGCAACAGCGCACAGACAATCAACGGCAGCAAACAGAGAGTCAGAATCCCCACCTGTTTGATGCTCTCCGCGATCAGCGGCTCGCGCTGAAGCTGGATGGCAAGATCATGCCGTTCGGTTTCGAGCCGGTCTCGTTGCACGTTCAGATCCGTCCGTTCGGTCTGCCATTGCTTCTGGAGGTCCGCCATTTGTTTTGATTGCACCGACTGCTGTTCGGCGTGCTTGTTCGCCAGTTCGATGACTTTCTTCTCATGCTCGTGGTCGCTCACCACCGGCGACGACTCCAGACACCCCAGCGCCAACAGCACCATCACTCCGCAAACCCAGATCAGTCTCATGCGTCCCCCCTTTCTTGTAAGACACGTTCCAACACCCGCTGCCATCCCCGCCGCAACTTTCGCTCTCGCAAGATCACGGCACAGCACAGCAACACCACGAATGCCAAAATTCCGATGATCACAGCCATTCGTCCTCCATTCGTTCTCGGGTTAGAAAGTCCAAGGGCTAAGTTTTCCTTCAGGTATTGGTGACGCATTTTCGGCCCTGATTTAGTGGTCGAGCGGCATCGAGAGGGGATGCAACTGTCAGACAGCAAAACCCTGGCGGCTGCGTGGCGTGGGGCTCTGCTGTCGTGTAGTGTGCTGAGACGGTGGGCCGCGATTGGACCACCATCATCAACCCACTTGGAGACCGTTTGAAGAGTTGAACCGAGGCCGCGCGAATGCGACCTCGTGACATTTTGAGAGACGCGCGTGCGTCAAGTACTGCTTTCCGCAAATACCGCCAGTTGGGTCGAAAGACCTTTGCAAACAGAAGCAGCCTTGGACCGCGCCCCCGAAAGGGGGCGTCGGCCTTGTGCTGTTCTGTTTGCCCCCTGGCGGGGGTTGCGGGAGCGGCCGGGGTTCGGCGCTCCTTTTTTTATTTCCATCGGGGGTATTGCGTATGTCGATGCTGGCAGCGAATTGGCCATTGGTCCTAAAGTTGGCACGGCCACCTCAAGCTCGTCTCTCTTCATTCCGGGGAGGGCAGCCATGAATGTCACAGGCTACGAACAACGCGCCCAGCTACTGGAATGGGCAGAAGCACTGGCCGCCCTCGTGGAGCCGCGCGATGCGGGGACTGCGAAGTCCGTTCGGCAAGCGGCGGCGGCATACAGCGAACACCGTTTTGTGTTGACGGTGCTCGGGAAGGCAAAGCGGGGCAAATCAACGCTCGTCAACGCGATCCTCGGCCGTCGCGACGACGAACTGGCTCCGATCGACAAGCTGCCAGCGTCCAGCGTGCTGTCGCGATTTGTCAGCAGCGAGTCACTCAAGGCCACCGTGTACTATCGAACCAATGCGGCGGCAGGGGTGGGGCAGCAGGCGATCGACCCCAAGCAAATCCGCCAGTTCGTCACCGAGGAAGAGAACCCCGGCAATCGAAAGCTCGTGGATTGTGTCGAGGTGGCCGGGCCGTTTCCGGGCTTTGACCGGGATCTAGTGTTGATCGACACACCCGGCGCAGGATCGATCCACGAGTATCACGATCAGATCGTCCGGGCCGTCATTCCCCAATCGGATGCCGTCATCTTCCTCGTCACGGCGCGGATGCCTCTCGATCAGGATGAATTGGCTTTACTGAGGCAACTGCGGGAAGCTGACGTTCGGAAGGTGATCTTTGCCATCAACCGCGTCGATCAAGCGACGGCCGAAGAGTTGGAGCAGGCCGAGACTCACAACCGAGCGTTGCTGCAACAGGTGGGCATCGCTGTGGACCATCTGCACCGTATCAGCGCGAAGCAAGCCTTCGAGGGCCGTCAGGCTGAAAGTGGCCTCGACCCACTGCTGAACGAGATTCGCGGATTCTTGACCGAGGGCAAGGCCAAAACACTTGGCGAGCGGCTGGCCAGTCGGGTTCGCAATGCGGTGGCTCCGTTACTTCAGGGCCTCAATGCCGAGCTCTCGTTGGCGGGTCAGACGGGAGAAGAGCGAGAGCAGACGCGGCGCGAACTCGAACGCCAGCGGACGACCCTTCCGACTCAGCGCACCCATGCCGAGCGTCGCTTTCAGTCGGTGTGGCAACACGTCCTCGACGAATTCGGCGTGCAGGTGCGTGGGGCGCGTGGCGCGGTCGAACAACAGTTGCTCGACGCGATTGACCAAGTCTCATTGGCCAGTGTGGGGACGCTAACGAAAGAACTCCCTACGCGAATTACAGAGAGCATCGAGGCATCGGTGCGACCATATGCCTTGGCGGCTGAGGAGGCATTGCAAGCCGCTTGCCGTGAGCTGGAGGCGACCTATCCCCGATTGACGTGGGATTCGACTGGCCCATTATCGGGGATGCGAGCGGACAGCCAGACCACGGCGACCGGAGCGGCCGTGGGAACAGCCGTCGCCGTAGCGGGAGGCGGATTGATCTTCGCGGCGCAAGCCGCAGCCGTAGCCTCGGTCACTTACGTCACCACGCCGTCGCTGCTTGGTGCGGCGCTGATGTTTTATACGGGAACTGCTGCCAACCTCGTGACCACCACCGCAGTTCCCATGACCATTCCAATCTGGGCGGCAGCGGCTGGGCCAATTGGCTGGACTTTGATCGGCCTCGGCGCGCTGGCCGTGCCCGTGGCGTGGTCGCTTGGACGCGCCAAGATGAAAGACCAGTTGCGACAACAGACTCAGCAACAAGTTGAACGTGTCTATCAGTTCCTGCTCGACGAGCGTTTGCCACTGATCCGCAACATTTCCGAGAGCATCCTCGATGAGTTTCGTCAGCGCGGTGATCGGGAGCTTGCGGAAATCGAATCTGCCTTGCTCCGTGCCGAGAGTTGCCCGTTGGATGAGGAGCACAAGCAGCAATTGGCTACCACACGGAATCAATTGGCGGCGCTGTTGGCAACCGAGGTGACTCCTGCATGAGTCCCTCCGATCTTGAACACCTGATCGCCGAACTCCTGCTGTTCCTTCAAGAATCGGCGGCTTACGCCAAGGGGCGCGAGCAGCAGGAACTCGGCGGTACGCTGGATCTGGCGATCCGACAACTGTTGCGAATCCACGCTCGTATGCAACGTGTTCGAGAGCGGTACGTCGTCGCCGTGGTTGGCCTCAGCAACGTGGGCAAATCGTCGCTCATCAATGCCCTGCTTGGCGAACACATCGCCCCGCGACGTAACGGTCCCTGTACGGCCTGTCCCGTCGAGTTCGCGGCGGGACAGGCGTATCGCATGACGGCCTACTTTCGAGGCGATTTCCGAACCAAAGTTGAGCAGGCCGACTCTGCCAACGATCTCCAGTCGATGCTCGCACATTATGTGGATCGCCCGGCGAGCGATGCGGAGCGGGCTTGTTCGCGAGTTGTCGTCGAGTTGGATCACGAACTTTTGCGCCAAGGTCTCGTCTTGGCAGACACACCAGGATTCGGGGCGGCTCAAATCGGCGAATCTGCCGATGCCCATGAACAGTCCGTGCGGGCATATATGGCCGAGTCCGTCGCCCAAGTTTTCTGGGTCGTGCTGGGCGAGCAGGGAATCGGACAGACGGAACGACGCTTTCATGAGAACTGGCTGGCGGACCTCTGCGACGACGTGGTGGTGACCGGCGGTGACGATTGGGACAACCGCGATCGGCAACGATTCCGCCAACGGTATCGGCCGCTGTTCCAAGATCGCGTACCGGCCTTTCATTTCGTCGGCCGCGCCTCCGAATCGGAAGTCGAACCGATCGCCGACCGGGTGCGCGCGTTACAGGAAACGAGCGGTCGCCTCGAAGCCGTGAAAGTTGCGGTTCACGAACTGGCTACACAACTCGGCGATTGGCTGGGCAGTTGGACTGCCAATCAGCACTCATCCAAATCGCGCCGCTGGCGACCAGACAGTTGGGGTCGATTGCGACACGCACCCGCGTGTGATGGTCTGCGAGATTCCGTCATTTCACTATGGGGAGCGTGATCGTGCCCAGTATTGCCATCGTCGGAACTTCTGGGGCAGGCAAAACCGTCTTCGTGACCTGTCTCGCCCAGTATGTGCAGCAGGGTGATCGAGGCGTCATTCTGCATCCGCAGAACGTCCACACTCAGATTTATATCCAAAATGGCTGGGCCGAACTTCAAGCAGGTGACTGGCCACCATCGACATTACCAGGCGATTTGCCATCGCTAGACTGGCATCTCACTCTGCCGAATTGCGACATTTTCACGCTGTTGAAATGTCCTCCCCTCGACATCCGAATGTTCGATCCACCGGGACAGGACATTCTCACGCTCATGGCCAATGGTGCCTCCTTGACGGAAATTCCGGCGCATCTGGCTCCATTGGCCTCGTCCATTGTTTCGGCGGATATCGTTGTCCTCCTCGTCAATCTCGCCGACGTGTTGGGTGCGCCGAACGATACTCATCGCATCGTCTCGGAACTGGTGATCAAATTTGTATTGGATGTAATTGACCGGCGGAACGGTCCCAAGGAAACCGCTCTGGTCTTCACCCAGGCTGATCAGTATCCAGACTTTCTCGGGGCCAGTGTGGCTCTTACGGCAGTCGCCAGAGATTACCTACCGCTGGTGCATCAGACGCTCACTACGAGGCAATGGTGTCAACTTTTTGCCGTCGCGGCGGTCTCTCACACGACGATCATCGTTGAGAACGGCACGGCGAGAAAAGTCCCCGCGCCGGGCTTTCAATCTCACGGCTTTGATCCGCTGCTGATTTGGATTAAGGCGCGAGCCACAGAACTTTACTATCGGGAGATTTGGAAACGAATCGCTCCGTGGGTGTTCTCGGCCGTGGGCATCGTCGTCGTCCTCGTGGTGTGGTTCAACTGGCCCAAGCGACCGGAGCCGCCGAAACCGGCTGGCCGGATCGTTTCGAGTGCGGCGAAGTATGAGTATGTCGGAGTCTTTAACTACGACGTGATTGTCTCCGGAACTGTCTCCAACACCGGCGGCGTTGGACTTGTCACTGTTCGTGCCTACCTGAATTTAGGAACTGAACACTGGCAAAGATCGAGCCAGATTAGAGTTCCCGCCGGGGGTTCTTCCCCCTTTGAGTTTCGCTTTTCTGAATACAGCATGGGGGAGCCGACGTTCAGCGTGACCGTCGATTAGCAGTGTACGGAGCGATCCGAAAACGACCGTCATCCCACTTCCAACCCTGTGAACTCAGTGAGACAACGGCATGAAACTCTCGTTCGCGGCCTATGATCCGGCGATTCGGCCTCCCGACGGCAACTATTGGGTTTGGCAAGCCACCGCGATTTCCAAAGGATTACCGGATCGGATTCGTTCCCATCTGATTCAACTTGATCCATGTCGAGAGCCTAACTCGCTTGCCCAAGATGATCTGTATGGTGGATGCATCGCGCTCGACAACGAATGGTGCGTCTTCTACCGCCACTACAACGGTGGTCGCGATCTGCGTGGCAGGCCCGAGCGTGGCATTCTCCTCATCGGCTTTGCGAGTCGTGCTGAGGCGATGCGGCAGAATTGCTCGAAGCTGCTTGAATCGAACCTGTTCTCTGAATGGGCCGTTCAACAGCCGCTCGCCATCTGTCCGGCACCACCGAACACTGCTTGCGACGGCAACTTTGTTTCTGATCAGGTTCCATCGAGTAACCTCGAACAATCAAATGAATTCAAAGGCTCATTGAGTGCGACCGCCGCACCCGCCCGCAGTGAGCCTGCTGGTGGATGGAACGAGTGTCAGCGATTGCCTGCAACCGTTGGATTTCACTGGCGAATCAAACGAGTGAAAGGCATTTGGTCGTCAGCCGTCGATTTGCTTTCCGAAATTCAATTTCCAGCGACTGCAACGAACGGAGCCAAGAGCGGACCTGCTTCGACACCGAACGCGAACGCTGCGGCAAAGTCGGGAGGATCAATGCCAGATCCTGCAATCCGGCTTCAACATCTACTGTTTACCACCGTGACTCGGCTGGTAATGGCGCTGACATTTTTTGTCGGCACATTCGCCGGTTGGACAGTACGCGGCTGGCGCGGTGACGAAACGAGTAAGACGCCAAGCATCGACATCAAGGCCGCACTCCATTGGGCGGCGTCCTACCAACATGTCAAACATGGCCAAGAGATACCGCGTGAAGAGTTGGTGGATAGGCTCAAGGCTAACAACTGGGATGAAACTTTCCGTGATCACGTTCGTGGCTCGGAATCTAAGCAACCCCACAAGCGTCCTGTGAACACGGATTAGTCATCCCGCATCGACGGTCAACAATCGCCACTTCGCATTCGACCGAACCAACCTTGAACGCGTGATGTTCAACGAGTCACATTCTCACACCATCCGGACATGACAGCGATGGCACCAGCTCGACGAATACCCGTTCCTGCCCTCTCACCCGCGAAGTCCGACACCAACTGGTCGTTGTACGTTGCCCTGGCAGCCACGGTCCTCTTCCTGGCTTCGTTACCTGCCCCCTGTTTCCGGATGCGGCCCAGCCTGGGATCATCGACTTTGCAAACCGTGGTCGAGTTCACCACCGGAGAGTCGTTTGCCCCGAAGACCTATTCTCTGGTGGGCAGTGTGCGGCATTTGCTGGAGGATGGGCAACTCTTCCTCGGCACCATCCTGCTACTGTTTTCGATCGTCTTCCCGGTCACCAAACTCACCGTGCTGCTGCTCGAAACCTCGGGAGCCGCTCACCTGCCGTCACCCTATTCTGAGTGGCTCAAGGAACTGGGAAAGTGGTCGATGCTTGATGTGCTGGTCCTTGCCATCTTGGTCGTCGCCTTCAAAGCGTTTCCCGGCGGAACCCGCATCGACCTCTGTTGGGGGGCCGCGCTGTTCGGACTGTCCGTACTTTTCACGATGCTGGCCTCAAGGCTGGTTGCCATCAAATGACCCCGTGAGGACCTTTGGTTCCCATCAGCCGTGCCTCAACCGGGCTCCCGGTGTGCATCTACGTTCGTAAGCTCATGGAGCCGCGAGCCGCACACCGTCCACCTTGATTTCAACAGGTTGGTGACCTCGAAGCGCTGGAGAAGGTTTTTTCCGCAGATCGTGTTTGACTTTCATAATCGAACACGCTGGAATTCCGCCCGCTCTTCATGAGCTTGCTTCACCATCGTTTCTTTTCGATTCGGCAATCTGATGCCGACCAGTTTGTGAAGACTCTTTTCTAAACAATTCAGCACTCAGCACTCAGCACTCAGCACTCAGCGGTGCAGCTCACTGCAACACTCGCGACCGACAATTTGCTCCGTCAGCAACTCGCTCTACCAACTCGTATCCCCCGATGAGGTGACTTGTGGACGACCTGAACCTCCCCCCGGTTCCTCCTGCGGCTGCGCGTGAGGCCCAGCCCGCCGCCCCCGTTTCTCAGGCGAGCGAGTCGCTCGCCGACCCCGGCTCCCCGGCCAGTTACTCCGATCCGACACTTCACAGCGAACCGGCTCCCCGTCGCGGCGCGGCTCGCCGAGATTGGATCGTGATCGCCGCCTGTGTCGTGATGCTCATGGCGATGGGTGTCTGGCTCTTTCGTTCTGGACCGCAGAACCAAGACGTAGCTCGACCGGAACCGAAGCGGATCACACGCGATCAGTTTGTCGAAGTCGGTGGCGTGAGGCGGCCCATCTCCGATGTGAAGCGTCAACGTGACAAGATTGCCGAATTGGAATCCAAACGACAGAAGGGGGCGGACTATGGGACGTTTCCCAAGATCGAACCCGATGCGAATCCGCAGGTGAAGTCGGTTGTCGAGGCATTCCGTGATGGAAAACACCCGGAACGGATTTCGGCAATGGTCCTGCCGCAGCCGTTCGACGCAGCGGCGTACAAGGCCAACCCCAGCGCCTACCTGAACGTCGTGGAACCGGGGCGAGTTTGGCAGCCTGCCCAACCGGGGCCGGGCGTGACGAGGATCGGGAGCATTTCAGGGAAATATTTGGAAGCCGAGCAAGGACAGCCGACGACGCTTTCGGTACGCGCCGTGGCCGATGCTCCCGTCACCTTCACTTCGTTTGATGGCGGTGCCTTCGACAATCAACTGACGAGCGTCACGGTGAAGGCCGACGAAAAGGGGATCGCCAAGGCGACCTTTATCGGCACGACCGGCACGATCAACGATGTGAATATTCTCGCCGCCTCGCCCGTAACGTCAGGCCAGTTGCGATATGTCGTGAATATCACGCTCGGACGAAAGTCGCCCTTGGTGAGTGCCACCACGCCCCAGAAGAAGTGACCGCGTGTTGTTCGCGAACGTCTGTCTTTCTTCACGATTTACTGAATGCCTAGGCAACGGAATCACATCTCCATTGCCTGAGTTTCTCCCTCAAAGCGATTCGGTTTCCGCCTGCCAAATAAGGATTGAGCATCATGGTTGCGCAAATGATCAAAAGGTCGCGATTCTGGTCGTTGGTCTTGTTTGGCTTGATCTGCGTCGTGGCCACCGTCGTGTTGGTCGAGCAGCGCCATCAGAAAAACAGGGCGTTGGCTCAGTCAGAACATGAAGAAGGTGGATCGGCCGGTGGTCACGGAGAAGGTGGATCGTCTGGTGGCCACGAAGGGGGTGGGTCTGGTGGCGAAGGTTCAGGAGGGTATGGAGATGAAACTCCTCCCGACGAAGGATCGGGGGGAAGCACTTCGATGCCAATCCTGATCTCGCCCGAGGAGGCGTTAAGTCTTGTTCCGCTGACGCCCATTACGGGCTGCGCCAACATGCAAGGAAGCACATATGTCTGCCCCGATGGCTGCGCTGATGGCGATCCCGGTGTTGCCTCGACGGCTGCTACCCCCGATTCTCCAGAGTGTGTTGAGGGGACCGTCGTGCCCGGGTTCTCCACAATCGACCACATCAGTTTCCGATACATTCACACGGCCGTCGATTATGCCGGGGGCATTGCCGCAGCGGGGGGCGACTCCTGCAATTCTTGCTCGACCGGCCGAAGTCCTCTCGGGACCGGAACCGGCGCGAAACCTCTCAAGCTTGCCCGCTTCTATCGCAGCCGCGATCTCACTCATCTGGGAAGCTTCGGTGCGGGATTCTTCCACAACTACGAAATCCGGCTGCATTTCACGGACTGGAACAGTCCCAACAAGCTCATTGATGTGATTGATCCCACACCGGCTGGCTGCGGTGCGATTGGGATTCTTCGGAGACCACTTTCACGACGGTCGCCGAACCATCAAGCAAGTCCAATTGTTTGACGCCACCGGACAACTCCTGACCGACGCCTCCAACACCACAACTCCGAGTGATTACTTTGCCGCTGCGAAGACCGCGAAGCTGACGAACCACGATGGAACAACCTTCGAGTTCGATGTGATCGACCTCGACTTTGGATATGCCGGGTTTGGGCAGTCCTCTTCCAAGGCCGCTCGCCTGACACGCTATCGAGACCGCGCCGGTTACGGATTCGCCGTCAATTACAAGACGTGGACGCCGGAGCAGATCACTGAGTCCCCCGAACGGCAGTGGCAAATTGCCCAAGTGCTGGGTGACGCCGGTGACGCGCTCACCTTCACGTACGCGGAACAACAGGTGGCGGGCTGCTGGGTGGTCAGTCAGGTGCAACTGCCCAACGGGGAAGCCGTTTCTTACAGCTATGGGAACGGGATGCTGCAATCAGTGCAACATCCGGGGGGAGGTGTTTCCACGTTTGCACACACGTTTGATACGGCCTCCATGCAGACCAAGCTCACGATCAACGACGTGACGACCTTCCGTGGCCATCCCCGCAAGGAAGTTTATCTCTCGCCGAATACGTATCACCACCTTTCTCCGGATTCCGCGTATCTGCTGAATCAGGCAGCGCAACAGGTCCGCATCGTGATGACGGGTCAAGGAAATGAACGTGAAGTCGCCTATCTCAATTTCCCGGACCCCTCAGGTGTTGGTTATAACAACATTTATCTCGGTGCTGGTCGGATGCTGCAGCGCCCGGCGGATTTTTTGGCCGGAACATCGGCCCATTTCAAGTCGGGGGCGACAATCAACCTCGAATCCTACATGGGGGCGATGTATGGTGCCCAAGTCGTGGGCGAGTTGGAAAATCAATCCGTCGGTTCGAGCGGTCTGTCGTTTGCCCAGTACACGACGAGTTCCAGCGGCATCACCCGTTTTTATGCTCTGGATGCGGAGGGGTGGACGATTGGGATTGGACACAGCGACAACACGTTCACGACGATGGTCCGCAACGAACGCAAGCAGCCCGTCCGAATTCGGGACCGCCAAGGGCACGTGACCCGGCATACGTATGACGCCCACGGCAATCGCATCAGTACGGAAGTCGGACTGCAAGAAGCCCCCGTGACGATCCAGATCAATTATGGCAATCTGGAGTACGTCTATTCGGGATCATCGTCGGGTGGTGAAAGTTCTTCGCACGGTGAACACGATCCTCACGGGGGACACAACTCTCACGGTTCAAGTCCTTCCGGTCCGACGACCACGCTGCAACCCGATACGCCGACAGACGACTATGCCATCCTGACGTGGGAGTATTTCCCGGTCGGTCATGCACATCAGAATCTGCTCTCCGCAGCCATTGACGCGCTCGGCAACCGGACGGACTACGAGTACGACGCGCAGCATCGTTTAATCAAGGTGATGCAACCTGCCGATTCCGCTGGCGCACCACGAGCCGAAACGCTCTACGCCTACGATGCCGTCGGGCGGCTGTCCGTTGTCACTGATCCCGAAGGGCACGAGACGACCTATTTCTACGATGGCAGCAATCGCGTCTCGAAGATTTCGTATGCGGATGCTTCGTCGGAACGGTACTTCTACGGCACGGGCGGCACTGCTGATCTACTGGTCAAACAGGTCGATCGACGAGGCGTCGTGACCCATCACGAATACGATTCCGCCGGACGCCGAATCCGTTCCGTCGTTGCGGCGGGCGTGATGGACTTGGCAGGGGGCGAGACTCCGGTTTCCGATCCGTCCGTGACCTACGAAGAAACCGTTTCCTACCTCAACGGGACGAACCATCCCGTCATCCGGACACGAGCGGGTGAAACGACCGAGTTCGCGTATGACTACCGACAACGGGTGATTGAGTCTCGCGCCCAGCCGAAGAGCGGGACGACGCTGGTCTCGAAGCAGATTTACGCCAACAACCAGCTCTTCGCCACGGAAGACCCTTACGGTCGTCGCACGTACAACGCCTACGATCTCTCGGATGGGCGTCTGATTCGTTCGGTCCAGACGACAGTTGAGGGTGTGACGTTCGCCAATCAGGCAGCCGTCCTCGCCGCGACCCGCAGTGCGCAGAGCGCCCCCAATACGACGCTGTTGATTACCGATCACATCCACGACGCCGAAGGTCAGACGACTTCGGTGATTGATCCTCGGGGTGTCGCCAGCACGACGACGTATGACTCACGCGGTCGGGCCGTTGAGCAGGTTCAAGCCGCCAGCGTACTGGCGGGCGGAACCCTGACCCCGATTCCTGCGAAGTCCGAGACGATCTACAACGCCGCCTCACAGGTGGTTGAAGTTCGCTCGCCGCGCTACTTCGACGCGAACGACACCAACGGTGTGAACACTGCCAAGACGGTCATGACCTATACGGGACGAGGCAGACCGACGACTCGGACGGAAGCTCCGGGGACTCCTCAAGCCGCCACCGAGTCCTACGTCTATGACATTGCCGGGCATCAGATCAGCAAGACCGATGCACGCGGCCACGTTTGGCAGACGCTGCGGCCGAACTGCTGCGGTCGAGTCCAACTGAGCGTCGATCCGCTCGGCCACGGCACGATCACGCGGACGGATTGGAACGGCAACGTCGTTCATCAGGCGACCGTCGCCGATGTCCTCTCGCATGAGAACACGTCCGATCCGCTCAACGCGAAGACGCTGCAAGAGGTGACGACGAAGTATGACCTGCGGAACCGACCCGTCGCTCGGACGGTTTGGCTCACGCCGCGCGGGGCGGTGGTCTTTACCGATCCGCCGATCGCGGGAGACGAGGGCATCGCAGCGACGGAAGGGATCACGACCCGCTACCAGTACGACGACGATCTGACCGATGGCGTGGGCCTCGATCAACAGTTCAGCCAGCACTTGGCCGGACTGAATCTTGGCACCGGCTGCAATGGGAATGCGGCTCTTGTCACGAACCCCGAGGGGGAACGAACGCTGTCGATCAAGGATGGCCTCGGCCGTGCGGTGAGGTCCATGCAACTCGACGCGAACGGAGCCGCCGTCGTCTCCAGCACGACCACGCATGACACCGTTGTGACCGTCGCGGACTACGGAGCCGTCCTCGAAACGAGCAGTGCCAACGCTCTCGGCCACACGACCAAACAGCGCACCGACGGCGCGGGGCGAACCATCGAGTCGGTCGATGCCGAGAACCACGTCACGTCGTTCGAGTACGACGCCAACGGCAATCGGAAGAAGGTGCGAGACCCGAATGGCGTCGGGCAGGACTGTGTGTATGACGCTCTCAACCGCGATGTCTCATGCAGCGATACTCAGGAACTGCTGAGCAACCTCGCCCGGACAACGACGTATGACCTCGCAGGCAATGTGCTGGCTCAGGCCGACGCCAAGGGGAACATCACGTACTCGTACTTCGATGCTCGTGGGCGGCGGTTTGAGACCAAGGACCGGAACAACGCCACGACTTCGTTTACGTTCGACGCCGGTGGCCTCGAACTCTCGATGACAGACGCCGAGAACCAAACGACCTCTTACGAATACGACCAGCTTGGTCGTCGCACCAAGATCGTCTGGCCCGATCATGTGGCGGGGCAGAACCCCGGCGATGCGAATTGTGGGTTTACCACCACCGCCTACGACGCGGCGGGGCGAGCGGTCTCCAAACAGGACCGGTTGGGAGAGACCGCCGCCCTCGTCTATGACATGGCTGGGCGGATGCTGGCTCGCGAATACCGCACGCTGGCGAACTCGACCATCGCCACTCCCAATACTGGCCTCGGCCCCTTCGTTACCGGCAACATCGCCGACCAAGACACCTTCACGTATGACGCCGCCGGAAAAATGCTGACCGCCGTGAAGGGCCGCTACTCCAACACCGTCACCTTCACCTACGAAAACGGCCGCAAGCTCACCGAGACGCTGGCCATTTTCGGGCAGACATACACGGTGACGAGTGGCTACGATCAGGCCGGTCGAGAAAACTCGCTCACCTATCCGGACGGCACGCTCGTGAACCGAACTCACACCAATCGAGGCCAACTCGCGTCGGTCACACTGACCGAGCCAAGCGCCGTCGCGTCGTCCGTCGCCACGTTCACCTATGACAACGGTGGTCGCGAGACCTCGCGACTCTACGGCAACGGCGTTGAAACGACTCGCGCCTACGCCGCCGACAACATGGTGACGACCATCGCGGCGGCGAACGTCGAAACGCTCTCGTACACCTACGACGAGAACAAGAACCCGACGAGCGAAACCAGGTCCGGCGTCATGGCCGCCCACAGTTGGTCCACCGGAGCCACCGGCTTCGACCCGCAGAACCGCCTCACCAACTGGACCAAGACCAACGGCGACAGCCAGCAGTGGCAACTCAGCCCCGTCAACGACTGGCAGTCGTTCACCAACAACGGCTCGCCCCAAACCAGAACCCACGGCCCCACGCACGAACTGGCATCCCTCACCAACGCCGGAGCCAACACCCCCACCGCACTTCAACACGATACCAAGGGCAACCTCACCCAAGACGAACGAGGCTGCCTCCTCACCTACGACCCCGACAACATGCTCAGCGCCTTCGCCCCAAACGGAGCCGAATCCCAATCAGGCAACGAACACCTCAAACCCGCCACCTACCAATACGACGCCCTCGGCCGAAGAGTCGCCAAGTCCGTCACCACGCTAGCCACGGGCAACGATCCGTCATCAACCACAAACACGATCTATACCTTGAGCGGCCAACAAGTCATCGCCGAGTACGTTGCAACCGGAACGGGATCGCTCGCTGTGAGCACTCGCATGACCCACGGCTCATATATCGACGAGCCTCTGGTCCTGCTCTCAACCCTCAACTCCCAACCTTCAACTCTCTACTACCACCAAAACCGCCAATACAGCACCAACACCCTCACTGACGCCACCGGCGCACCCGTCGAACGCTACACCTACACCCCCTACGGAGCCGCCACCACCCACAACCCCGCAGGCACACCCACCGGCCCCACCCCACAAACCCCCAATCGAACCCTCTTCACCGGCCGAACCCTCGATACAGAATCCGCTTTTAACTGTTTTCGAGGCCGCTACTACAGCGTCTCACTCGGCCGGTTCACGAACCATGATCCGATTGAATATCCGGATGGCTGGAACACATATTCGGCGTGGTTCGTCCCTGCACGCATCGATCCACACGGTAATGCATGCGCTATTGCAACCGGGGCATGTACTGGGTTGTTCCCTGGATCAGGTACCGGCCCGGGTGTGTCGGATGGGCGATGCACAACATTTGCGTGGATGATGGGGACCTGTTGCACCAGCTGCCAACTAGATGTCGCGGAAGCATGTTGCCGCTCGAAAGGAAAGGTCGCTTCCACTTGCTCCAAATTAAAAACCACCGTGTTTGCAAGTATGTGCGGCGACTTCATCTGGGAGTGTCGCGACGAGAAGGATGACGACTTGTTTTGTTGCCGATACGACTGTGGAGTAACAACTGTTGAAGTGCAAAAGCGAGTCGGCCAGCCAGATTGTAGTGATTATGTCGAACGAAACTTCGGTTCCGGGTTGCAGAAGTGTTTCTTGGATATACGTTATGGAGGCACGTGTAGGTCGAAGAAGAAGAAGAAATAGTACGTTAGATGCAATTAGCCACACATAAATGGAGAAGATTCATTGAGTTACGTATATGAGACTGAGAAACACGCCATCGAGGCAATCCAGCGCAGCGCGAACGGTCTTGGGGGGATCGTCGACCTCCTCGGTGAGCCAGATGATGTCTTTGTTCGAGACAATACTGTTGATCTTGTTGACCCGTGGATGCGGCAGTTCACATATTCATCTCGATGGAGGTCATTGGATTTGTATGTCCATGAGTATTCCGATGGTCACTGCGATTTTACTATTGAGCGCAAACAGATCAAAGGGGGCGGCGACGGTCTTGAATCTGGTCAATAGCTGGTTCAAGAAGCATTTTCGAACAAATGAAAGGGGTCCGCGACGGTCTTAAAAACTTGTCAACTGGAGCAAATCAATGGGGTCAGAGAATGCGCCGAACAGAACAAAGGGGTCAAACAGAACAAAGGAACAGAACAAAGGGGTCAGGACTCTTTGAACAGAACAAAGGGGTCAGAACAGAACAAAGGGGTCAGGACTCTTTGAAGTGAATGTCAACCTTGCTGGCTAGGAACATGCTCTCGAAACGAGCGTCGCGCATACTCTCGGTCACACGACAAAGCTGCGGACGGACGGGGCGGGGCGAGTCATTCAGTCCCTCGACGCCGAAGGGTTTGTGACGGCGTTCGAGTACGACGCCAATGGGAACCGGAAGAAGGTGCGCGAGGGGACATGAAACAGCGGGGGCGTGATGGCGGTGTTTGGCTATCAGGCGTTGAATCGGGAGCAGGCGGTGATTGCCGGGGTGATCGTGGCCGATTCGGCGCGGCAGGCTCGGGAT
>JAYVDI010000098.1:0-10125 GCA_043749505.1 Schlesneria sp. | reverse complement strand
TCGGAGAACTCGGTGAAGTACCACGGGTCTTCGCCCTCGCGCTCCCAGCCGTCGCCGAGGTCGGTGTTGTGGCAGATGATGACCATCAGGCGGCCCTTGTCGTCGAAGATTCCCTTGTAGTGGACCTCCTTTGCGTCGGGGCGTTCCCATGTGATCCCCTGACTGCGGCCCATCAGGGCCTGGCCGATGCTGGGAACCTGCGGCTTCTCCTTCAGATCGTAGACGCAGTGGAAGAGCGGATGATCGAGCGGCAGTTCGATCGGCTCGCGGTCGGGGAAGACCTTCTTGATCTCGTAGTAGAAGTTGGACCATTCGGCCTCCCCCCAGAAGTCGTCGACCATCAGGAAGCCGCCGTTGAGCAGATAGCGCCGCAGCGACTTGACCTCGTCGCCGTCGAATTCGAGGTCGCCCGGTTCGATCAGGTAGACGAACGGATAGCGAAACAGTTCGGGGTCGGTCAGTTCGAGGATGCGGCCGTTCGGATCGACCTTGAGCGACGTGAGCTGCTGCAATCGGTACGAAAAGTTGAGGTCGCTGTCGGGAAAGTCGGTCGCCCACCGGCTCCAGCTTCGGTACGAGTTGTACTTGATGCGGACGAACGTGAAGACGTCCTCCTTGAACGCCGGATCGACCTCCCACGTCGGCACGCCATTGCGGTCGGACGGCATGATCCCGGGATTCCGCCGCTGCGCGTGACCCACCTGCATCAGGCAGACGGCCACGATCACGATCACGAGAGTCAGGCCAACCGTCCGACGCCCGGCACAGCATCGAACCGTCGCAGTCATGAGTCGCCAGCCGCGAAACAACAGATCGTTCATCGAATCACCCGCTTCCAGCCGAGTTGGGCGTACTTGAAGTTCAACATTTGCTACGACTCTACGCCCCTCCGTGCCAATCTGTCGACCGACCACACCGCGCCCGGTCATTCGCGGGTGCAGTCGTCAATTGGTGGCCCCCTCAAGAAACACTGCGAGACAAGTGATTCCGAGAAGGTAGCCCTGTCGCTCCGCGACAGGAAGCGCGATCAACAGCAGACTTCCATCTGTCGAGTTACCTCGAATGAATAGCAAATGCCACTCGTGCATTCTCGCTTCCTGTCGCGGAGCGACAGGGCTACCACCAATTGGCGACTGCACCCGCCCATTCGCTGGCGGAATCGGCCACAGGCATTCCTCGGCTGGATTCGACCGGCCGGTTATGACGATAAGGACAATCGAGACGAACAGCGTCGTTGGGGGAGGAGTCCTCACCCTCCCCAGCGGAATGCGGGAAGATTGTGAATCATCCCATTCGAGAGTTCGCCCGGTCTTCATTTTTCTGCCGCTCTCTTTCTGTCTACTTTCTGTTGGCACGATCAGAACTGAGAGACAGAAAGAGAGCGGCAGAAAAATGAAGATGCGATGCGGCGGCTGACGGGCAAGAGTACCCGTCCTACAAGTCGTGAACCTCCCTCCAGTCCGGCGAGAACAGCCGCATGGCCGACTACCGAGTTCAACTCGATCTCTTCACCGGGCCGCTCGATCTGCTCCTCTATCTGGTGCGGCGGAACGAGGTGGACATTGCCCAACTGCCGATCGCCAAGATCACTGGTCAGTTTCTGCAGTTTTTGGATGTGCTGGAGTTCTTGGACCTCGATCTGGTCGGCGACTTCGTCGTCATGGCCAGCTCACTGGTTGAAATCAAGAGTCGGCAGGTTCTGCCGCGCGCCGAGGAGGAAGAAGTTCCGGCGGAAATTTCTCTGGCCGATGATTCGTGCAGCGAGCTGATTCAGCAGTTGCTCGAATACAAGAAATACAAGGACGCCGCGATCGCCCTCGAACAGCATGCGTCCGAGTGGCAGGAACGCTATCCGCGTCTGAGTGACGATCGTCCGACATCGGCCAAGGACCACGGAGCCGATCCGATCAAGGAAGTCGAACTCTGGGATTTGGTCAGTGCCTTGTCGCGTGTGCTCCAAAAAAAGCACGTCGAGGAAACATCGAGCATCCGCTACGACGACACACCGATCGCGACCTACATCGAACGGATCGGTGCCCGTGTGCGAAAATCCGGCCGCGTCTCGTTCACAGAGTTCTTTGAAGGCTCGAACCTGCGCAGCAAGATCATCGGCATCTTCCTTGCCGTGTTGGAACTGCTCCGTCACCACGGCTTCCGCGCCGAACAGTCCGCCGAGTTCGCCGACATCATCGTGCTTCCGCCACTGACCGCAGCCGCCAGCAGCGCCGCCGTCGCGTGAGAGACCTCACGAGGTCTGAGTGAGATTGTTTTAGGCGAGCCGTGAGGCGTAAGCCCTAAGGCAGGAGAAAGTAGCCCCGACACTCCGTGGCGGGAACGGTTCGTGTCACGGAGTGACACGTCTACTTTGGGTAAACCAAGTCTTGCCGCTCGCCTAAGAACCTGTCCAAGGATGATGCCGTCGTTTGTCGCCTTTCGCTCCGCGAAAGGGCGTTCTTTCGCGGAGCGAAAGACGACATTGTTTTTGGACAGGTCTTAAGGCCACGGGTCTCTTGCGGCAATCAAGCCGTAGGGTGCGTGGAGTCTTCACGGCTCTTCCCAGTTTCAAAACAGGGTGGGTGGAGTCTTCGTTGCGGGTCGCCTTGAGTTACAGTAGCGTCCGAACCTGCTTCATCCCCCGTGTCTGTTGAGTCTCGACCATGACGCGATTGCTGTTTGCGACGGCCTGTGTGCTGTCGCTGTTTACCATCGCAACGAATGTCGCCGCAGCCGATGCTCCCGCAGACAAGCTCGCCGCAGCGCACGAGCATTTTCAGAGAGGCCGGTATGGCGAGGCTCTCGAAATTCT
This sequence comes from Schlesneria sp., assembly GCA_043749505.1. Classification (GTDB taxonomy): domain Bacteria; phylum Planctomycetota; class Planctomycetia; order Planctomycetales; family Planctomycetaceae; genus Schlesneria. The sequence goes on along the minus strand of JAYVDI010000098.1, from coordinate 7,319 downwards.
GGACTCCGTCGCAAAGAACGCGGCCAAAGACGTGGATGCCGTTGAGTTGGCGAAGGCTCGGTGCGAGGCGTTGCTCGCTCAGGGAGACCGAGATGCCGCCGAGAAGGTGTTGAACGAGGCGATCGCGGCGAAGGAGGACTCGGCCGAGCTGCATGGTCTCCTCGCGAAGTTTCATTTCGAGCGGGGGCGGTACGACGACGCAGATGCTTCTGTCGCGACGGCGTTGAAGCTCGACGGCAACCAGTTGCAGGCGCGGCTCATTCAGGCGCATTTGTGGACCGAGAGGGGCGAGATCGCGAAGGCGGATACCGGCTACCGCTGGTTTGTCCGCTACTACAACGGTAAGCAGCCGACAACGGCCGAGCCGCTGCTGTTCGTCGGTGAGGGAGCTGCCCAGTACGCGCGCTGGCACAGCGTGACGCAGATCTTCGACTTCTGTGTGAATACCGTCGCGAAGGATGCACTCAAGGCGGATAAGCTCTACTGGCAGGCTCATCAGTTGGCGGGACGACTGCTGCTTGAAAAGTACAACCGGGCGCAGGGCATTCCCGAACTGAAGGCCGCGCTGACGATCAACCCCAACGCGGCCGACGTGCATGTCCTCCTCGCGCAGTCCGCCGTCGGTGAGTACAACTGGGACGAGGTCGAGGACGAAGCCAAGCGGGCCTTGGAGATCGCTCCCAAAACTCCGGGAGCCTTGCGGGCACTGGCCGAAGCGAAGCTCTACTTCCGTGACGCCGAAGCAGCCGAGAAACTGCTGACCGAGGCGATGGAGATCAACCCCGTCGATCAGAAGACGCTGGCACTCGTGGCGACGTTGCGGATGTTGCAGGACGGCTGGCCCGATGTTTCGCGGTTGAAGGTGCTCGTTGACAACCTCGATCGGATCGCGGGGTTGAAGCCGGAGGAGTTGCTCAAGCTGCTGGCCGACAACCGTAGTCCCGACGCTCCGCCGGCGGGACAGCGAGCTACTCAAAGCGCGGGAACTCTGGTCGGCGGAGCGACCGGACTACAGTTGACTCGGTTCGAGAAGATCGTCGTCGAGGTGGCGACTCGCAATCCGAAGCCGGGCTACTTTCTGACGGCACTTGGCGAGCAGGTCGATCGGTTTCGACAGCACGCGATCGCCGAGCCGCTCTTCAAACAGGCGATCGTGCTGATGCCACAGCTCTCGCAGCCGAAGACGGCGCTCGGGCAGGTCTACATGCAGACGGGCCGCATGGACGACGCGAAACGGGTCTTCGACGACGCCTTCAAGGCCGACCCGTATCACGTGCGGGTCAGCAACATGCGGAAGGTCTTGAAGGTGCTCGATGACTACAGCACGGTGACGACCGAACACTTCGTCATCCGGGCCGATGCCAAGCTCGACAAACTGCTCGCGCGGTACATGGCTGAGTACCTCGAAGAGGTCTATCCCGAACTGACGACATTGTTCGGCTTCGAGCCGGAAAGCCGCACGCAGATCGAAATCTACAACGAAGCGAAGGGACTGAACGGGCATCAGTGGTTCAGCGCCCGCATGGTCGGCCTGCCGTGGGTCCAGACGATCGGAGCCTCGACCGGCTCGATCATCGCGATGACCAGTCCCTCGGGGATGGAGCAGCCGCTGAACTGGGCGCGCGTCATGAAGCACGAGTTCGTTCACATCCTCACGCTCCAGCAAACCAACTTCAACATCCCGCACTGGTACACCGAGGCCCTCGCCGTCCGCTCCGAGGGCTACCCGCGGCCGGTCGAGTGGAACAAGCTGCTGCTCGACCGCGTCCCCAAGGGTGAGTTGAAAAACCTCGACAACCTGAGCATGGGTTTCATCCGCGCCGGCAATCAGGCCAACTGGAACTTCGCGTACTGCCAGAGCGTGTTGTACGCCGAGTACATGGTCGAGCGATTCGGCGAGCCATCGCTGGCGAAGCTGCTCGACGCCTACCGCCGCAACCGCACGACCGACCAGGCGATCCCCGAAGTCTTCGGCGTCGAAAAGGCCGACTTTGAAAAGGGCTATCGCGAGTTCCTCGACAAGCTGGTTGCGGGCCTCAAGAAAACCGAGTCCGAACCGGAGATCAAGCCGTCTCAGATCGAGAAGATTTACGAGAAGAACAAGGACGACCCGAAAGCCGCCGCCGACTACTCGCGGCTGCTGCTCTTCGTCCGCGAGCGAGACAAGGCCCGCAAGCTCGCAACCGAGGTCTTGAAACGCGACCCGACTCAACCGGTCGCCGCTCTTGTCGTCGGGGCCTTGCTATTGCGAGACGACAAGCCGGACGAAGCCGCAAAAGTCATGGAGCCAGCCCTCAACAAAGAGCATCCGAACCGGCACCTCCTCGAACTGTTCCTGCGAGTCCGCCTGAAGCAGAAGCTTCCCGATGAGGCGTTTGCCTTGTGCGAACTCGGCCAGCAGCACTTCCCGGACAACAGCGACTGGTGGAAGGGGACGGCCGCCGCCGCCAAGCTGACGGGCGACAAGGCCCGCCGTCGCGAGGCCCTCGAAAAGCTGTTCTACCTCGAAGCCGACGACCCCGCCCCACGCAAAGCCCTGTCCGAAATGGCCCTCGCCGACGGCAACTTCGACGAGTCATTCAAGTACGCCAAACTGACGCTGCACATCGACGTCCTCGACGCCGACGTCCACCGCCTCTTGGGAGAAAGCCTCCGCGGCCTGAAGCAATACCCCCGCGCGATCGCCGAGTTCGAAACCGCCCTCGAACTCAAACCCAAAGACCCCGACCTCCAAATCCACCTCGCCGAAACCTTTTTGTTATCCGACCGCAAGGCCGACGCCCAGAAGCTCGTCGATGAGGTCCTCAAACAGAAGACCGATCACGAAGCGGCAAAGAAGTTGAACGAGAAGATGAAGTAGGGTGTGCTTCCGCACAACGCTACTCAGGGTGGGCAATGAACATGAAGAGTGGAATACGCTGAAGCATCACCTACGTAGCCAATTGTCCTCCGCCTCATCAACCTTGTCGTCATCAGCATCAAAGGCATCTCGGCCAGCGTGAAATGGATGCGGAATCGATTTCGCCGGATCTTTCAACGTAGTTCTCCCGTTCCCTTCGTGGACACTCGTGGGGGTGGAACATTGGGGTAGGTTTTGGTTGTTTTGTGCCGTGGGGAGCATTGCCACTCTTCAGCTTGCGTGTGAGGATCGACTTCTGACGCTACGACGACTCCGAACTGCCAATGCCTTGGAAGTCACCAACTTGAGCCTGAGTGCGATCCACGTCATCGGGAAAATGGCGTTTGATCGCGCACCGGAGCAAGCTGAGTTCTTGTTGCAATGCCGCATGGCACGCTTCGGGCAACACACTCAGCAGATGCTCAAGCATGGCCTGAAGTCGCCGCGCCACCTGCATGCTGCTCGCACCGAAATGGCGGATTTCCGTGACGGCCAAGCTTACAAAATCGGTCCAATCCGGCGTCCTGTAGCACAAACGCAGTCGGCCGTGGGCATCGAGCGTTTGCCCGGCGTCGAGCCGGCACTTGCCGACGTGCATCAGCAAGTGATGAATCAGATCCAACGCCAGCACGGCGGTCGTCGGATCGTTGATGGCCGGCGACAGCGCTTTGCTGGCGATGTCCACCATGATGCGAAACGCGAAACGCGGATCTTGTTCCATCGTGCGCTCGGAACCGATGGCGACGCAGGCCCGCAGAGCTCGGGCATCGACCGGACGGCCGCCGCTGCGAACACGAAACAACAGATCACCACGGGCCACAAAATCGCCGACTTGTGGCACCAACTCAATGACGGTTTCGGCACGCTCGGCCAGTGCCAGCAAATCGCTCTGACTAAACGCCAGGACGACATCTGATCTTGCGACTTGCTCGACAGCTACGAAATCGGCGGCAGATGCCGGTGAATTCCCCGGTTTCACTTCGGCGGGATCAAAGGGATCGGGATAGACATGCTCGACCACGGCGCGGCCTTCCTCGGCCACTGTCCGCAGTACTGAGATCGGCCGCAGCGATTCTTCGAGCCATTGCCCGAACCAAAAAAAGAGGACAATGCACGCTAGGTTACAGAAGATCGCAAACATCACCGGCAACTGTGGCACCGTGTCGTCGATGCGTCCCGACACGGCGATGGTGTTACGTGTAGGCGAACGTGAAGATGCTGAGAACCCATTTCAATCGCCGATCCGCGAACACTCTGGCGGTGATGCGCGGCGTCAACTGCGCGCTGGCCAACTGCACGACAATCAACAGCGACGACACCACGAAGACGACGAACGTCAGCATCGACAACGTGAACGCTCCCAGAATGGTGTGCGCACCGTCCGGAGTGAGGCGATACCAACTCCAGCCCGTTGCGCGATCGAGCCAACGGATGAGCGGCGCGAACACGACGACAACGCCAATCGCGGCCGCTGGCAACAGCCAGAGCGACTGACGAAGCGTCCGTTTCAATTGATAGCGTTGCAACCATGTCATGCGCGAATCACTCCTCAAACATCGAGACCGGCAAGGAACTCCGTTGATCGCTCCGCGCCAAGTTGCAGCAGTAATGACAACGTGCCGTCGAGGAGACCACGAGCAACGAGATAAGCAGCACGGGAGGCAATAGCTGAAAGGCCCGCACCGGGAGTCTCTCCCGCCCTCATTTCATCATCGCGAGATTTCGCCAAAGAGTTTCCAGGCTATCCGTGCCGCCGAAGAGCGTGGTGAAGTGAGTCGAGTCGATGAGCAGGATGTCGCCGGCTCGTTGTTCGTTTGGCGGCAACCAGAGGAGGCAGTTGAACTCCTTGTTGCCCGCGGCGGTGAAGGGGTGCGGGCGGTCGGGGTCGATGAGTTGCCGCCCCAAGACATGCACCGACTTCGCGTCCTGGGTGGTCACTTCGTAATGCGGCAAGTGCAGGTGGAAGTTGAATGTGGTGACGTTGTTCAACAACCCCAACTTGTCGAGGTCGCGGAAGGCGGTCAGCGGCGTGATCTCCTTCGTCCCTTTCACGACGGCGGGGCGGAGTCCCCATTGATTGATGACCGGGACGTTGAGGGCCTTCATCAGCGAGCGCGTGTATTGGCTGAATCGCTGCTGGCGAGGGACGAGCTCGTCGCCGTGATGTTTGTATTCCATCTGACGCTGCTGCATGTCGTCTGTGAAACCGATGTCAGCACATCGTGTACTTCACGAGCTTTCGCTTCGGTGAGTCCCACTTGGGCGTACTCAGGGTCGGTGAAGCTGCCGATCGGTGTCACCAACTCACCGACCGCCGTGTCCTCGCCGCGCACGGCGTTCGTCGCCGCCACGAATCCGTCCTGGACTGCCTGCGGGACGAGCAGCAGGCGTCCGGTGATGTCCCCGGCCGCAAAGATGTGCGGTGTTGATGTCCGCAGGTAAGCGTCAACCCGAACGTATCCACGATGATCGAACTCGACACCCGCAGCATCGAGATTCATCCCCGCAGTATTGGCGACCCAGCCGACCGCCACGACCGCCAGCGATGCCTCGACGCTGTGCCGCTCGCCGTGCTTGGAAAAGTTCATGCGCACGCCGCTCGGTGTCTTCTCGAAGGATTCGATCGTGCCGAAGTCTTCACGGACCACGACTCCCGATTGCCGGAAGGCCGCCGCGACCGCTGCGGAAACATCTTCGTCTTCGGTCGCCAGAATATGCGGGCCAGTTTGGAAGAGTTGGACTCGCGAGCCGAAGGCGTTGAAGATCGAAGCCACTTGCGCGCCCGTGGCTCCGCCGCCAATGACCAACATCGACGGCGGGACGGCGGTGAGTTCCCAGGCGTCGCTGTGAGTGTTCGTCAGTTCGAAGCCGGGAACGGAAAGTCGCCGGCTCACGCCACCCGTGCAGAGAATGATCTTGTCGGCCTGAAGCCGCAGACCACTTGCGGTTTCGATGGTGTGTCCGTCGATGAAGCGTGCGACACCGGCCTGCTCGTACACGGTCACACCGGCGGCATCAATCTGTTGGCGAAACACGGAATGCGCACGGACATCATCGACGACCTCGCGAACCCGCGCCAGCAGTCGGGGGTAATCCAGCGTCGGCTCGCTCACATTCATCCCGTATTGGCCAAGTTGCCGAGCATCGCGAATCAGCCGCGCCGCATGAGCCAGCGTCCGCACGGGAACCGGCCCGTCGTTCGCCGCCATGCCGCCGAACTTATCACGGGTGACGAGAGCCGTGCGTGCCCCCAAATCCGTGGCACCAAGCGCCGCAAATTCAACACAGTTTGGTTTCCAACCTCACCGCTCACGGGCTTCACGCCCAAGCGTCGTGCGATGCGTGTGACAATTCCGCGAGTGATGGCATAGGGAACAATTGCCATCACCGTGGCCGTGATCGGCAACTCCAGCGTGTAAATGCTAGAATGCACAACGACTTGGTAAATCGAATCCAAGATCAAGGCGACGATGAAAACTTTCCCGACATCCTTCCTGGCTTGCCGCAACAACTCTCGCCGCTGGCCCCAAGTGCGTTCAAATACTTCGGGCAGGACGAGCATCGCCATATCACAGCGCACGCCATCGCATTGCCCGGCGATGCGGAGCAGTTCGCCGATCATCGCCTGTTGCAATTCCGGGTTGCCGTAGTTGAGTTGGATCGTGTCCGGCCAGCCGTCGAAATACGGATCCCGTCCGTGAGCGAACAATCGCGAACCGTTCTTCGTTGGGACTCGGAAGTAATTCCGCGGCGCACGAGCCAAGTCGATTTCGCTTCCGCCGATGAAGTAGTCGGGATGCTGCCCGACCCACGGATGATCGGGAGCCATGTGGTTGGGAACGAAGTCGAGCATCAGTTTGAGGCCGCGCTTTTTCAGCCGTTCGCGCAATCGAGCGAGAGCCGCATCGCCGCCGAGATCTCGAGCACCTCACACACCGCGCTCGTCTGTTGGTCATTGATTCGCACAATCGCCTCCACGGCCGCATACACGTCGGTCATTCGCTGCGGCCGAAAATGACCAACGCTTTTTTGAGGATGTCTCGCTCGCGAGTCACCCGCGCGAGTTCGACTTCGAGCTCCTGCACCCGTGCTTCGAGCGACGCCCCCACCGGTCCCGACTGTTCCATCTGAGCACTCTTCCAGCGATACAAGAGACTGGGATTGGACAACCCCAACCGCTCCGCCACCGAAGGTGCCGAGTGCCCATCCAACAACATCGCGACGGCTTCGCCTTCTGAACCGCTTTCCGTGACATCCCGACTCCTTCTCTGGATCATCCAGAATAAGCCGTTGGACTGTCCGTGAAACCGGTAGCACCTCAGGCGACCACGAACGTGGTCGCGAAATGAGCAGCGGTCATAGCCAGCGAAGTTAGAAAATACTCTCGCCAAAACAGTCTGTCTTCACTGATCGTCAGTCC
>JAYVDI010000097.1:0-29653 GCA_043749505.1 Schlesneria sp. | reverse complement strand
CTCATCGACGACCGCTCGCAGCAGGACAACGCCTCATCCTCGGCGAGGCACTCTGTACGTCGGTGTGATGACGACCGCCATGATCGTCACACTCGTGGGACTGAGCGGTCTGTCGGTCGCCCATCTGGGAGTCCGCTCCGCCCAGAACACGCGCAACACCGAGAACGCCGCGCTGCTCGCCCGCGCCGCCGCCGAAGAGGGTGTTCGCCGAATCCGCTCGACCCCAGCGTGGCGCACCACCTATGCCAACAACACCGAATACCCGGCGACACCGCTGGCGATGAATGGTGGCACGATCGCTTGGCGGTTCGTCGATCTCGATGGCAATCTCAACAACAATCCGGCGGACGGCGTGCGCATCTACGGGATCGGCCGCGCGGGGGGGGCGACATTTATCGAAAACGTCCTCTTGCAGCCGACTGACGCCGGACTGACCTCCCTCGAAGCGTCGCTGCATTGCAACGGAGACATCACCCTCAACTCGTTCTGCGACCTCACAACCAATCAGTTCGTCAGCTCGAACGGTTCGATCTCGGCCAGCGCCACTCCCTCGGCCATCGCTGGCAGCGCTCAGGCGGTGGGCAGCATTGCGGGAAACGTCATGCTCACCAAGACGACAGGTATTGCACCGCGCCAAATGCCGGGCAACACAGCCTTCGACTACTATCTCGCCAACGGCACTTGGATCGACATCGCCAGCATCCCGTTGTACTTGGGAACGCGCCAGATCAATAAGCAGGTGATTACCCCCACCTTGAACCCGTTTGGATCAACCCGCAACGCCGAGGGGATCTATGTGATCGACTGTCAGGGACAGAATCTCACGCTCGACTATTCGCGCATTGTGGGAACGCTGGTGTTCATCAATCCGGGAACGACATGCAAGATTAGTGGTTCCAATTCTTGGACTCCGGTCAGCCCCAACTATCCGGCGCTGCTGGTGCGAGGAAACGTGCAGTTTACGACGACTCAAGCGGTACTTGACGAGGTCACTCTGGCCACCAACTTCAATCCGACCGGCGCTCCCTACAACAGTGTGATCGACACTGACACGAGCGACACCTACCCGTCGTTGATCAAAGGGTTGGTTTACGTCTCGGGCCAATTGAGGCTGCCGTTCAATCTTGCCGAGTCTTATTTCGATGGCTCCGTCGTCTGTACAACCTTTCAAGACGACGGTACGTGCGACGCTAAGTTCACGTACCGGCCCACGCACATTCACTATCCACCACCGGGCTTCGCCGCCGGTAACACCATGCAGGTCGTCCCCGGCACCTGGACCCGCTCCGCCCTGCCCTGAACTATCACAACGCCTCCGTTCGACGCAGCGTCAGAGACGAACGCCGTATTCCAGAATGTTGCCCTTCGTCAACACGCTGTTGCCGTTCGTCAACAACCACGGCAAATCACGCACCGCCCCGCGCGTGACGACGACGACGGAAGTCTCAATCCCGGCGCAGGATGAACGTTTCCATCGCTATCGTCCCAGTTCCGGTATCCCGGTTGCTTCGTTCGCAAGAGGTTCCTTCCTCACGCAGCGAGTGCCACCATGCGACGTTCTCGGTTCTGCTGTTTCGCGGCAACTTGCCTCCTGATCATCAACCCGGTTCTCGCGACAGCCGCGTCACTTCGTGACTGCGATGTGCTGCTGAACACGCAAGTGATGGTGACGCTCACCGATGGTCGCACGCCGCGCGGCGTCCTCTCTCCGAAGTCGAGTGACGATTCGCTCGTGCTGCGTACTGAAGTTCCCGGCATCGCCATTGAAAGTCGATTTGCGTGGGGACTCGTGCAGTCCGTCGATCCGCTTTCGTTCACCGACGCGAAGCCATTGCCACGTCCGACCGATCCGGTTCCGGACGATGAAGCCATCTCTTCCGAACCCGCTGACAACAACGCACCGGCCAACAACGAAGCACCCGCCGGGCGAGTCTTCGACAACGCGGTTCCTCCCGCGCCGATGGCTCCCGAAGCGAGGCTGCTTCACGAGACAATTGCGCCCTCGAACACGGGGCGGCTGTCTTTCAACGCGTCTGAGATCGCGCCGGTTGATGTTCTGCCCCTGCTTGTCCCGCTCGATCACCGTCGTGCCGTGAGGTCACTCCATGTTCGAGCGACCGTCGCCAACTGGGACCGCGACGCGGAAGTCGATGGCCTCCTGCTCCACGTTCAACCGCTCGACGGCTTCGGTGTTGTCGTCCCCGTGGACGGGAACATCGACGTGCAATTGGCCACGGAAACGAAGTTCGCCAAGGGAGGACGATCGATCACTCGGGACGACAACAGCTTCAACGTGACCGAACGCTGGTCGGTGCCGATCCACGCGATCGACTTCGACGCGATGGGAACAACCGTCAAGCTGCCCTTTCGCCGCTTTCACCCCGAACGCCAGTTCAACATCGCCTCCGATGCACTGGCCGTCGCGCGATTGAGGCTTCCGTCTGCGGGAACCTTCGATGCCTCCGACCCCTTCGTGCAACTCCGTCCTTACAGCCGCTTCCGTGACGATCTGCAAGAGTATCAAGGCCGCCGCCTGTTCCCCGGCGAAGGCGCGGCACCGCAACGCCAGTTTTATCCGTAGGACTTGAACAGCCCGGGACCAAGCACCACAGATCGCCGTCACTGCGAGACAACTCGCATCAGCCGCGCTTTCGGCTCAATCCACAAGCGGCCTTTTGTGGCACGCAGTTCCGTCACGAGTTCCACGTCTCGAATGGCATCGGTGACCTCAAAGTCGTAACCGATCGTTTGCCAATCGGCATCGCCCGTTAGAGAGTTGTCACGCTTGCCGCCCGAGGTGCGGAGACCAGCCCCCTTCCCTTGCTCGTCGCTGCGCGGCTCGACCCCTTCCGTTTTCAAACGGACCTCAATTCGATAGCGGCCCTGCGCGAGGAGGACTCGACGACGCCAGGATGCGACGCACTGCCCCGACTCACCGACTTGGATCGAGTACTTCATTTTCTCGGTCCCCGGATCGACTTCATCGAGCAACGCGTCTCCCGTTTCCTGCGCGCCGTACCAGTCGGCCACTTCGATCTGGTTTGTCTCATCGAACTCGACCGGCGTCGGATCACCTCGCCCCAGTTGCTCGCGCAGCGCGGGTTCTCGGGCGGCGATCCGTTCCTTCAGTTCACGCACTCGGTCGGCGAAAGCTTGCTCGAAGTGATCGCCTTGCCGATGAACGACGAGCGACAATCGAGCGACAATCGCATCGAGTCGCTCGTGCAAGCGTTGGGCCTCGAACAGCGGCAGCAGCTCGGTGACGCGGGCTGTGTAGCGTTGTCGCCACTCGGAATTGTGCATCACCGCGCTGGAAACAATCGTCGGCGGGAACTCCAAGATCGGGAAGCCGGGGTCTTGGAACATCTGGTCCATGCCGTGAGGCAGGAACCGCGCACGACCGTCCTTCGGATCGAAATAGATGCGGTAGTTGTTCTTGTTCGGCGTGTAGCCGTCCCAGTGGCAGGTCATCCGCTCGAAGGCCATGAATGTGAGGAAGGCGTCCACGTCGAGATGCTTCTCGATCGCGGGCCAACGGAGCGCGGCATCGGGTTCCTCGCACGCGGCTTTGAGCGCGTGCAAGTCACTGTGATCGTCCGGACCTTTCCCCGAGTCCTTCTCCAGATCGGCATCGACATCCTGCACGAAGCCGCCATCGTAAAAGTTGCCGCTGGCGTCGCCGAAGTGCCTCGTCAGAAACTGCAGGTCGAACCCTTCCTTCAAAACATAGAAACCGAGATCTCGGCCGTTCAACCAGACGCGGGCGTGAGTCACTCGCGTGGCGGGAACCTTCGCGTCGCGCGCAAGGTCCGCGCAAACCCACTCGCACAGATACGACTCGTCCTGCACCGAGTTGTTCAGGTGGAGCTTGCCCAACCCATGAAAGGCCTGCCCCTTGGCGTGCTTGTTCATGTTGAGCGTGAACGCGGGCTTGTCGTCGAGTTCGCGCGAACTCCCCGCCGCTCCCTTCACTTTGATCGCGACCTCGGTGTAGGTCGTCTCATGCGGTGAATCGGGTTTGTCCGGGTTCGGCAGCGTCTCGACAATCGTGCATTTGACGTAACGCCGCAGATCCTCGCGCAGCTTCGTCTCCTGCGACTTCTTCAATTCGATCCGAATCTCGGGAACGAGGCCGCTGTCGAAGAAGGGGTCGCTCGGATCGACGGGCTTGGGGGCGGGAGCTTCGTTGGGAGCCTCAGTCGCGGACAAAGGCTGCTTGCCCTGCACCACGTTCGTCGCCACCGGGGCTTTGACCGCCGAGTCGCGACACGAGGCAAGGCTGATCAGCAACAGAGCGGCGAGGATTCGCTGGCTTGAACGTGGTTTGAAGAACGTGGTCACGGAACAACTTTCTCATGCGAACGAATCAGAAGCGGGTCTCGCGTGACGCCGCACTTCAAACCCCACTGGGCTTGTCCCGTTGGGGTGGGATTCAAACTGAGAGGCTTGGATTGAGTCCTACGCCTCGCGGACCTCGACTGTCTGAACGCCATCCACTTGTTGCAGAGACTTCACCAACCCAAGCGGATCGGCTGGCTCCTTCAAGCGGACGTTGTAGCGCAGATCGAGCGACAAGCCCTGCCGCGCCGTCACGATTTGCGTGAGTCGATAACTCGCCAGTTCCTGCTGAAACAGCTCGGTCAACAACGCGACCGGATCGTGGCCCGAACTCATCCGGATTTCCAAACGATGTTCAGTGGCAGCGGTCGCAAGCGTGGAGCCATTCGTGGCCATGATGATCGCGACCAATGAGACAATCGGGATGCCGATCAAACAGACGCCGAACTGTCCCGATCCAATCCCCATGCCGACGACCACCGCGAAGATCACGAAGGCCGTATCGCGCGTGTCATCGACCACCGTCCGAAAGCGGACGATCGATAAGGCTCCGACCAGACTGAAAGCCTTCGCCACACTGTTGCCGATCACCAGCGCGGTCATCGCGACGAGAATCGTCAGCAACACCAGCGTCGCAGCGAGCGGCCAGACACTGACAGGCGCATGTCGCCGCGACGCATAGCACGTCCCCGCGACAGCCAGCCCGCCCACGGCGGAGACCAGCAACCGCAGCGCGACGATACTCCACGCAACATCAGCGCCGTGAGTCAGATCATTGAGCAGCCAGTCGGGCATCGGGAGGTCTCAGCGGGAGGGAAAAGCAGGAAGCAAGTGACAGGAAACAGCGGTCAGAAAGAATAAGGTGGAACAAGCCTCGCTCGCGATTCTTGATTCCTGAATTCCAGCCTCCCGCTCCCGTCTTCGTCACTTTGCCTCATCGCGCAATGGCTTGCCGCTTTGATAAAGCTGGAGATGTTCAGCGAAGTCTTCGTTCTGTGGGTCGAGTTCCAGCGCCTTGGTCGCCCATTTGACGGCCGCTTTGAAATCGCCCGCTTCGGCGTGGGCCGCGGCCAGAGTATCGAGGAACTCTTCGTGCTTGTTGCCGGTCTGTTCGCAGGCGAGCGTGGCCAGCGTGACCGCCTGCTTGCCATCGCGGAACTTGGCGTTCGGACAGGTCGCGCGAAACCACGCAAGATTGTTGGCCGGGAGCGCCTCCTTGGGTGCCAACTTCGTGGCCGCAGTGAAGTCCGCGAGTGCCTTGTCGAGATCACCTTTCTCAACATGCAACCAGCCTCGAGTGGTGAAGGCCATCGCAAATTGAGGGTCCAGCTTGATCGCCGCTGTCAGGTCCGCGAGTGCCTTGTCCGCAGCCTCATTCTGATTGAACAAGGCCGCTCGCACGAACAAGCCGTACGCGTCGGGCTTGGGCCGTTCGATGAGAGACTTGCTGTACGCGATCGCTTCGTCAGAAGTCAGCATCTGACTCCGCTCGACCCAGCCTCTGCCTTTGGTCGTGTGAACTTGGAGTTTGGTCCCTTCGATCTCGCGCAGGAAGCACGGTGCGAGAATCTCCAGCGCGGTGGCCGTTGTCTTAGCGTCGATCCGAACGACGGCCTCTTTTTTCGGGAACAGAATCTGATCGGTCAGATCCTCCGCCGCTGACACGGCCGATACGACGAACACGAACGAAACACACAGGACTGGCAACCAAGAGCGACTCACGACTGAATCCTTTCAAGTGAAGTGCGATGCAACAGGCAACCGAAACCGGCGACCCACACCAACCCGAAGCGTGAGCGAGGACGAGAGCCGTGAACGAGGACGAACAGGTGTTACTCACCGACTTCGTTTGCTCGTCCTCGCTCACGCTTCGGGTTGATGTGCGCGGTGCGAGGTTTGTCGTGAATCTCATTCATCGCGTCAACGGGGCACATCGGAAGCATCGGTTGGTATCGATTTGGACGCATGCCGAGTGTCTTTCGTTTTCAACGGTCGCTTCTACAATGGGCCGCCCGTAGCAGGAGTCTAGTGGTAGGAGGCAGGGATTCAGACAGACGCACAACGATGTGTTCTGTCCATATCTGCTGACACCGGACTCCGACTGCATTGTCAACGCTAAGACTTTGGGTGATGTGAGCCGCCGGTCTCTGTTTTACCGGCGGCTAGCGCCGTGCCGCTCACGGAACAAACCCCCAAACTTAGGATTGATGATGAACTACCCCCTTCCTTCTGTCATGCCGGGAGTCATCCGCGTCCATGGGCGAACATTACATTTACACGATTGAGGATCTCCACAAGGCTCACGACAAGAAAGAGATCCTGAAGGGGATCTGGCTGTCGTTTTACCCGGGAGCCAAGATCGGCGTGCTGGGACCAAACGGCGCGGGAAAATCGACGCTACTCAAGATCATGGCTGGGCAGGACAAAGAGTTCATGGGGACTGCCAAGCTGGCCCCCGGCTACGATTGCTACTACGTGCCGCAAGAACCGGTGCTCGATCCCGAACACACGGTGATGGACGAATTGAACGAGTCCGTTGCCCCCAAGCGAGCGCTCCTCGCGCGGTACGACGAGATCAACGAATTGTTCGCCGACCCCACAGCCGACATGGACAAGCTGATCGAGGAGCAGGGCAAGGTTCAGGAACTCATCGACCATCAGAACCTGTGGGAATTGGATCGCGAGTTGGAGATCGCCGCCGATGCGATGCGACTCCCGCCGCTGGAAGCCAAAATCGGCCTGCTGTCTGGCGGTGAGAAACGCCGGATCGCCCTGTGCAAAGCGCTGATGCAGCAGCCCGACTTGTTGCTGCTCGATGAACCGACGAACCATCTCGACGCCGAGTCGGTTGCGTGGCTCGAACGCCATCTCCACGACTACAAGGGAACCGTCGTCGCCGTCACCCACGATCGCTACTTCCTCGACAAGAGCTGCCAGTGGATTCTGGAACTCGATCAGGGACGCGGTATCCCGTGGGAAGGGAACTACTCGTCGTGGCTCGAACAAAAGCAGGAGCGACTCCGCAAAGAACAGAAGGCGTCATCGGTGCGAGACCGGACGTTGGAGAAGGAACTCGAATGGGTTCGCAGTTCTCCGAAGGCGCGCCAAGCGAAGAGCAAGGCTCGGCTGGCCGCTTACGAGCAGCTCGTGAAAGAGGAACAGGAATCGCGAGACGAAACGATCGAACTTCAAATCCCACCCGGCCCGCGACTGGGCGAAAACGTAGTGATCTTTGACAAGGTAACGAAAGGCTTCGGCGACAAGTGCCTCGTTGACAACTTGACCTTCCGACTGCCGCCCGCCGGGATCGTCGGGGTCATCGGCCCCAACGGCGCGGGGAAGACGACACTTTTCAAGATGATCATGGGTATCGAGCAGCCCGATTCGGGAACCGTGACCGTCGGTGAGACGGTCAAGATCGCGTACATCGAACAGAATCGGGCGTCGCTCGATGGCGAGAAGTCGGTCTACGACAACATCTCCAACGGAGCCGACTATCTGACGTTCGGCAAAGTGCGGATCAACACCCGCGCCTACTGCGGCAAGTTCAAATTCAAAGGGGAGGACCAGCAGAAGCCGGTGAAGCTCCTCTCGGGCGGTGAACGCAACCGGCTGCTACTCGCCCAGACTTTGACGGTCGGCGGCAACCTGTTGCTACTGGACGAACCGACAAACGACCTCGACATCGAAACGCTGCGGTCACTGGAAGAGGGGTTGCTCCACTTCAGCGGCTGTGCCGTGGTCATCAGCCACGATCGCTGGTTCCTCGATCGCGTGGCGACCCACATCCTCGCGTTTGAAGGGGATAGTGAAGTCGTCTGGCACGAAGGCAACTTTGAAAGCTACGAAATCCTGCGCCATCAGCGACTCGGTGCTGAAGCCGACCAGCCGCACCGGATCAAGTACAAGCGGCTGTCGCAGTGACCGGCCGCGCGACGTGTACGAACGCGTGACTTTCGGAGCGCGGGACGTGAGTCCCCTGATTCCGCCTTGTTGCGAGTTGTGGCCGTTTCCCAAGGCGAGCGGCAGGAGTTGTCACACCCGCAATCAAAGCCTGACGCACAAGCGAAGGTTCGGATATCGAACATCTTCGCTTGCGCGTCAGGCTTTGATGTGTCTGCTTTTTCTTGCCGCTCGCCAAAGGACTCCTGTCCTCCTCTTTGAGAGCCACGATTGAGATTGTGCTCCTCGGCAACATTTGCCGAGTCGTCGTGCGTCTTCTAATTCGCGCGGCCGATCATGCCGATCGCAGCACTCGGCGTCGCCATCACACCGCAGACGTGTCACGAGCGTCTTTTATGGCACAGATCGGTTTCAAATCCCCATCGTTTTTTTCGTCAAATTTTATCAAGACTCATGCCCGTCGCAGCCGATCCTTACGGAGCCGCGACCAGTGCGCGGTGGCTCGTCCTCGTGTCGAGCGTTCTGGCCGAACTTGTCGCCTCCACTCAGGGATGAACGATGCGGCACCGCTTGCGACTGTTTACTGGCGACGACGATGTTGCCACCGCGACGGCAGAACAAGTCACTGTTCGTCTGGGAGACATCTCTCGGGCGCTGCGCGATGCGACGCGGTGGAACCGCACGTGGCTGGATGACTTCGCCGACGATGAAGTCCAGATCTCGCCCGACCTCTACGACATCATCTCCGCCTACATGCGGCTCCGTCCCGGAGCGTGAAGGGTCGAGCAGACGGATCTGCACGGGAGGGCAACGCGATGTCACCGCGCCGTGACGCCGAAGCCATCTGGAATGCCGGTGTCGCAGCCGTCGATTCGTCGCGCCTTGTTCGCAACGCCGTGCGGTGTCGCGCCACGACACTCGATGTTTGCGGTGAGTCGTTCGATCTCACAAAACTCTCTCGGCTGGTTGTGGTCGGCGCAGGCAAGGCGGGCGCGGGGATGGCCCTCGGTCTGGAAGCGGCCCTCGGTTCGAGACTGCTCGACACGAAAGTCGAAGGCTGGATCAACGTCCCTGCCGACTGCGTACGACCACTGCATCGCATTCATCTGCACGCGGCGCGGCCTGCGGGTCTGAATGAACCGACGGCCGAAGGTGTTTCGGGGAGCGAACGGATCCTCGATCTTGTCTCCTCGTTGCACGAGGCTGATCTCTGTCTGGTGCTGATCTCGGGCGGCGGCAGCGCGCTGTTGCCGTTACCGATCGACGGGATCAGCCTCACTGATAAACAAGCGGTGACGCGGCATCTCAGCCGCGCCGGAGCCACGATTCACGAGCTGAATGCCGTGCGCAAGCGCCTGTCGCGCATCAAGGGCGGCGGACTGCTGCGTGCGGCGACTGCGGGACGAATGATCGCCCTCATCATCTCCGACGTGATCGGCGACCCACTCGATGTCATCGCATCCGGCCCGACCGTGTGCGATGACGGAACTGCGGCCGACGCGCTGGCTGTGCTAGAACGAAGCGTCGCTCAGTCCGATGACTCGCAAGCAATCGAATCGTCGAATCGAGCGCATGATTCAGATCAAGTTCCCGCCTCCGTATGGACCGTCCTTCGAGCCAGCGCTGCCACACACGAGCAGCGAGTTCCTCCACGTGTGGCTTGCCACAACTACATCATCGGCAGCAATGAGACCGCGTTGAATGCCGCGATGGCTCACGCACGGACACTCGGCTTTGATGTGCGATCTCTCGGCTCGGGACGCGGTGGCATCGCACGCGACATCGGCGTTGAGCTGGCCGAGTTGTGCCTTGCCGCGCGGCGCGAGTCACACCACCCACCGATCTGCTTCATCGGTGGAGGCGAACCTGTCGTGAAACTCGTCCCCACGGAACTCCCTCGCACGGGAGGCCGCAACCAAGAGCTGGCTCTCGCCGCGACTTGCCGACTGTGGAGCGAAGACATGCAGGGTTTCGCAATTCTCTCGGGAGGAACCGACGGCGAAGACGGCCCCACCGACGCTGCCGGTGCCATCTGCGATTCGAGCGTGCGCGAAGCCGCCCAACAGCGCGGCCTCGATCCCGAAGCGTTTCTCGCGATCAACGACTCCTACACGTTCTTCAAACAGACGAGCGGGCTGCTGAAAACCGGGCCAACTCACACCAACGTGATGGACCTGCAAGTCGCCGTCGTCCGGCCAAGGCCGTGACTCTGCTCCCGCAGAACCGCGCTCGATCAGACGGGCGGCACGAGTTGTCGTACTGCAGATCGAAGCCTGACACGCAAGCGAAGACTCGGTTACCGAGCGACTTCGCTTGCGCGTCAGGCTTTGCTGGGTCAGCGATTTTCTGCCACTCGATAAGAACAGTTGGGGAGGCTTGGCACCTCCTTGCGGGTCACGCTACAAACTGGTCGCCACGTTGCTCACCGCCCCCCTGCCCTGCCCTTTGAAGTTGCTCAATGTCTCTGCGTGTCTCGAACCTGCGGCTGTCTGTTTCGGTGCCGGAAACCGAGTTGCCGCGATTCCTCGCCGAGAGATTGGGGGTTCCGATCGAGTCCTTCTCGCGGTGGCGTGTTCTCAAGAAGAGCCTCGACGCGCGAGCGTCTACCGACCTGAGGTTCGTTTACACGACGCTTGTCGATTTGCCGGATGACGTGCTGCAATCGGCGGTCGTGCAGCGAAGACTGCGCGACGATGTCCAAGTCTTCACACCGCCATCGTTCGACGATCCCTCACCCGGTGAAGCTCCGATGCGCGAGCGACCGATCGTCGTGGGATCGGGACCGGCGGGACTGCTCGCGGGTTACTACCTCGCGCAGAAAGGCTATCGGCCGCTCATTCTGGAGCGGGGCCTCGCGGTGAAAGAGCGCGTTCCCGCCGTGCGCGACTTCGATCGCGGCGGCGCGTTCGACCGAGAGAACAACTATCTGTTCGGCGAGGGCGGCGCGGGTTGTTTCAGCGACGGCAAACTGACTTGCCGCATGGAAGGACCGGATGTCGAATGGGTACTCGAACGGTTCGTCGAGTGCGGCGGCCGGCCGTCCATCGTCTACGAGAACCGACCGCATCTCGGTAGCAACAAGCTGCCGCTGATCTGCCGCAACTTCCGTCGCAAGATCGAAGCGCTCGGCGGCGAGTACCGTTTCGGCTGCTGCATGGAAGGGATCGATGTGCGCGACGGTCGCGTCGTCGGACTGCAAACGTCGAGCGGCTATCTCCCTACAAACCATGTGGTGCTGGGAATCGGTCACAGTGCCCGCGACACGTACCAGATGCTATTCGATCTCGGCGTTCCCCTGCTCCAGAAAGCCTTCCAACTCGGACTGCGGATCGAGCAGCCGCAGGAGCAAATCAACCGCCACAAATACGCGCGGCCCGAATATCTGACGCTGCTGGGTGCGGCCGACTACACGCTGAACGCGCGCGGTGAGAAGGATGTCTTCACGTTCTGCATGTGCGCGGGAGGGATCATCATTCCCAGCGTGAGCGAACCCGAGATGTTCTGCTCGAACGGCATGAGCAACTCGCGTCACGACACGCCGTTCGCCAACAGCGGCGTCGTCGTGACGTTGGAGACGCACGAATTCGACAGTCTGCATCCGCTGGCCGGAATGCACATTCAACAACGGTATGAGGCGGAAGCGTTTCGAATCGGTCGTGGAAATTATTTGTGTCCGATTCAATCGGCCCATGATTTTGTCAAAGGCCGCGTCCCGAATGCGACTACCAAACTCGACTGTTCCTACGAACGAGGCACGATTCCGACGGCGCTCGATCGCGTGTTGCCTCCCGTCATCACCTCGGCCATCCGACGCAGTCTGCCGGCGATGGACCAGAAGCTGCGCGGCGACTTTCTGAAGAACGCGATTCTCGTCGGTCCCGAGATGCGCGGCAGCTCACCAATTCGCATTGATCGCGATCTCGTCTCGCGCCAGTGCCCGAACATCACGGGTTTGTATCCGGTTGGCGAGGGAGCAGGCTACGCTGGTGGCATCGTCAGCGCGGCGGTCGATGGACTCAGGACGGCCCGTGCGGTCGTCGGCCAGTTCGCTCCGCTGTAGACGCAATGGCAAGCGGTAAGGTGAGCGGCAGGAAATTGCTGCCCCTTCAAGGCCTGACGCGCAAGCGAAACCGCTCGGTAACCGAGTCTTCGCTTGCGCGTCAGGCTTTGATCTGCGGTACGGCAACTCGTGCCGCTCGCTTAAGACGGGTACTCTTGCCCGCCGTATCGAAACAAAAAGAACGGGCAAGAGTGCCCGTCCAACAAACATTGGCAACCGGTTACGCGCGAGCCAAGCTCTTTTTCGGAGCCGGGGCTTCGTGCTGCACGAGCCAGAGCAGGATCGGGTTGGCGATGTAGACCGTGCTGTAACAGCCGGTCACGACGCCGACGATCATTGAGAACGCGAAACCGTGAATCCCCTCGCCACCGGCTATGTACAGGACCACCACCACGATGAAGGTACTGAGCGCGGTGAGCAGCGTTCGCGACAACGTTTGGTTCACGCTGAGATTGATCATCTCGTAACTGATCTTGGGATTCTTCCCCTTGATCTCACGGATACGGTCAAAGATCACGATGGTGTCGTTCAGTGAGTAGCCGACGATGGTCAGCAGGCACGCGATCTGGTTCAAATTGATCTTAAAGTCTTCTAGCATGAACAGCGGGCCGATGGGCGTCTTGCTGAGATACGCACCCAGCGCAATACAACCGACCGTCACCAAAACGTCGTGAGCCAATGCGGCCACGGCGGCAAACCCGAAATAAACTTTTTCAAACCGGAACCACATGTAAATCACGATCATCACCAAGCTGGCGATAATCGCCAGCAACGCATCGATTTTGGTGTTGTTCGCGACGGAAGTTTCAAATGCATTGACCTCTTCAAAAACGGGCGAGGCCGCCAAGCGAGCCTGCACCGATTTGATGCCCGCGAGAAGATCACTCTCGGCAACCTCGCGAGCTGCCCGCACGGTGAACTCGACGAATTTCGGACTGCCTTTCGTCTTGGCCCCAGCCTTTTTCGCAGCGGCCGCTTCCTCAGCAACGGCAACCTTCTCCGCAGCGGAACCGCTCGCCGACAGCAGGAGCTGGACGGATTCATATTTCAGACGGTTGGCGTCCTTCTTGACTTCAGAGAGTTCCCGCGAAAGGTATTCGATGACAGTGGCCTCGGAGACGGGGCCGCTGAATTTCAGCACTGCCTGATGTCCGCCTTCAAAACGTTGTACTTCACCTTCCAGTTTGTCGGTGATCGGAGAAACGTCCGTGTCGGCCAGCGTGACGCGGACCAAGGCATGCTGGGCGTCTCCAAAAGCCTTATTAATTCCGTTCGACACGACCTTTTGGTCTTGCTCCGGAGTTCTCATGCGGAATCTCCGGCCACTCGTTGCCGACTGCAACTCGTCACCAACGGTCAGTTGTTCGAGGCTGATGCCATCAGGGAAGATGTTTGCAGCGGCCGATTCGTTGCTGACTTTCACGTCGTTCAGACGCGACCGCACATCGTCCATCGACTGCTTCTCGATAAATTCAAACGTGACCATCGTGCCGCCGCTAAAGTCGATGTCCATGTTGGCGTCGCCACGCACAAACAGAGCCACCATCCCAGCCGAGATCAGCAACCCTGAGCCGGCGAAGGCGATGGATCGCTTGCCTAGGAAGTCGATGTTCGTCTCGCCGAGGAACTGCAACATCTTGATCGTCTTGACCACCCGCTTGCGATCAATGATTTCTAAGAGCAGTTGGCCGAAGTAGAGGCACGAGAACATGCTCATCAACAGACCGATGAACAAGGAAACGGCGAAACCGCGGATCAGGTCGCTGCCGATCATGTAGAGAATCGCGGCCGTTAACAGCGAGGCCACGTTGCCATCAAAAATGGCTGAGAAGGCTCGGTCGAAACCGTTTTGAATGGCGATTCGCAGATTGGCTCCACGAGCGAACTCTTCTCTCATGCGTTCGTAGATCAACACGTTGGAATCGACTGCCATCCCGATGGTGAGGACGATCCCCGCCAAACCGGGTAACGTGAACGTGGCGGAGATGAAGGCCATCGCACCGACCACCATCAGCAAGTTGAGCGTGAGGCTCAGGTCGGCCACGACACCCGCAATCATGTAGTAAACCAGCATGAAGCCGAAAACGAAGAAGGCCGAAACAAGGATGGCGGTCACACCCTTCTGCCGGACATCGGCCCCTAGCAGCGGGCTGATGGTGAATTCACTGATCGGGGTTTGAATCAACGGAACGTCCAAGGCACCCGCGTTCAGCACGGCAACCAATTCTTCGACTTCCTTGATCGTGAAATTACCGGTGATTTCGCCCGAGCTGGTAATGCGCGACTGAATGCTCGGTGCCGAGTAAACCTTGCCGTCGAGCAAAATAGCCAACCGGCGGCGGAAGCCATTGGTCGGGCCGTTTTCCGGATCTGGCAAGTTGGCTTGGGTCAGGTTTCCAAAGAGGACGGCACCGCGACCATTGAAGTGGAATCCAACAGCCGGTCGACCGTTGTTGTCCTGTTGAGCGCGGGCCTGCGTGAGGTACTTTCCCGTCACGGTCAGCTCAGCACGCTCGTGCTTGATCAGAAACTGTAGGACATCCACTTCTTTGCCGTCGGCGTTCCTCCGCTTCACAACGCGCGTCGCCACTTGATTGGTATCCTTCTCTTTCCCCTCGGCAGCATCTCGCCATGCGGCGATGATCTGTCCTTTCACGAACAATTCGCGTTGGTCATGGGGAAGCGCTTCGGCGGATCGAACCAAATCCCGATGATCGACATCATTAGCAAGAATGCCGAACTCAAGGCTTCCGAGACGGGTGATCTTCGCCTTCATCTGCTCGACCAAATCACGATCAGCACCGGGAACAATGACTTCCAACCGGTCAGAGCCAACGCCGCGCACAGTCATGTCGATGGTACCCGACGGATTCACGCGTTTCTTGATCGCATCGACCATCTTGCTGACCGTGGCCTTATCGACCGTCTTGCCCTGCTCTTTGGCCTCTTTCACATTGATGGCGTAAACCAGATTGGTTCCGCCCGCGAGATCGATGCCCAGCTTCAAAGCATTCGTCCAACTCTGTCCTCGCAGAACTTCAAAGACAAACGGCGACAACGACATACTGATCGCCATCAACACCACGCCGATGCGTTGCGAAAGGTCCGGCAAACGCAACAACCGAGCAACCAGATCCCCGACGATAAACGGGACCGTTACCAAGACGGCGAGCATGGTGAGAATCAATGCTTCGCGGCCCATCCAGGCTGAGACTCCGGCATCGTCGGCGATAAGAGACAGGAGAAGAGACTGTGCAATTCCGTCCATTCGTGAGTTCCATTCCCTGTTCTAAGGTCTGATCTACTGGGTTCGAGGAGTTCAATTCGATGATGTGCGATTGAATGACTGAAGAGATTCGCTGCGGGGATGAAGCCGTATCAGGTCGTTTTCGGCGGTGTTTCAACGGGAGGTTCGTCGGAGAACACTTCCGCGATCGCCGACTTGCGAAACTTAATCCGCGTGCTGTCATCGACCTTCAGCGTCACTTCTTTGCCGTCGGTCGAGACACTGGCCACAGTGCCCAAGATGCCGCCGATGGTCACGACGCGATCATTCTTTTTGAGGTTGGCGAGTGACTGGTCGCGACGCGATTGATCACGGCGTTTGGGAGAACTCATCACGAAATACAGCACGCTGATGACCGCAAGATACGGCAGCAGCACTGTCCACGGTGAAGGCCCCAACGCTCCCGCAGCCGGTTCAGGATCGGCGGCCAAAACAGTCAACATCAACGAGACGAACATGAGTTTCAGCAAGTCCTACAGGCGACGGGCGATCCGGCCAAAAACGAAGCGGCATCTTAGACGGACATTTCCCAGCGGGCAAGTTGATCGGCTCGGAACTCTGTCGCCCGCCCTTCACGAATCGCAACTCGCAGGTCTCGGAGCAGTCGCTGATAAAACGTGAGATTGTGCCACGAGAGCAGGATCGGACCGAGCATCTCACCCGCGATAAACAAGTGCCGCAAGTACGCGCGACTGAACTGACGGCAGGTCGAACACTCGCAATCGGGGTCCAATGGCTCCGCGTCTGTACGATGCTTGAGGTTCCTCATTTTGACGCTGCCTCGGCTGGTGAAGGCTGTCCCGTTGCGACCGTTGCGTGTGGGCATGACGCAGTCGAACAAGTCGATTCCTCGCAGAATCCCTTCGATCAAATCAATCGGCCGACCGACGCCCATCAAGTAGCGAGGCCGATCCGTTGGCAACATCGGCACCGTATCATCGAGCGTCGTGTACATCGCGGCTGGCTCTTCCCCAACGCTCAACCCACCGATCGCGTAACCGGGAAAGTCCAGCGGCAGGAGACCTTTTGCGGAGTGTTCTCGCATGGCGATGGTGGTCCCACCCTGCACGATTCCAAACAACGCCTGATCATCACGGCGCTGAGCCTCGCGGCAACGCGCGGCCCAGCGCGTCGTGCGATCGACGGCGGCGAGCAGCTTGTCGGGCGGAGCGTCATGCGGCGGACATTCATCGAGACACATGATGACATCCGCACCGAGCTGCTCTTGGATGAGGACCGCCTTTTCGGGCGAAAGCTGCAGCAGGCTGCCATCGATATGCGAGCGGAAGACAACCTTGTCGTCATCAATCTTCCGCATCGTGGCGAGACTGAAAACCTGGAAGCCGCCGCTGTCGGTCAGAATCGGGCCGTCCCAGTTCATGAACTTGTGCAGCCCACCCAGTTCCGCGACGACTTCCGAACCGGGGCGCAGCGCGAGGTGATATGTGTTCGACAACACCATCTGAGCGCCGGTCTGCTTCAGTTGATCGGGAGTCAGCCCCTTGACCGTGGCCAATGTTCCAACGGGCATGAAGGCGGGAGTCTCGACCACACCGTGAGGCGTCACCCATCGACCAACTCGCGCGCTCGTGTTCGGATCGATGGCATCGAGATGAAATTGAAACGCAGACACGAACGAGAAAACTCCTGCGAACTGAGACGGCGGGACGGCAGCAAGATGCTGAGCGGGCGGGAAGATACAGAGGCCACAGCCTCGACTGCCAGCTTGGGCGAGAAGTTGCCGGAGTATAAAAGCCTGACGCGCAAGCGAAGTGAAGTCTCAATGCTCCTCCTTCGCTTGCGCGTCAGGCTTCGATCATCCCAGTGAGACACTGCCCCACATCAAGCGAGCAACTCCGAGATCACCCGGCTCGATTCGGGGACGACGGGGATCGGGCGTCCGGTTTTATCGGGCAGGAACTGATGCGGATCGACGCCGAGCAAGTGGTACATCGTGGCGAGAACATCTTTCGGGCCGACGGGATTCGAGACGACTTCGCCCGCGTGCTTGTCGGTCGCGCCGACGACTCGACCGCGTGCGATGCCGCCCCCTGCGAAGAGGGCGGAGTACGCTTGCGACCAGTGATCGCGACCGCCACCCGTCGCCGCGTTGATCTTCGGGGTGCGGCCATGCTCGCTGATGCAGACCACCAGCGTGTCATCAAGCATTCCGCGCTGTTCCAAGTCGAGGACCAGTCCCGAGAATGCCTTGTCCAACCCGGGCAGAAGTTGGTCGGTCATGCGCGGGAAATGATTCCAGTGCGTGTCCCAAGCGTCTCCCGCCAGTCCGTACTCGTCCCAGAAAACGCTCACGAGCCGAGTCCCCGCCTCCAGCATCCGCCTCGCCGCCAGACACGATTGCCCGACCAGCGTCATGCCGTACAACTCGCGCGTGGCGGCTGATTCCTGACGTGAATCAAGAGCCTCGCTGACTTGCTTGGATTGCAGCAGCGAGTAAGCCATCTGCTGAAAGCTGTTCAGCGAACGACCTCGATCGGTCTTCTCAAGATCACGTCGCACGAGATCCATCTGCGACAACAATGATCGGCGGCGATCGAGTCGGTCGAGAGTCAGCGTCTCGGGGAGCGAAGTCGATGACAAACGGAAGTGCGCGTCACGCTCACAGCCGACATAAGGGTCGAAGACTTCGAGGTCTTTCTTCTCACCCAGCGTCTTGTAGACCGAGCGATCTGCCTTCCCGAGGAACTCCGTCCAAACCGGGTTGTAAGTCGCGCCGAGATAGCTCGCGTAGGGGCCGGCTCGATGCACTTCGCCCGTGCGCTGGGTGCTGAAGGGAAACGGCAACGCGACGTTCTGAGGGAACTCAGCCAAGCCGCCTCTTCGCGCGCGATCCACATACTCCACGACACTGCCAAAGTACGGATGGTGTCGCGGGTCGGAGGGACTCAGCTCCATGTTGGTGTCGATGGCGGGCGTGCCGGTCATCGCGTAGGCCACGCCGTGAATCGGGTACTCGTGGTGGAGCGACCTCAGCACGGTGACGCGATCCATCATCTTGGCCATGCGTGGCAGATGCTCGCAGACATCCAGCCCCGGCAGTGATGAGGCGATCGGCTGCATCGTGCCGCGAATCTCAGCCGGTGCGTTCGGCTTCATGTCCACCGTTTCCATCTGACTCGGCGAGCCGTACAGAAACAGGATGATGCAGCGTTTGGCGGAGCCGAAGCCGTCGGGCAGCTTGGCGATTCGAGCGAGCGCCGCGTTCGTCACTCCCGCGCGATTCGCCTCGGCAGCCCGAGCGGCGTCGGCGGCGAACAATTGCGGCAGGCCGAGTCCCAGCAGGCCGGTTCCACCCACTTCCAACAACTCACGGCGCGTCACTCCGTTACAAAGTTGTCGGGAAGAACTAAGGACTCGCAGCATGGGCAGGCTCCTGAACGAATGAGGCATCGGCCGCATCTTATGCAGGTGAATCGGGGAGGCTCAAGCCGGATGTCACTTCTTCTTGAGCGGCTTGTCAGCGCCGCCCGCCGTTTTCTCAGCCGCCCACCACAGATGCCATGTCCGTTCGTCGTAACCGAAGTCCCGCTTGGTGATCTTCTGCAAGCTGGCGAGTACGTCTTGGTTCCAGTGGTCCACTTTGACGAGGACCAACTTTTTCGGAGCAGCCGGGGCGCTGCTATCGAGAACGATCGCTCCCTGCGGCAACTGCCCCGTTCGCATCGCGGCCTCCACTTCGGGAGGCAGGTTGCTGGAGTTGCCTCCGAATGTCCCATCAGTGCGGTAGCTGTAGGACGTGCCCGGTCGTTCATTGGTCGGAACACTGTAGCGATGAGTCGTCACCAGCGCATCGATCAACGGTGCGATGGCTCGTTCATCGCCGACACGCCCGAGTGCGGCGGCGGCTCGACTGACGATCGTGTTGTAATCACTCTTGAGTTCCTTGATGAACGCGGCCTGAGCCTGCTCAAACTTGTCGGAACCGATCGCGTTGAGCGATGTGTAACGCACCTCGGGATCGACATCGAACAGCGCCAGCTTCACCAGTCCGGAAGCCGCCTTTCCCCCGGCCAGCTTGGCGAGGAGACTGGAACCCAGCAGTCGCAAGTCGCGGCGAGAGTCCTCGCACAAGAAACGGATCACGGCCGGAGCCGCCTGCGCCTCATCGACCTGCTGCAACGCGACCAGTCCCTGCTGACGGCGCTCGTCATGGCGGCCGATGATCCAGCCGTGCCACAGCTTGATCTTCTGAAACCACTCGCGTTCCTGCCCCAATTCAGCGGTCGTCTTCTGAAGAACATCGAGCTCCTGCGTCGTGACGTAACGCCCCTTGTATTTGACGTAGCCCTGAGCGGCCATCATTTCGTCACGATTAACCCAGCCGCCATCGTACCAGACACGGCCGAGCGCCACCTGGGCCTTCTCATGATTGGCATCGTGTTCGACGACTTTAAGCAAATGCACTTCCCGCTGCCGCGACAGCCCGTTGAGGCGGCACCATTCGGCCAATTCCCATTGAGCCTCGAACGTGTCGGCCACACGCCGGGCTTTGGACTCGTATTCCTCGATTGCCAGCGGACGCATCGAGACAAACTGAGTATCACTCTTCAGAACGACAACCATCGCCCCAGTCAGCGATTCGAGTTGGATCGACTCCGCCGGCGCACTGCCCGTCGCGGGAGCACGGATGATCCGGCCACGCAATTCACCGCCGTTGGCCAACTTGACCAGATCGGCTTCAGCAGACGACGACATCAGCAGCGCCAACAGCCCGGCTAGGACAACGGCCCCACACGAATGCCCTCGAACTGACATTTGGTCGCCTCGCATACGAAAAACAGACTTGGTCATGATCTCGCCCCGGCATTGAGATCGGCTGAAGCAGCAGCGGACAACGAATCGGATCGGGCGGGATTCTACGAACGGCGAATCGCCGTTCGCAAGATGCTACCGTCGCCCGTGGAATGATTGAGTGGCCAAAGGAAGCTCGTCGGTCGCGTACCTGAGACAATTCAGCCGCACTTGATACCCGCAAAAAAAAGTTTGTCGCCAATCCGTCTGGCGAACGGTTTTGCCGGATGGGTAGCATTGGCCGCACTCGCGGATACTAACTGCCACTCCGGGAGGCAGACGTTCGTTCACCTTTCCCGCGTGAAAGGCCGACGCAACACGATGACATTCTGCCGCGCCTTGAGTTTTGGCTTTCCCACGGGAATCGCGCGGCTCTCAACACCATCTCCAAAGTCCCTCGTTCCGAAGATTGGTTCTCAAGAGCGTTGCTGGTCTCCACGGACGACACCGCTTTCCGCGAACCCCGAAAGTGCAAACATGACAACTTGGAATCGCGTCGTGGTGGGGAGCGTCTGCTGGGCGCTGTTGTCGAGCGTCGCGTTGGCTCAACGCCAGACAGCCGACAAAGTTTTGCCAACTCAGCAGCAGTTGAGTCGCTTCGGACTTGAGCGGGCTTGGTGGGGACAGGCAACACTCAATCCCAGCCGCGACAAAGTGCGGCACGTCACCGTGGACGAAGACATCGTCTACGTTCAGGCGTCATCCGGTTCGACCACGGCGTTCAACTCAGAATCGGGTGAACGACTCTGGGCAATTCAGTTGGGACGGTTCGATCAACCGAGTTTCCCGGCGGTCTCGAATGAGGATCTCGCACTGTTTGTGGTCGGCTCGACGATGTACGGCATTGAGAAGGCGTCAGGCAGAACGGCGTGGACACTCATCCTGCCGGGGCAGCCATCAACCGGCCCTTCGGTCGATGACAATCAAGTCTATGTGGGAACACTCGACGGCAGCGTCTACGCCTTCAGCCTCCGAAAAATTCGTCGGCTTTATCAAGAGCAACGGCTGCCTCAATGGTCGCACGAGGCGTTGGCTTGGCGTTACCAAGCTGGAAAAGAAGTGACCTCGCCACCGATCGTGACGGGACGCGTGGTCAACTTCGCGAGCCGCGATGGTTCGCTGTACTCGGTCAGCGCGGGCGACCGGAAGCTCGTCTATCAAATGGAAACGGACAAGCCGATCGTGGCTCCCCTCGCCCGCTCGGGCAAGCTGCAGTTCTTGGCGTCCGAAGACTTCACGTTCTATGCCATCAATGTGGACAATGGCCGCGTGATTTGGGAATTCACGTCCGGGCTGCCGATCCGCCGCGCTCCCTTCGTTGTGGCGAACGACTTGTTCGTGATGCCCGACCGCGGCGGCATGTATTGCCTCGATGCTTCCACGGGAACACAACGCTGGTGGCAACCGAACCTGGTTCGCTTCCTCGCCATCGCTGGTGACGCGATGTACGCCTCGGACGAGGACGGCAACCTGATCAAGACCTCGAAAGCAACTGGCGTCATCGCGGGGTCGTATCCCCTACGAGCGTTCTCAGTCCGCGTCTCCAACGACCGAACCGACCGCATTTACATGGCCACGGACAGCGGGCTGATCATCGCACTCCGTCAAAAGGGCGAGTCGCTGCCGACCTTTCACAAGTTTCCAGACCGACTGCCGATCCTGCCGTTGGTCGAGCCTGAAGAAGGGACGACACAAGAGGCCAAACCTGCGGATGAAGCCAAGCCCGGTGCGGACGCGGCAGCCGATGGCAACACGACCAATTGATGCGAGTGGAGTTCTTTTCCACAGGCAGTGACTGCGCGGGCCGATCGGACTTCCAACTCACGGGCCGGGTTTTGTATAGTCCGCCCCCGCTTGAACCGGCCCGACCATTCGCGTTCGCTTTGCAGTGTGCAGAGCGTGGCAAATTGGTGCTGTTTGCCAAAGCCGCCTTACGTGTGAGTCGCTTGATCTATGAAGACTCCCCTCGCCGAACGACCACGCCGAATGCGCCTCTGTTTTCATCCCCACTCCTACGTCTTCCTGTCTGAAGCGCTGAAGACCGCGCAAGAGATCGCGGGCAGTCAACACGGCAGCGAACGCCTTGATGAGACCCATCACATCTCCGGCCAACAACTGTTGGAAGGAGTGCGAGTCCTCGCGCTGCGACAGTACGGTTCGATGGCTCCGGTCGTCTTCCGTCACTGGGGCCTGCAAACCACGGACGACTTCGGACGCATGGTCTTCGAGATGATCGAACGGGGCGAAATGAGAAAGTCCGAGCACGACCAGCTCAGTGACTTCCACGCACTCTTCACGTTCGATGAAGCTTTCTCCGATGGCTATTGCATCGACGTGACCAAGGCGTTTCGCAGGTCGTGAGCCGCAGAATCCTGACTTGGACATTTGTCGATGGCCGAGTCGCTTCGTTTCACCGCGTGGACAACGCCCCACGCGGTTAAACGACCGAGCCTGACGGGTCCACACCTTGAGTCGATCGCCATAAGTGGCGCACTCAACAGCACTCGGCCGTCACGCCCTCTTTGCACGCTTCCCAAGCCTGATGCGATTCGTGGTCGCCGATGACGATGTCGAAGCCGAGATCGGCCACCATTTTGAAGTCGTCTTCGGCGGGCTGGCCCTTCGTCGTGAGGTAGTCGCTGACGAACATCGAGTTCGCGGCGTACAGGCCCATCGCCTGCATCGACCTCATGTTTACTTCGCGTCCGCCGGAGATGCGCAGTTCCACGGTCGGATTGACCATGCGGAACAAGCAAAGCGTTTTCAAGCAGTAGCGCGGGTTGAGATCCCACTTTCGTTCGAGCGGCGTGCCGTCGATCGAATGCAGGAAGTTCACGGGCGTCGAATGAACGCCCAAGCCACGCAGCTCGAACGCCACGTCGATCAGGTCTCGCTCAGACTCACCCAAGCCAACGATCAAGCCGCTGCATAATTCCATCCCGGCGTTCCGGACGTTCTGCAACGTCTTCAGTCGGTCTTCGTAGGTGTGCGTCGTGCAAATGGTGTCGTGGAACGCACGACTTGTGTTGAGATTGTGGTTGATGCGATCGACACCCGCCGCCTTCAGTTTTCCCGCTTGCTCTTCATTGAGCAGCCCGAGGCAGCAGCAGATGTGCAGGCCGAACTTGTCTTTGATCTTGGTGACCGTGCTGGCGATGTGTTCGACCTCGCGGTTACTCGGCCCGCGACCCGATGCCACAATACAGTACGTTCGCGCCTGAGACGCCACGGCCCGCTCGGCACCTTCCATCAGCTTGGCTTCGTTGAGCAGCGCGTAACGCGGAATCTCGGCTTCTGAAATGATCGATTGCGAGCAGTAGCCGCAGTCTTCCGGACAGAGACCGCTCTTGGCGTTCTTCAGAAAGTACAGATGGACTTTCTTACCGAAGTGTCTGCGCCGGATGCGGTAAGTCGCCGCGAGCAGCTCCAGCAACTCCTCGTCGCTCGACTGAAGGATCGACAGCCCTTCGTCCGCCGTCAGTTCGTGACCTTCGAGAACTCGGTCTGCCAGTTCGTGCCAATTGGTGGTGCCATTCTCAACGCAGAGCGAGTCGTTCATCAAACGCGGTCCCTTCCAGAATCGTGAAGCCAGTCCGGCCCGACGGCCAGCGGGGCGAGAGTCTAGCCGCCGACAGCGAGCGCGGACAACCAATCGCAATGAATTGCTTCGACGCTTTCTTTCCCGTTAAGAACCGCATTCAAACTGGTCGTGACGCGATTGGAGTCCTCACCTAGAATCCGGCACGAACTGCCGATCCTCGCTTGTTTGAGGCCATCACAGCCCAGCGCGAGGCATCGTTTTACGGAGTAGGCAGGCAACGAAGGACGCGACGATGAAGGTCGAACGGAGCGACGGAATGAACGTGCAAACACAACGGACTTGGATGTGGATCGCTGTCTTGGGAGCGACCTGCGCGGCGAACACGGCCTCGGCCGCACCGCCTCCCAGCGTGAAGGAGACGATGGCCTTCGTACCCAAGCAGCGGGATGTCGAGTTCGAGACTCCCAAGCCCGAGGAGTACGCCAAGTGTAAAGTGGAACTCGATCGCAAAGGAAAGGCTTCCGGCTGGGTGGTCCTTGGCGTGAACGGCCAGATCCTGCGGAAGTTCCTCGACACGGACGGTGACGGGAAGCTCGATCAATGGCGGTACTTCAATCACGGGATCGAGGTCTATCGCGACATCGACACCAACGACAACGAGAAGGTCGATCAGGCGCGATGGCTGAATCTCGGTGGCTCACGCTGGGGGATCGACCAGAACGAAGACGGCCGCATCGACGTGTGGCGCATCCTGTCAGCGGCCGAAGCGTCGAAGGAGGCCGTCCGCGCGATGGTCGCCGGTGACGACGCGGCTCTGCAATCGGTGATGGTTACGGCCGAAGACCTCAAGGCTCTGGGACTCAATCAGGCGATGGCCACGAAGCTGCTGGAGTCCTCAGCCGACGCGGGCAAGAAGTCGCGTGCGATTCTCGCCAAGAGCAAGTCGCTCACCGGCCAAACCAAGTGGTCGCGGTTCGATGCGTCGATGCCGAGTCTCATTCCCACCGACGATGAAAAGGCGACGGCCGATCTGCTCGTTTACGAAAACGCGGTTGCCATCGTGGAGACTCAGGGAAAGTACGCCGCCGTTCAAGTCGGCGAGATGATCCGCATCGGCGAGGTCTGGAAACTGACGCAGGTTCCGCAGCCGATCGAAGGCGAAAACGGATCGATCGTCACGGCGGGCGGTGTCCTGATGCAGCCGCTGATGGCGGCAGGCGGCGCGGCGGGAGGACCAGCCGGTGGCGGAGCTTCACCCGAGGTCGAAAAGCTGCTGGGTGAACTGGTCAAGATCGAACAAGGGCTGACTCAGCCAAACGCCGATCGCGCCGCCGTGAGAGAGTTAATGAAGCGACGCGGCGACCTGTTGAATCAGGCGATCAAACTGGCCGAGACCGACGACGAAAAGCTGCTCCTGACGAAGCAACTCGTGGACGGCTTCGCCCTCGCCGCGCAGGTCGGCACGTATCCCGAAGGGGCCGCCGATTTGAAAGCGATGGAACAAGACTGGCGTCGCAAGTCGCCCAAGTCGCCGCTGGTTCCTTACGTTGTCTATCGTCGGATTCAAGCGCAGTACTACGTCGGCTTGCAGGAGTCGGAACAGGACAAAGAGAAGGACAAGCCGGCTGAAGTTCAGAAGGAGTGGATCAAGGGCTTGGAAGAATTCATCGCGGAGTTCAGCGACTCCGAAGACTCGTCCGATGCGATGCTCCTGCTGGCGCATCACGAAGAACTGAGTGCCCGCAGCAAGGAGGCGACCGAGTGGTATCAACGCCTCGTGAAAGAGAAGCCCAAGACTGAAGCGGGCCAACGCGCGCTGGGAGCCTTGCGCCGCCTCGACCTCAATGGCAAGCCGCTGGTCCTGACGGGGCCGGGCTTGGAAGGAGGGACCATCGACATGCGCAGCCTGCGCGGCAAGAACGTCCTCGTCGTCTTCTGGTCGAGCGAATACAAAGTCTGCGAAGACGACCTGCCCGATCTGCGGGCGCTCTATCAGGCCCACAAACCCAAGGGGTTCGAGATCGTCGGCGTCTGCCTCGACATGAACAAAGCCGCCGTCAAACCGTACCTGACCCAGCACAAGATGACGTGGCCGCAGTTGTACCAACCGGGAGGACTCAGCAGCCCGATGGCGATGGGCTACGGAGTGATCTCGCTCCCCACGATGTTCCTCGTCAACGCCGAAGGCGTGGTCGTCAGCCGCAACACGTCGGTACAGGAAGTGAAGACGGCCCTCACGCCCAAGGCCGCAGCGGGCAAGTGAGTCACCGCAACGAGGTTGGTATCTCACCCGAACTGATGAGTGGCTATTGAATCACCCTGTAGGACGGGCACTCTTGCCCGTCCTACAGGGTGATTCAATAGGCTGCCAGCTCCGCCGCATCCCCCCGCCCCGCTGATGATCTGCCTCGCCCCCACTTGGTGCCCAGATACGTGCAGACGGGAAACGACACCAAGTTGAGACCCCAGAACAAAACCGGGTACGGCAGCATGAGCATGTTCGCGACAGCGGCCGTCGTCAGGATCGAGACGACCACATAGCCGTGAGTGGGATGCCTTCCCGCACCGAGACGCGTCGCCACCCAAGTCCCCGCCAGCACGGCCAGCCCCCATCCGGCTGCGGCGATCACGTAGGCGTCCGCCGGAAGTTTGGCGATGTGAGCCTTACAAGCCTCCATGTCGTGGAGATCGACTCCGGGAGCAGGCGGATAGATGATCGCCCATACGCCCTCGGTCCCCACGATAAAGAGCATGGCCGCCGCAAGGCCCGCGATGACGGCCAACACGCTGCGAACAATCGAACCGATCATGCTCTCGTCTCACTTTTGCCAAGTTGGTTCGCGTTCACGGGACGACGAGTTGGACTTCTTCGCTGGGTGGGCCTTCGGCGTTGTCGGCGTTGATGGCTGTGACGCGGACTTTGATTGTCGCTCCGGTGGTCAGGCCGCTTAGAGTCGCGTCGCTGTCGTTGACGGTGTCGAACAGGACGAAGTCGGGATCGACTCCGACGATTTGGACGAAGACGCGGTAACGGACGGCGCGAGGCGTGTCGGACCAGTCGGCGAGGACCGTGCCGGGGACACCGGCGGTCAGCACGAGGTTCTCGGGTGGCGGGCACTGGTCCGAACCGGCGGGTGGAACCAGTCCGAAGGCGAACCAGCGCGGATCGTCGGCGGGGAGCTTCAGGTTCAGTTCGGTGATGAGTCCGCTCATCGCGGTCCTCAGCGCGAGGACCGCCACGTCGCGAGTCGCCTTCGCCTGACCCATCTCGACGACCGACTGATTGGCCGCGCTCCGCTTGTCGGAGAGCGCGGTGAAGAGCAGTCCCGCGCGCGCCGCCGTGACATTGACCGACGCCGCCTCTTGAGCCACATGGGCCGTGAAGTACGTTTGCAGCGCGGCCAGCAGTTCCTGACGTTCGGCAATCGTGCTCGGGATGGCGGTCGATTGATTGGGGAACCCGGTCGGCTCCCACGCGGTCGAGAAGGTCGAGCCGAGATGCACGCCCAGCACGCGGCTGGACGCCCCGATGAACGCGCGGCCGTTCGAGTCGGCGACGGTCTGTTCCTCGGTGGCCGTCACTTTCGCGGCCTTCTTGTTCGCGAACGCATCCTCGG
The DNA here is from genome assembly GCA_043749505.1 of Schlesneria sp. Lineage (GTDB taxonomy): Bacteria > Planctomycetota > Planctomycetia > Planctomycetales > Planctomycetaceae > Schlesneria. Next base: position 2,096 of record JAYVDI010000097.1, on the reverse strand, counting down.
CCGTGCGAGCAGTGGCGATCAGCGGCCGGATCACCGCCTCCTTGAAGTGCAACAGGCCGATGGCCGTTTCATGAGCCGCCGCACCATCCGCCATGTCCTCGCCCAGCGTGAACAGCGCGTTCAATTTCCCCGGCAGTGGATTCGACGCCATGAAAGGCTCCTGTCAGAAGTGAGGGAGAGATCTGAAAACCGCCCCGAACGGGCGAAACGGTCGCGAACGGGCCGTTTGACGTAAGTTGTTCTCGTTCTAGCCAGTCCGTCCGACCTTTTCAACGAAATCGTCCAAACGGGAGCCGGGCAGAGGATTTTCGCGCGTGAGTCCTCTCCACGCGAGCGTTCCAAACGACTCCCGCGCCCGAATCCTTTTCACGCGACCCGTCCAGACGATCCACGCGCGCGAGTCGTCTCCACGCCAGCCGTCCGGCGCACTCACGCGCCAAGGTCACGTCCACGCGAGCATTCCAAAGGACACACGCGCCGGTGTCCTCCGGCCGCGATCATTCCCACCGAGCCACGCGCCGAAATCGGTTTCCATTTTCACTCTGATCTCCTCTTGCCACTTTGGCTTTTTGGAGGCGATGAAGACTGCCGTGGCAGTCTCATTTCTGTCACTTTGGCAAGGACGAAAACGGATGCTTTGGGTGGTCTATTATTGTGTGTCGAGTCCCGTTTTTTGACCGTGATTTGCAATTGAAAAAAAATCAAAGACTTAGGGCAAAGGTGATCACGACGATTTCATAAACCTCCTGAAACAACCTGTTTGGCACGCTCGTTGCTTTTTTCTTTTGTCATGCTCGGACCGGGCCCGGTCGAGAAGTTCGTGAGTCCTGTTACGTCTCAAAGTGTGTGTTAAAACTGTGTTTGAAGGAGGTGTAACCATGTTGTTGGCAACTCGAAAATTTGTCCCTGTTGTTGCTCCCGTTTCGTCCGTGCGTCGGGAGATGGATCACTTGTTCAGCCGCTTGTTTGATCACGCAACCGAGAATGGAGCGGCTCGCGGTTGGTTCGCGCCGGTCGCGATGTGGGATGACGCCGACAGAGTCTATCTGGAGGTCGAACTGCCCGGCGTCTCGAAGGATGCGATTGATGTGACTGTTCACAACGGGATGTTGCGGATTTCCGGTGAACGCAAGGCTCCCGAAGCGGATCGCAACTACTGGGTGAACGACCGGTCGTATGGCACGTTTGATCGGGCGATCTCGCTGCCGGAGGAAGTGGACGCCGATAGCATCGACGCTCAGTTTGCGGAGGGCGTTTTGCAAATCGTGATTTTGAAGACTCCGGAGGCACAGCCCAAGAAGATCGCCGTCCGCGGGTGATCTCGGCCCACGTTGCTGAACGGGCCACCAGTGAGCGTAGAAAGGGGAGCATCGTCTCCACTTTCTACGCTCCTGTTGTTTTGACTGTCAGCGACGGGGTGGCCGAGGCAGGAGCGTCTTCGCGATGCCCCGGTCTGCTGCGGTGATTGAATCTCCCGTAGCTTCGCCCAAGGCGGCTTCAGCCACGGCCACACAGCGGAAGACCCCTCACCCTCTCCCCACAAGGCCGGGGCGAGGGGACAAGGCGGAAGACTACTCGTCGCCGCCGGTGTCGAGGACTGCAAGGAAAGCCTTCTGGGGAATTTCGACAGCGCCGAATTGCTTCATGCGCTTCTTGCCTTCTTTCTGCTTCTCCAGCAGTTTTCGCTTACGAGAAATGTCGCCGCCGTAGCACTTGGCGGTCACGTCTTTTCTCACGGCTGAGATCGTTTCACGCGCGATGATTCTCGCGCTGAGAGCCGCTTGGATCGGGATCTCGAACTGGTGGCGGGAGATCTGTTCCTTGAGCTTCTTGCAGAGCTGTCTCCCTCGGCGTTCGGCTTGTGAGCGGTGGACGATGCAGGCGAGGGCATCGACCTTCTCACCCTTCACAAGGACGTCCATCTTGACGAGGTCGGCCGCGCGGAAGCCGATGATTTCGTAGTCCATCGTGCCGTAGCCAGCGGTGATGCTCTTCAACTTGTCGTACATGTCGAACACGATTTCGGCGAGCGGCAGTTCGTAGACGAGCTGCGCGCGGTTGGGGCCGAGGTAATCGGTCGTCTTGTAGACGCCGCG
>JAYVDI010000096.1:0-11859 GCA_043749505.1 Schlesneria sp. | reverse complement strand
CGCCGTCGTCGGGCTTCGCGCCGCCAGCGGCGGCTTCGGGAGCGGCCCCGCCTTCGGCACCCGCTGCGTTCTGGACATGCTGGGCGAGCGAGTAGCTGGCCTGCTGAAGGCTTTCGACGGCCGAGTTGATTGCGGCAACGTCAGTTCCCTTTTCGGCGGCCTTCACCTTTTCGATGCTTGCTTCGACGGCAGCCTTTGAAGCCGCATCGAGCTTCGCACCATGCTCCTTCAAAACCTTTTCGATCTCGTAGACCGACATCGACGCCTTGTTCTTGGCCTCCGCCAACTCGCGGCGTTGCTTGTCTGCGGCCGCGTGCGACTCGGCGTCTTTGCGCATCTTGTCGATCTCGGTCTGATCGAGTCCGCTGGAGTTCTCGATCCTCACCGACTGTTCCTTGCCGGTCGCCTGATCCTTCGCCTTGACGTTCAGAATGCCGTTCACGTCGATGTCGAACGTGACTTCGACCTTCGGCTCACCGCGTCGCGCGGGGAGGATCCCTTCGAGGTTGAACTGATTCAGCATGCGATTGTCGCGAGCCATCGGCCGCTCGCCCTGAAACACGCTGATCGTCACCGCCGTTTGACCATCGGCGGCCGTCGAGAATGTTTCCTTCTTGGTGACAGGGATCGTCGAGTTGCGTTCGACGAGAACCGTCAGCACGCCCCCTTCCGTTTCCAAGCCGAGCGACAGCGGCGTCACGTCGAGCAGCACCATGTCTTTCACGTCACCCGAGATGATGCCACCCTGAATGGCCGCTCCGATCGCAACCACTTCGTCGGGGTTCACACCGCGATGAGGCTCCTTGCCGCCGAACATCTTCTTGACGAATTCCTGGACCTTCGGCACGCGGGTCGAACCACCGACGAGGACGATCTCATCGATCTGGCTCGGCGATAACTTGGCATCTCGCAGAGCGTTCTCGACCGGCGCGCGGCAGCGCTCGACAAGATGGTCGACCATCCGCTCGAACTCGGCGCGAGTCACCGTCAGTTGCAGGTGCTTCGCTCCGCTGGCATCGGCCGTGATGAACGGCAGGTTGATGTCGGTCGATTGCTGGCCTGAGAGTTCCTTCTTGGCCTTCTCGGCTGCTTCGCGAAGTCGCTGCAGGGCCATCGCGTCTTTGCGAAGGTCGATGCCGTGCTCGGCCTGGAACTTGTCGGCGATGTGCTTGATGAGAACTTCGTCGAAGTCGTCTCCACCGAGATGCGTGTCACCGTTGGTGCTGAGTACCTCGACGAGTTCGTGATCGACTTCAAGGACGGACACATCGAATGTTCCACCGCCGAGGTCGAAGACGGCGATCTTCTCGTTCTTCTTGTTCTGCAACCCGTAAGCCAGGGCCGCCGCCGTCGGCTCGTTGATGATTCGTTCGACCTTCAGACCGGCGATCTCGCCCGCGTCCTTCGTCGCCTGTCGTTGAGCATCGTTGAAGTAGGCTGGAACCGTGATGACCGCTCGCGTCACCGTGTGACCGAGATACGCTTCCGCCGCTTCCTTCAACTTGCGGAGAATCTGGGCAGAGACTTCCGGCGGCGTGTATGTCTTGCCGTGAACCTCGACCTTCACGTACTCGCTCGGCCCGCCAACGACCTTGTACGGCACCATCTTCTCTTCGGACTCGACCTCGTTGTGCCGACGCCCCATGAACCGCTTGATCGAGTAAACCGTGTTCTTCGGATTCGTGACTGCTTGTCGCTTGGCCGGGTCGCCGACAAGTCGGTCACCTTTTTCGGTGTACGCCACGACGCTTGGAGTCAGGCGGTTGCCATCTTGATTGGCGATGACTTTGACCTCGCCACCTTCCATAACGGAGACGACTGAATTAGTCGTTCCAAGGTCGATGCCAATGATCTTTTCTTGAATGGCCATAATGCTTGTTCCTTGAATTGATGATGCGTTATCGCAAGTCACTGGGATGGAGTGATCGGTCGCGCTGGCGGGCGAGTTCTTCTGTTACCCTGCCCCATTCAATCACGCGTGGCTTGGAGGCAAAGCAAAGGTCGCGCCACTACTTCTTTCGAGAAGCAGACTTCGTCTTAACTGATTATTTTCATGGTTTTTGCGACGCACCAACAGTTGAGGGTCTCGCTTGATGTTACTCGGCTCCGCCAAAACGGCATCGTCGAGTTTGTGCCGGCTCGTGGTCGGTGCGGCCGAAATGGCAGTGTTGAGCCTTGCTTACTGCAACGAGCGGCAGCACCGCACATTCCCAGCCACGATGAAACAGCGGGCCGCTTGCAAATACGAAATCCTGCCTGTAAAAGAGTTTCCTCAATTTGGACGTTGAGCCGAGCGGAAGCCCTTTGTGGACGAAACCGGTTGATTTTTTGCAGGGAGGCGTCCGTTCGGATTGTCTCGGTGGAGGCGGGTTGGATGGCGAGTAAACCAGTGCCAAAAAAAGCTGCAAAACCAACCTCTTCATCGGCTTCGGGCAAGCAGTCAGCAGCGGCTTCCCACTCCGTCAAAAACCAGGCGTCAGCGTTGGTGGATATCGCTAAGCTCGATCAAGACATCGTGAAGCTTTTGAATCGGCGGGCGGTGGCGACGATCAAGCTCATCGAGGCGTCTCCGGATCGGCGAACTGCCGTCTACGACCCGCGATCGGACGATGATCTCTTCGCCAAGCTGGAAGCCGAAAATCCCGGGCCACTTACTCCTCGTGCTATTCGAGGAGTGTTTCGACAAATTCTGAGCTCCGTTCGGAATCAATCACGGGTTCAGCGGGCGGTCTATCTTGGTCCGGCCTATAGCTTCTCGCACATGGCCGCGATCGAACGGTTTGGCGAGTCGGCAGATTTGATCCCGGTGAATACGATTCCCGCCGTATTTGAAGAAGTCAATCGCGGCCATGCCGACTTTGGCGTCGTTCCCATCGAGAACAGTACCGATGGCCGAATCATTGACACGCTGGATATGTTTACTCGGCTTCCGCTTAGGATCTGCGGTGAGATCCAACTCAGCATCCACCACAACTTGCTCGGCCGCTCGCCGCGAGGCGAAATTAGCGAGGTTTACAGTAAGCCGCAGGCTCTTTCTCAGTGCCGCGAGTGGGTGAGTAAGAACATGCCGCAGGCGCGCGTCATAGAAGTGACAAGCACTTCGACGGCGGCTCAGTTGGCTCGTGACAAACCGGGAGCAGCCGCCATTGCCAGCAAGCAAGCCGCTGTCGAGTACGGTCTGCATGTGTTGGCCGAACACATCGAAGACAACAAAAGTAATGTGACTCGGTTCGCTGTGATCGGCGATAAGCCGGTTGGTTCGACCGGAAAAGATAGAACTTCGATTCTGCTTCAGATTCCCCATCGGCCAGGCTCACTGTCGGAGTCGTTGGCGATCTTCAAACAGTCCAAACTGAACCTGACTTGGATCGAGTCGTTCCCGCTGCGTGGCCCTGAAACTGGCTACATCTTTTTCTTGGATTGTGAAGGTCACACCAAGGATGCGAAGGTGAAACGGGCGTTGGAAGACCTCGCGAAAATGGCGGTTCGGATGGAAATTTTGGGGTCGTATCCGCGAAGTGAGCCAGTCGAATAACGTGTTGTATTGGTGATCGCTGCGAAGTATGTGGCTACTTCAAGGGCCGCGTCTTGAGTTGGCCGGTAGAGATGTTTTTTGGTTTCACTGATCCGCTCGTGACGCCAATGCACAGGTCGAGCGGGGTCTAAGGACGATGCGATGCGCCGCCTGTTCGTGGCTGGCAATTGGAAGATGAACACGACGATGGCTTCCGCACGGGCACTTGCCGGTGAGGTTGCTGCTGAAGTGACTCGCAGCCAGCCGAATGTCGATGTCGCGGTGTGCCCACCGTTTCCATACCTCATCCCTGTCGGCAGTTCCTTGGCGAACAGCCCTGTGATGCTGGGTGGCCAGAATGCTCACCATGAAAAGCCCGGTGCTTTCACGGGCGAAACCTCCCTAGAGATGCTCGTCGATGTTGGCTGCCGATGGGTGGTGATCGGCCACAGTGAACGGCGGCAGTTCTTTGGTGAGACCGACGAGCTGGTCAACAAGAAGATTCATGCAGCGTGGCAGCGTGGGCTGGACGTGATCTTTTGTGTTGGTGAGGTTTTGCAGGACCGGGAATCCAATCGCACCGAGTCTGTGCTGAGTACTCAACTTCAGGGTGGCTTGGCGGGAGTCGAGACCGGTCAACTGGGCAAGCTCGTGATTGCTTATGAACCGGTTTGGGCGATTGGCACCGGCTTGACGGCATCTCCCGAACAGGCTGAAGCGACACATCTGTTCATCAGAAATTGGCTGGCAACGAGATTCGATCAGGCGTCTGCCGATGCCATGCGGATTCAATATGGTGGTAGCGTGAAGGCTGATAACGCCAAGGAACTGCTTTCACAGCCCAACGTGGACGGCGCATTGGTAGGCGGTGCGAGCCTGAAAAGCGACCAGTTTCTCGGCATTATTCGAGCGGCGGCGGAATTGGCTGCCGGATGAGTCGAATGAGATTCGTTTCAAATCAGCCCGGAATTCTCGCCGCGACTATTGAGCGGTGAAAAGGGATGTTCAAGATGATGTATCTGGCTTACGCGTTGTTGACCTTGCACATGTTCGTCGGGATATTCCTGATCGGACTCATCCTGCTTCAACGTGGGCGCGGTGGTGGGCTGGCAGGGTCGTTCGGCGGAATGGGTGGCCAGAGCGCATTCGGCACTAAGGCTGGGGACATTTTCACCAAGATTACGATTGGCGTCGCGATCTTCTGGATCACGTTGGCGTGTATCTGCATTCTCGTCGTGAATGCGGCGGCGACCAAGGTTTCTCGAGCAACGGGCTTAACCAAAGATGGTGACAAGGCCGTAATTACTGCTCCTGCCGACAAAAGCACCAACGCTGTTGATTTCAAGCCGGGCGAACCTGTGAATGGCGAGAAGAAGCCTGAGGATGGCGCTGCTGCCAAGAATGGTGATGCTGATGCCGTGAAAGCCAGTGACGCTGCTGACGCCAAGCCTCCCGTAAAGCAAGAGGATCCGGCAGTGCCCGTGAAACCTGATGCTTCGGAAGCGAAAGAGCCAACTCTTCCTAAAGCTGAGGGGCAGGACAAGCCTGCGAAGCCTGAATCGTCAGACACCAAGCAGGGTGAATGATTGAGCGAATCAGCAATAGGTGGTTCGGGGGCATCACTGTGTCACGGATCGAAAGTCCCTCGATTCGAGTCTTGAATCTCGCTCGTCGGTTCTAACGATGAAGCCCTCAACAGGGAGTGACGCACAGTGCTATTGAGCATGACAGGGTTTGGAGAAGCTCGCGAGCAAGCTGGCGACGTGGTCTGCCGAATCGAACTTCGCAGCGTCAATAACCGGCATTTCAAGCTTTCCCTGCGCTGCCCCGACGGCTTTGCCCACTTGGAAAATGACATCGAACGCCTGCTGCGTGAGACCATTTCTCGAGGCAGCGTGTCGTTAGCGATCCGGCTGGAACGCTCCGCCAACACGAATTCGCCGCAGATCAATCAGTCTGTCTTGGCTGACTACTGGAGGCAGCTTCAGGCTGTTTCTCAGCAACTCGGTACTGATACACCTGCGATCGGATCGCTGCTTACTCTCCCCGCAGTGATTGATGACGGCCGGTTCGACACGGAGACCGTTCAACAGTTGTGGCCGATCGTCGAGCGGAATGTTCGCGCGGCAGCGTTGCGAATGGGAGAGTTTCGACAGCGCGAGGGGGCCTCAATGGCGGTCGAGATGCACGTTCAATGCAAAGCGATCGCGACGCAAATTGATCGGATTTCGAGTTTCTCGCCGCAAGTTATCGTCGAGTACCGCGAGAAGTTGCTCCAGCGCGTGAACGACCTGATGAAAGACCTCGACTCACGCATCGGCCCGTCGGATGTCTTGCGTGAGGTCGCGCTGTTTGCGGATCGCTGCGACATCACGGAAGAGATCACTCGCCTGCGGAGTCACTTGTCGCAATTTTTGAAGTTGCTCGACGACACAACGTCACAAGGCCGCAAACTCGATTTCATGTGCCAAGAGTTGTTTCGTGAAGTGAACACGATCGGCTCGAAAGCCAACCACATCGAGATTTCGCACGCAGCAGTGGAAGCCAAAGTTGCCGTCGAGCGGATGCGCGAGATCGTTCAAAACGTGGAGTGACCGACGGTGGCCGAGATGTTCGATCCGCCCAGCTCGTTTCAAGTCGTGGTACTTTCCGGCCCCAGCGGGAGCGGCAAGACGACGGTTGTCGAACGCCTGATCCGCGAGGCTCCGGTTAAGCTGGTAAAGTGCGTCTCCGCGACAACTCGTCCGCCTCGAACCGGTGAATTGGAAGGTGACTCCTACTACTTCTTATCTCCGGAAGATTTCGCAGCCCGCCGCGCACGGGACGAGTTCCTGGAGACAGCCGAAGTGTTCGGTGCGGGCTATTGGTACGGGACGCTTCGATCAGAAATCGAACGAGCGCGACAAGCTGGCGGTTGGGCTTTCTTAGAGATTGACGTGCAAGGGGCGTTGCGGGTGATGGAAATCTATTCCGACTCACTCACCATCTTTCTGGAACCTCCCTCCCTTGCCGTCTGCGAACAGCGGCTGAGATCGCGCGCCACAGACTCTGAAGCCACCATCGAGAAACGCCTGAGAAAAGTTCACGAAGAACTTTTGCTAGCCGATCGCTATCGTCATCGCGTGGTCAATGACGAACTGGATCATGCGGTGGAAACTATTTGCCAAATTCTGTCCAACCAACTCGTAACGTAAATCGTCGCTGACTCCGGCCTTGCTTGATGTCTGGACAGCCGCCACACTACGCATCTAGTTCGCCCCTCGACGGATGGCCGGTCTGTCAACCTGAGGGGCAATTGCCTTTTTAAGAGAATGCCATGCTCGACGAACTGATGGAAGAAACGATTGTCAAGAAGTGCGGCGGACGATTTAAGCTGTCCACGCTGATTCAAAAACGGATGGTGGCGATCAACCGTGGCGCCCGTCCGCTCGTGGATATCAAGACCAAGAACCCGATGGAAGTGGTCGTTCAAGAGATCATGCAGGACAAGATTTTTCTCGACTCTACGGGAGTCGTCATTACTCGCCCCGATCAGAACCGCGTGCGTCACTTTGATAGCGGTCCGTCGCTGGACGACATGTGAGTTTGCGTTGGCTGATGCGGCTACTCAGTCCGCGCCTGCGGCTCATTCTTGAGAGATGCCCGCCGTGAAGAATCGTGAAATTCTGCTGGGTGTCACTGGCGGTATCGCCGCTTACAAGGCTGCCGACCTGTGCAGCAAGCTGGTGCAGAGCGGTGCCGCCGTCACGGTTGTTATGACGGCGGCGGCTCGCGAATTCATTGGTCCCACCACGTTTGAGGCTTTGACTGGGCGGCCCGTGTATCACGAGGCGTTTCGCCCAGTAGAGCATTTTCGTGGCGAGCACATTGGTCTGGCTCAGCGTGCCGATCTGATGGTCGTCGCGCCAGCGACCGCCAATTTTCTGGCCGAGGTCGCGGGTGGCTTTGCTGGTGATTTGTTATCGACGCTCACGCTGACCATCACCTGCCCGTTGCTGCTCGCGCCTGCAATGAACTGTGAGATGTGGGCCAAGCCCTCGGTTCAACGCAACGTAGTGCAGCTTCGTACTGATGGAGTCCTCTTTGTCGAACCGGGCACAGGTTGGTTGAGCTGCGGCCAGATCGGAGCCGGTCGCATGGCCGAGCCGACAGAAATCATTGAGTCCATCGTGCGACAGCTCGATGTCAAACTGAAGATATCCGCCCCTTCTGCTTGATCGCTCCATGAAAGTCCTCATTACAGCCGGGCCGACGCGCGAGTACCTCGATGACGTGCGGTATCTCTCTAATTCCAGCAGCGGCCGAATGGGATTCGCGCTGGCCGAGGCCGTGCTGGCAGCGGGACATCAGGTCGTGCTCGCATGTGGTCCGGTTGCGCTCACTCCGCCCGCTGGTTGCGAAGTTCACGCGGTGGAAACGACCGACGAATTACTCGCCACCTGCAACCAACTCTTCCCGCTCTGCGACGGCGTGATCGCAACTGCCGCCGTGTGCGACTACCGTCCGAAGTCACGCTTTCCTGGAAAGCTCGCCAAGAAGGGTGTGTCGCTCGAACTGGAACTTGTCGAGACCGCCGATGTCCTCGCCGACTTGGGCCGTCACAAGGGGAGCCGTTGGATCGTCGGCTTCGCTTTGGAGTCGGACGAGTTTGCGCACGTCAACGCCTTGCGCAAGTTGAAAGAAAAGAACTGCGACGCGATCGTTCTGAATCGCCCCACCGCCATCGGTGCCGAGACCAACCGAATCGAGGTCATCGATCCTGCCGGACGCAGCGTCGAGACATTCGCAGGAACCAAGCTCGTCGTCGCCGGGCAGCTTTGGAGCTGGATCGAGCAGCATCTCGTGCGATAGGGATGCTTGTGACGCCCTGTATCGAAGCCTGACGCGCAGGAGAAGGGGCAAAGCCAGGATTCCTCCTTCGCTTGCGCGTCAGGCTTAGGCGCTGTGCAGAATCAATCTCTGAGAGTTTGCGGATGAGGATCATGCCCAAAACAGCCGAACGGCACGAACTCAGATCTTTCTGCCACTCATTTTTCTGCCTCTGCATCAAAGAACGAGGCAGAAAAATGAGTGGTAGAAAAAATGGCTCAGAACAGAGCCTCCGTGACGCGGCAACCTTTGGGACCGATGCGGTCACTCCCGAACTTATCGGTTGTAATACATGCACCGCCCCTTCGATGCACTCGGTTCCGCCCGGCCTTCATCCCTTGGTCTGACTCAGCCAACTCCTGGGCAGGACCGGTACAACCGGAACGGGATGTTGTCGATTCGCCACAAGGTGTGATGTGTTTCCTCAACCTGTCTGCGAAACAGGTGCTAAGTTTCAGGCCGTGGCTAGACGCGTCAACACGCTGACAGAGCGGTGCGCTTCTGGCCGGGAAACTTCTTGCAGGCGGAGCAGCCGTTTCGAGCAACGGGTGGAGCCGAGGATCGGCTTCGGCGTGATCGTGGCGTGCGCGGAGACGGGCGAGTCATGTTCGACTACGCGCGACTACGAACCGATCTGATGGCACTCGCGGTCTTGGCGGCGGCGGTCTTTCTGGGACTGAGCCTCGCCAGCTATGACCCTGCGGACCCGCCTGCACTGAGTGTGTTTCCCACTCGCAGTGTCGCTCAGAATTTGGGTGGCCCAGCCGGAGCTGTGGCCGCTCACACGCTGATTGTCACGATGGGAGTCGGTGCATACTTCTTGCTCGTTGCGCTGATTGTGGCTGACATCCGCTTGTTCGCACGCGACCACGTTGGCGACGCGACGTGGCGGTTGGTGGGAGCCGCTTTGATGTTGGTGGCCGTCTGCGTGGCGGGGCAGTGGTTTCTGCCGATCACACTGGTCGGCCCGTTGACCGGTAACGGCGGTTACGTCGGGGCGTGGGGGAGCATCCTGTTGGACGAAAGCCTGACTCGCATGGGAAGCGTCGTGTTGCTCACGTCGTTGTTCGTGGCCGGACTGCTTCTGACGGGCGAGCATCACCTGCTTAAAACGGCGTGCTGTGCCGCGTTGTTGCCGATCACGTTGTGGAGTCGCCTGGCCTTCGGTCAGCGTCCGCCGATTGTTCCCGATCCAACTCAGCCGGATATTGTGGAGCCTCCGCCTTTGGAGCCGGCCTTCGTGCCGGTTGTTCCTGTTTCTGCGTTGGCCAAATCGACACCGATCCCGGTCAAGAGTTGGTACTCATCACTCGTCGAAATCCCCGCTCCAATTCTGGCGGGAGTGAACTCGTTTGGAACTGCCGTGCCAGCCCCGAACTTGGCGAGATCGAGCTTGGGCCGCTTGCACAAAGAAGCTGCTGAAGAAAATGAGTTTGCTTCGCTGTCAGCATTGGTTTCTTCGCCTGTGCTGCCATCGCCATTGTCAGTTGAACCCGATCACCCAGCCGCTGCGGAATCGTCACTCGTCACGGGACCAGTTAAAGGCAGCTCAGTGACCGACCACGGTATGACGTTCACACTCGCGGCGAATCGTGCTCCGATCCGAGTCAACCCGCCGATGGGGATGGGCCTGTCGGCCGCTGTTCCCGTCGCACCGAAGCCGATCGCGCCACCGGCCGAACGTCTGCCATACCAGTTTCCCGGCCATGAGATGCTGGAGGACGCGGAAGCGTTTCCCTACGACGTGCTGGCGGCGAAGGCTCAGATCGCAGCAGCCACGCTCGAACGGACGTTCCAAGAATTCGGACTAAACATCAAGGTCATTGAGATCGACACCGGGCCGGTCATCACGCAGTTCGAGTTGGAACTCGAAAAAGGACTGCGGCTGTCGAAGGTCGTTTCGTTGGCCGATGACTTGGCGGTCGCGTTGCGCGTGCCATCGGTGCGCGTGGTCTCACCGATCCCCGGCAAGAACACGGTGGGAGTCGAAGTTCCGAACGAAGTGCGCGTGATGGTCCGCCTGAAGGAACTGCTCCAAACCTGCCAGGCCGATTTTGAAACCAAGGCCATCCCGCTGTTCCTCGGTAAGGACGTAAGCGGCAAGCCGATGGTCATCGACATGACCAAGATGCCGCACCTGTTGATCGCCGGTCGCACGGGGACGGGCAAGAGCGTTTGCCTGAACACGTTGATCTTGTCGATCCTGCTGAGTCGCAGTCCGGACCAAGTGAAGATGCTGATGATCGACCCGAAGATGGTCGAGCTATCGCCGTACAGCCGCATCCCACATCTGATGCACCCGGTCATCACCGACATGAAGAAAGCCGAGGCTGTGCTGGGCTGGGCCGTGGACAAAATGGAAGAGCGATACGCCTTGCTGGCTCGTTGCGGCGTGCGACATTTGGACAGCTACAACAAGCTCGGCAAGGACAAAGTCCTGCGGAAGCTCGACATCGATCCCGATTCGGACGAAGCCGATCTCATCCCCGAAACGATGCCGTACATCGTCATCGTCGCCGACGAGATGGCCGACATGATGATGACTTCCGGCAAAGACGTGGAAGGCCACATCATCCGGCTCGCGCAAAAGTCGCGTGCGGTCGGAATCCATCTCGTGCTGGCAACTCAGAAGCCGACGGTCGATGTCATCACGGGGCTGATTAAGTCGAACTTGCCCGCTCGAATCTCGTTCCAAGTCGCCAGTCGCATGGATAGCCGCGTCGTGCTTGATGAGATGGGAGCGGACAAGTTGCTCGGCAACGGCGACCTGCTCTACATGGCTCCCGGTACGAGTACGCTCCGTCGCGCTCAAGGGACGTTCGTCAGCGACGACGAAGTGAATCGCGTCATCGAGTTCTTCGGCGACCAGCAACCCGAGTACGACCAAGAACTGATGAATCTCCAAGTCGCCACGACTAAAGGTGCCAAGGGGGCGAGCGAACCGCGCGATCGAGACGACTTGTACGAACAGGCCGTTGAGATCGTGATCCGCGAAGGTCGTGGTAGTGTCTCGTTGCTACAACGTGCGCTCGGTGTCGGCTACGGACGCGGCGCACGGATGATCGACTGGATGGCCGAAGACGGCATCGTCGGCACCTTCAACGGCAGCCAAGCGCGCGAAGTCGTCATGACGATGGACGAGTGGGAAGACTCCCGCGAGATGGCCGGTTCGCATGAGTAGTACACGTCCTCTCGCAAGCATTCAAAGCCTGACATGCGACCGAGAGTGCGTGTGCGCCGACCTTCACTTGCGCGTTTTGACATTGTGCGGCTTTAGATATCCACTTCAATATGGCCACGAGATACGTCGCACGGACATGAGTGAGCTCTCGCTGAAGTCCAAAACCAACCCGATCGGCGTCGCGAAGTACCGCTCACCGACCAGGCTGTACGCATCAAAGTGTTGACGTAATCTCTGTGCAGATGATGCCTTTGGGCATACATCCGTTTTGTGGTGAGTACCGGGAGGGTGTTCT
>JAYVDI010000095.1:0-15787 GCA_043749505.1 Schlesneria sp. | reverse complement strand
CAGACGAACGAGGTCTCGTGTTTCAAGCGGACTCGAAGGGCCGACTGATTCCCGGCACGATCTGGGAGGATGATCGCGTCTTCACGACGAAAATCGGCTTGGGCCGCGCTGTCATTCGTGTGGAAGAGGAAGAGGCTGAACTGAAGCCGGACTTCGAGAGTGAGACGTGGCGTCGCGCGATCGCCACGTTGTGGCGGCTCCGCGATGAACACGTCGAGGCTGTTGTGAAGAGCGGGCAACTCGCGCCGGTGATTTCTCCGCAGTTGAAGTTGATGCAGGACACGGGTGCCCTGCCGAAGGGGATGATCCTGGGAATCGAAGGGGGGGGGACGGGGACTTCGGTGGTCAGCATCGACACTAATGAAGATGGCCGCAGTGACCAAAAGATTGTGGTCAACGATGGCATGGTCCAGGCGGGCCGTGGCGGAGGCAATTCGTTGGGACTGAAGCTGCTGACTTCGACCAGTGAACTGCTCGAACGGCTCATGCCCAGCGGGGTGCGGATGGTGCCGCTGTGGTTGCTCGGCTTCATTCTGATGAGTTTCGTGGTGGTGATCGGGCCGGTCGATTACTTCGGCCTCGGAATGCTGAAGGCTCGCAAGTACACGTGGGTCACGTTTCCTGCGGCCACGATTCTCGTGACGGCTCTGACCGTGTGGATCTCGAATTCGTACATGTCGTCGGCGGAGGCTCGACGTGGGCTGGTGATGCGCGACGTGGCGGAAGACGGCTCAATCGTGAGGACGAACCGGTTCGAGCTGCTCTTCCTCTCGGCATCACGCGCCGTGAAGACTGACGTGAAGAGGGGAATGTTTTCACCGTTGGCCACGACCACGGCGATGGATGCCCTCTACCAGCAGTACGGGGTGGCCGTCACACAGCGCGGGTTGCGATCGGGAATAGACACGCCGGGAGGCCATCGGTCTCCGCCGCATCTGACCGGTCGCATCCCGATCGAATACACCGCGACGCAACAGTTGGCGAAGTGGACTCCCCAACTGAATCGGATGTTCTCGCTCCCCCTGTCCTCGAATACCGGTGCGACCGACGAGCCGCGTGTCGATTGGAAGGGACTCGTGGAGGGACAGATCACGCTGTCTTCGCTCGAGGGACATGCGATCCCAAGCGAACTGAGCGAGCGGGCGAGGACACAGTTCGGGGACAAAGCGGCGGTCGCCTGCTTGGGTCCACGCGGGCGCTGGGCCTTCGACCGCACCGCGCTGTGGCAGTCGAATGGCCAGTCGTCGGTGAACATGTCGATCATGTCACAGCAGTTGGTGCAGCAGGCATATCAGCGGCAATTGCAGATACAACAGATGCAGAGCTACACCAACGCCCAACTCCCGGCGGATGTCGAGCGACAGGCGGGGCTGTTCCGCTGGATCTATCAGAACTCGGTCGCCGTACCACGCGGGCTGTTCGGGCTGGTCTCGGGGATCGCACCGAAAGGCGGCCCCGATCTCGACGACCTGCCGATCTACGATCCCACCGACACCACGCACGCCCTGCTGATCGTCATCGTCCCGCGCGGTGATGACCTCACCATCTATCGCAAGCTCGTGAAGTGCGGCGAGTAGGGGGGCAGCGTCCGCCCGAGACTAAGGGGCTGTGCAGAATCTATTTCCGAGAGTTCGCGGATGACGATCAGGCTCCAGACCGCAAATGGCACGAACTCCGATCTTTCTGCCACACATTTTTCTGCCGCTTCCTCAAAGAACATGGCAGAAAAATGTGTGGCAGAAAGTTGGTTCAGAACAGAGCCTCCGTCATGCGGCAACCCTTTGGAACGACACGATCACTCTCGAAATTTTCGGATGTCATAGGTACACAGCCCCTAAGAACCTGTCCAAGAATTACGCCGCCGTTTGTCGCCTTTCGCTCCGCGAAAGGGCGTTCTTTCGCGGAGCGAAAGACGACGTTGTTTTGGACAGCCCCTAACCCTCAAACGAGCGACGTTTGGAGTGCGGGGATTCAGAACTAACTTCAATCATGCTCGTTCGCCTGCCCGAATCTGTAAGGAACGTCCTCGTGAATCGTCTACTGTCCCTGATGGCAATGCTCGCCCTGTGTGTGGTCTCTCCCGCCGTGTTTGCTCAGGGCGCAGAGCCAACACCGGAGGCGGTCGCTCCCGTTGTTGTTGTTCACGAAACGGCTGGTCATGGCCCGGCTGCGCACGCGCACGGGCCGAAGTTGGGAGATCTGATCTCGCCCGTGTCGGTCGCTCCGTTTGCGATGCTGCTCCTCTGCATCGCCATCTTTCCGCTGGCAAACCCGCACTGGTGGGAGCACAACCGCAACAAGGGAATCATCGCGACAGTGCTGGGAGTTCCGGTCGTGCTGTACCTGTTGCAGTTTGACGGCGCGGGGGCGCACGCACTGGAACACGCCGCGAAGGAATACGGTTCGTTCCTGATGTTGCTCGGCTCACTGTTCGTCATCAGTGGCGGCGTTTATGTGCGCGGGACGTTCCACGGTTCGCCGCTGGTCAACACGCTGTTCCTCGCGTTGGGGGCTTGTGTGGCCAGCTTTGTCGGGACGACGGGCGCTTCGATGCTGCTGATCCGTCCGTTGCTGCGAGCCAACGAAAAACGCAGCCGCGTCGCGCACGTGGTCGTCTTCTTCATCTTCATCGTGTCGAACTGCGGCGGCCTGTTGACGCCGCTCGGCGATCCACCGCTGTTCCTCGGTTTTTTGAAAGGCGTGCCGTTCGAGTGGACGCTGCGACTGTGGAAAGAGTGGGCGTTCGTGAACGGGTCTCTGCTCGTGGTATTTTACATCTGGGACTCGATCGCCATTCATCGCGAAGCCCGTACACCCGCCGAAGAGGCTGTGTTGGAGACGCCCAATTCGCCCGAGCCATTCGGCTTGGAGGGGAAACACAACTTTTTTGGCCTCGCCGGAATTGTGGCGGTGATCTATTGCGCGGGGCAGGCTTATGGAGCGGTGGCGCTGAACAGCGTGCTGTCGTGGGGCAAGGCGGGTGAGTGGCCCTACGGTGTGCAAGAGGGCTTGATGGCGCTGGTCGCTGTCGTTTGCTACCGCCTCACCACAAAGTCGATTCGTGAGCAGAACCGCTTCGGATTCGGCCCGATCATCGAAGTGGCGGTCCTGTTCGCGGGCATTTTCGCCACGATGATCCCCGCGCTGGCACTGCTGAACGTGCATGGCAAGAGCCTCGGCATCGAGTCCCCCGCGCAGTTCTTCTGGGTCACGGGGATTCTGTCGAGCTTCCTCGACAACGCTCCGACCTACCTGACATTCGCGGTGACCGCCTGCGGGATTCACAACATCAACACCGAGGAAGGCAAGTACCTCGCCGAGTTCCTCGCACTGCCTGCCGCTTCGGGAGCGGCCGAAATCCTCGCGGCCATCAGTTGCGGTGCGGTGTTCATGGGAGCCAACACGTACATCGGCAACGGCCCGAACTTTATGGTCAAAGCGATCGCCGAAGAGAACAACGTCAAGATGCCCGGTTTCTTCGGCTACATGGCCTACTCGTGCGGCATCCTGATCCCGATCTTCGTCGCCGTGACGTGGGTGTTCTTTCGGTGAGCGATCCACTCGTAGGATGGGCACTCCTGCCCGTCCGGTCTCGCTGTAGAAGTGTGGTTCATCCGAAGTTTGGGGAGAATTGTTGATTCAAGCGAGGCGGATGAAATCGTCTGATCTCATCTCGAAGGGATCTCAGCGATTAGCCGGGGGTTGAGCGTCCGCGACACCCCCGGTGGGACGGCACCGAAAAGGGCTGCTGCATCCTGAAGGGATGCTGGCAGGTTCCCGATGTGCGCCAACTGGAACCGTTCCGGCATCCCTTCAGGATGCAAAAGCCACTTGCCTAAACGGTTCCGGGAGTGTCGCGGACGCTCAACCCCCGGCTAATGGCTGACATCCTTTCAGGATGAAAACAGTGACGACCGGACCCTGCTCACCAAATTCGTGCTTCCCCGCCAAAACATCGGATGAACCAGAACTGTGGGCGGCCCCAACTTGGTCTGAATTCCCAATACAACTGAGTTGACCGATCCCAAAACCCGAGATAGCCTCCTCCAACCCGATCAGCCGATCTTTTCTCTTCACACGTCCTGTTCTACATTATCTTTAGACAAGTGTTTTCGAGGCTCCGCTGTTGCGTGGTCTCTTCTTTTCTCGTTTTCAGAGAGGTTCCAGTATGAAGCATCCTTCCCCCCCCCCCCGACGAGTCGGCTTTACGCTGATCGAACTGCTGGTGGTCATCGCGATCATCGCCGTGCTGATCGCGTTGCTGCTCCCCGCAGTCCAACAAGCCCGCGAATCGGCCCGCCGGACCCAGTGCAAGAACAACATGAAACAGTTGGGCTTGGCTCTGCACAACTACCACGATGCGCACAATGCGTTTCCGATGAGCTACACGACCGACGGCCTATTCTCAAGCATTGGCAAGGGACGATCGTGGATGGCGGCAGTTTTGCCTTACATTGACCGCGCACCACTTTATGGAAAGATTGATTTTGGTGCTCCTCTGCACACTACGGGGACTCCCATTCCACTTCCTAGTGAGCCAAATACAGATGTTGCTCGAACGTCAATCACGGCGTTTCTATGCCCGTCCGACTCAGGCAACGGAAACGGAAAACTCAATGGTCGAGCCAATTTGCCGAACGACTTCTTCGGAGTTACGAATTACAAGGGAGTCGCAGGTAACAATTGGGCATGGAGTAGCGCGGCAGGCTCGTTCCTATACACTCACCCCACCGGACGAAATGCCGGGAGTAACAATGGCCTCGATGCCGGGAACGGATGGATGTGCCGCAATAATCGTGGCGCTTCTGGGCCATTCATCACACTTATGCGTGACCTTACGGATGGCACCAGTAATGTCACCATGATCGGTGAAGCATTACCAGGGCGTTGCACGCACAACACTTGGTGGTGGTTCAATCACACGACTGCTACTTCTGCCATCCCTCTGAACTATTACTATAAGAATACGGCTGTGACCACAGGCGATTGGCCGAACAACTACTCGTTCGCCAGTCAGCACGTGGGCGGTGGTCATTTCACGATGGGAGATGGGACAGTCAGGTTCGTGTCGGAGAACATCGACCTTCAGTTGTATCGCAACCTCGCCACGATCAATGGCAATGAAACTATTGGCGACTTCTAACGATTACTACAACACTAAGTGTGACTCAAAAAAACCGGGCTGGTGCGTGGATAGCCACTTGCCAGCCCGGCTCTGTTTCTCAAGGATTGACATTATGCAACGATGCCTAAACACGTTTGGATTGATTCTCACGGCGAGCCTCATCTGCGGCTGCGGTGGTGGGCAAAAAGATCGCCTGCAGTTGGCCTCAGCTGAGGGTGTGCTCAAATACAAAGGCGCACCGTTAGCGAATGCGTCCGTAACCTTCTACCCAGCCAAGGGAACTGCCGGGTTTGCGATGACCGATGCCAAAGGGGCATTCCAAATCAAAACGAACGGGCAATTGGGTGTAACTGTTGGCAAGCAGAAGGTGACCATCGCGTTGGCTCAGCAATCCGCCGAAACTCCACCAGCCGATGGCAATGAAATGGCACTTGTGAAACAGACAATCATCCCCAGCAAATACTCCGACCAAAATACAACGGATTTGAACATCGACATCCCCGCTGCAGGCAACAAGCAACTGGTTCTCGATCTCACCGATTGACCCGTATGATGACGGGGCGCTCGCTACCTCTGACAAGCCTTGTGCCAAAGTAAAAACTAGCAGCCTCGCTCTCCATGAGAGCGAGGCTGCTAGTTTTTCTCAGCAACACCGAGGTCGCTTGAACTTCGTTTGTTACTTGGTTCTTGAGATTTAGAATTTCTCACCTCACCGGGGGCAATCTCCCTCCGCGTTCGATGAATTTCGTGGCGAGGCCCGCGCCGCGCACTGGCAGGATCACGGCGTCGTTTTTCATGCCGCTGTAGCTCACGCTGTCGCCTGCTTGTTTGCCTGGGACGGGGATGAGTCGCACCGCACACGGGCGGCGGTTGAGGACGGCGAAGGAGACTTGATCGGCGATGATCGCGGCGAGCGTTGCGGCGTCGGTATCGCCCGCAAGGCAGATCAAATCGAGGCCGTTTGAACCGGCGTTGGCGGCCATGCAGAGTTGATCGAATGTGAGCGTGCCGGACTGAGTGGCTTGCGCGAGCGCGGCGTCTTCCAAGACGGACAGCATGATGCGCGAGTAGGCTCCCGCCGAACACGATGCGAACGCGGAGCCAGCTCGAATGGCGTTCAACAACAAGACGAGAGCCGTCGCCGTGCCGGGTGCTCCGACCCGCTCGATGCCCATCAAGGGGAGCAGATCGACCACGCTGTCGTGAGGCCGGAGCGTTGGCGCGAGCGTCACATCGACACTGCCGAACTCGGCACCCAATCGTGTGGCGACTTCGCGCCCGACCAGTTCGGCCGTGCGCGTCGCTTGAAACGCGGCGGTTTGAATCGCGGCTGCCAACTCGTGCAGCGGTGCTTTTTCATTCAGAAGGCGTTGCTGTTCGAGAGCATGTTGAATGATCGCGGCGGCTCCCACACCAACGTGGACCACCAGATCGCCCCAACCGTCGCCGAGACACGCACCCGTCAGATGCGGGTGCCCCGTGGCATCGTTCGCCAAGATGGCGAGCTTGGCCGAAGCGTCTCCGTTGCGGTGAGCGGTCGCGGCCGATGTTGCCAGCAGTGTGCGTGCGAGCAACGCGATCGCCTCCATGTTGACGCCGCTCTCCGTCGTGCCGACATGCACGGCCGCGCGGACTCGCTCGGTCTGCGATAACGCGGCGGGCAGGCAGGCAATCAACTGTTTGGAACTGGCTGTCATGCCGTGCTGAACGTCCGCTGCGAAGCCCCCGATGCGGTCGATGTGCAGATTGGCGGCGGCTCCATCCAGTGTCCGAGCAATGTTCACGAGATCGTCGGCATCGAGTCCCTGAGACACGCGGTCGATCGGTGTGACGCACAGCCGTCGCTGCAAGATCGGCACGCCAAACAGCGACGAGACCTCACTACAAGCGGCGGCCAACTTCGCCCCCTTAGAGACGATCCGTTGATAGAGCGACTCACACAAAACATGCAGGCTGCGGTCATGACAGTCTGCGACGTTGATTCCGAGCGTGATCGTGCGCACGTCGAGCGGCAACTGTCGCAATTGCTGAAGCGCCGAGAAGAAGCTGGTGCTATGTTCCATGATCGGAATGCGGACCTCGTGAAAAAGTGGCTCAAGCTGATGGATTCGCGCCGGGATCAGGAAAACGGGTAACTCTTCGAAGCGACGTTGAAGCCCATCGGTTCCGGGTGAGCCAGTGCGGCAAGGACTCGTCGGTGTTGAAGCGAAACGGTGATATTGTCGCTCATGAATTCAGCCTCCAACTCACGCCGCAGTTGCAAGGCATCGATACCGAGCGGAGCGTTCAGCTCCATTGAGAACAAAAATGTCCGATCTTCCTCACGCCGCTGTCCCTGCAAATCAACCAGATCGATCCCGTACTGAGCCAAGCGGTGCGCGATGAACCGCAGCACGCCGGATCGATCCGGTCCTGCGATCGTCAACACGTAACGCTGCCGGTCCACCGGTTCGTCCGCAGACTCGAAGACCTCTTCGTCCGACGGATCTTTCAATGAGACCTCGGCTCCATACGGGCGGCAGACCGCGCGAATGTGATCGACGATCACGTCGGGGTCACGATTCTCGGGGAACTCGGCGGCCACGATCATCGTGAAGAACTGCCGAATCACCGCTTGGCTGACATCCAACGTGTTGCCGCCGAGTTCATCCAGTGCATTTGCCAGTGCGGCCAGGATGCCGGTTCGATTCGATGCCAGCACGGTCAGAATGTAGAGCTTGGCCATGTTCTCTTCCGGTCAGCAGGAACGGTGGTGAACTTCAGTAAGGGGGCGGTTCAGAATCAATCTCCGAGAGTTCGCGGATGCCGATCAGGCCCAAAACCGCCGAGCGGTACGAACTTCGATCTTCCTGCCACTCATTTTTCTGCCGCTTCCTCAAAGTACGAGGCAGAAAAATGAGTGGCAGGAAGAGGACTCAGAACAGAGCCTCCGTGACGCAGTAACCCTTTGGAACGACACGATCACTCCCGGAATTCTCGGATGCCCTAGATGCACAGCCCCTAAGTTCGACTTTTCTGAAAGCCGGACTTAGGCAAGCAGGGTCGCTCCGGGCGGGCGGGAGTATACGTGGAGTCGCTCGCAGACGCATTGACGGAAGCCTCGACGGCGACATATATCCGCCGCCACACTCATCGTACTTTGCCCCTCTGTTTCTGAGGTTCCTCGTGAGCCAACCGACTCAAAAACCACTCACCGCCGACGAAATCGAAACGCTGCTGCGCGCTGCCCGCGAACGCCTGCCGTCAGTTCGCTCGGATGTGGTCTCCAACGAGCCGCTCGGCCCCGGTGACGTACAGCATCTGCAGAACACGGCGTTCGCGGAAACATTGCTCACGGAAGAGGACGGTCTCGCCGACTTCGCTTGGCCGGGTCTGGAACTTTCCGCCGACGAGCGTCTCCATCAAGTGGACCAGCAATTGGCGGAAGTACTCTCCACGGGCTGTGACTCACTCGACGCGCCCTCGTCCGTTGCCAACGCTGTCGGCCAGCGTTTCGCGTTTGCGCCGTTCGATCAATCTCCATCCGCACCGTTGGCGAGTGGCGTGTCACTGGAGTCGCTGGGCGACATCGAACTGGATATCTCGCTCGAACTCGGCCGTGCGGAAGTCACGATCGAAGAACTGCTTCAACTGCGAGAAGGCTCAGTCGTCTCGCTCGACAAAGCGGCGGGCGAACCGATTGACATTCTCGCCAACGGCCGATTGGTCGCACGCGGCGAAGTGATCGTGGTTGAAGGAAAGTTCGGCGTGCGGCTCTGTGAAGTGATCGGCCAGCGGTAGTGCGATCGACAAGTGTCGCCGCGCCGCGACAGGGTGCGTTCGTCTCAGGGCCAATGCCTTTTTGAACCTGGGCAGGCTGTAGGGTGGGACCAGCGGCGCTTCGCCGCGCCGGCCCACCAACAATTCTCGATGTTTTCTGCTGGTGGGCCGGCGCTCGAAGCGAGCTGGTCCCACCCTACATTGAAATTGGCGATGCCCCTGCGTTCGTCTTGAAGTTCGTTGCCCGACTCCCGAGGTCGCACTACGCTGGCGCGCGGTACGTTTCACCAGCCAATACCGGGAGTCTCGCCATGTCATCGCCACTTGCTTCGCTCAGTCGTCGTGATTTCTTGGCGGCCTCTGCATTGGGACTGACGGGAGTCGCCGGGATCCACACCGCGACTGCAGCGGTCGCTCAAGAGCGGGCTGTTCGTGTGGAAGGAGCCTCGAGGAAGAGGCCGCGTGTGGCTGCGATCAACTCGATTTACCGTTTGCGTTCGCACGCGTACCACATTGCCGGGCGGTTCATTCACGGCTACACGCGCAATGGATTTCACCACCAACCGCCGTTCGAGCTGGTGCGCATGTGGAACCATCAACAGCCCGAGAATGATCTCGGGCCGAGCGTCTGCAAGGCACACGGCATCGAGTTGGCGAAGTCGATTCCCGAGGCACTCGGTGGGAAGAATGGACTCGATGTCGATGCGGTACTGCTCATCATCGAACATGGCGACTACCCGGTGAACGAGCGCGGGCAAGTCCTCTATCCGCGGGCCGAGTTCTTCGAGCAGATCGTCGAGGTCTTTCAGAAGGCGGGGCGCAGCGTGCCAGTCTTTGTTGATAAGCATCTCTCCCACGATCACAAGCTCGCCGCGAAAATGGTCGCAACGGCAAAGGAGATGAAGTTCGGACTGATGGCCGGTTCATCACTCCCCGTGACGTGGCGGCGGCCGGAGATCGAACCGATCGTGGGAACACCCTTCCAAGAGGCGGTCGTCACGTTCGGCTTCGATCGCGGCTCGGTCGAGATTTATTTGTTTCATGCCCTCGAAGTGTTGCAGTGCATGTTGGAACGACGTGCCGGCGGTGAGACCGGTGTAAAGTCGGTCGAGTTCTTGCAAGGAGACGCCGTCTGGAAAGCGGGCGACGACGGCCGCTGGTCGTGGCGGCTGGCAAACGCGGCTCTGTCACGCTGTGCCAGCACCAACGTCGGCCCTGTTCGCGAGAATGTTCTCAAACCGCAAGCCGTCTTGGTCGAGTATCTCGACGGCACGCGCGGAGCTGTCCTGAACCTGATCGAACAAACGTCCGAGTTCGCGTTCGCCGCGAACATCGACGGTCGAACCGAACCCGTCTCCAGTTGCTTCTACCTGCCAGCGCCTCCCGGTGCGCGGTTCTTCGACCCGCTGACGTACAACATCGAAAAGTTCTTCGCCGCTGGAACACCGCCGTATCCGGTCGAACGAACATTGCTGACCAGCACCATGACCGACCTCGCGACACTGTCGCAGCATGAGGGAGGCAAAGTCATCTCCAATCCAGCCCTCGCCGTGAAATACGCCGCCCCCCAAGACAGCAGCTTCTTCCGCGGCCCGTACATCGACGCAGGTTGACGATGGTCGGGTCCGTGGATTCTTTAGAAACTTGCCGAAATGGAAACGTCGGCATGAGCCGGCGCGATGAAGCGCCGCTGGTACCACCCGAGAGCGTATTTCAAAACTGGCCCGACGCGCAAGCGAGGGTTTCACCATCATCGAATGTCCAGCCCTCGCTCGCGCGTCGGGCTAGTTTTTCGAGGCAAAACAGGTTTTGAAATGCCCTCCACAGGTTTCGCAGACTCAGCAAGGCGATGGCCCTGCCCACAGCGAACGTCCCGCTGAGTCGCTCGCTTGTGCGGTCGCCATTGGGAAACGCGGGCAGTGTTGCCGCACACCGCGAACATTTCCTGGCCAACGCTCCGCAGTGAATCGTCGTACTCCGCGAGGTCGTCGCCGTTTGACAGCGGGATCGTTCGTGGTTCGCTTGCTGCGTTCGGAACGTGGCGTCAAGATGCGACCGGAAGGAACCCAGATGTCTCTTGAATTGCGAAACGTGACGAAAACCTATCGTGAGCCGGGGGGCGGTCGGCTACCCGTTCTCAATGTGAATCATTTTCAACTGGCGGCGGGTGAGCAGGTCGTGCTCGTCGGATCGAGCGGCGGCGGGAAGACGACACTGCTGAATATCATTGCCGGAATTACTGCGGCTGATGGCGGCGAAGTGCTGGTCGGCGGCACGGACCTCGTCAAGTTGCCCGAAGCGGCGCGAGACCGCTTTCGTGCCGAGCGGATCGGTTACGTCTTTCAGACGTTCAACCTGCTGCCCGCCTTCACGGCCCTCGAAAATGTGCTGCTTGGCATGAGCTTCGGCGGCAGGCGGGCCGACCGCTCCCGCGCGATCAAGCTGCTGGAACGAGTCGGCCTTGGGCACCGGCTGCATCACAAACCGAATCAAATGTCGGTCGGAGAACAGCAGCGAACATCGGTCGCCCGCGCGCTGGTCAACACGCCGCGTTTGCTCCTCGCCGACGAACCGACCGCCAACGTCGATGCCGCCAACCAGCAGACGATTCTCGAACTGATCCGCGACTCGTGCCGCGAGAACAATGTTTCGCTGCTGCTCGTCACTCACGCGCCGGAAGTCGCGAGCCAGTTTGAGCGGGTCGAAAAGCTGGCGGATTTCAACCGACCGGCGTGACAAGACGATGTTCGGCATGGGTCTCCTCGAATGTCCGGCGAATGACATTCAATCAACCGCGGGTTGATTGCACGCACATCAAGTTGCGAGTTTTCAATTAGGACGAATTCAAATGGACGAAACACCGCGTGAGAATTGGGCGACTTGGATCGGCTTGTTTGTGACCATTATTCCCGGCATGATCGTTTCCGGCTTCATGCCTGAATGGGATGTTCTTCCGGTGGCTGGATGGATTGCCATTGCAGTTATTGGATCAGCAATCGCTGGGGCGATTGCAACCCCGCTGGTAGTACGAGGCGCAGTCTCCGGCGCGATTACTGGGGTCGGCATGATGATCGGCTTGTGGTTGTACGTCGTCCTGCGCTCCGCACTCACCGGACACAACACATTCCTCAAAGTCGAGCTAGTGATCGGAGGCTTGCTCGGCGCCGCGCCGGGATTGTTGTTGTACGGTGCTTGGGCACGCAAGACGCAAAGATAAGACAGAGGTGCAAGTGAGACCGAGCCACGAGAAAGCGAAGACCCCTCACCCTAACCCTCTCCCCACAAGGCCGGGGCGAGGGGACAAAACAAGACCCCGAACGGAATTGACTCCAACGGAAGACCTCTCGTGAATCTTGCGACGATTGCCTGGAAGAGCATTCGCCAGCGTGGGCTGGCCTCGTCTCTGACCGCGCTGAGTGTGGCACTCGGCGTGATGCTGATGGTGGCGGTGCTCGTCATCTTTGGCATCCTGCAAAGCACGTTCAATCAGAGGTCAATCAACTACGACCTGATCGTCGGAGCCAAGGGCGATCCGCTGCAACTGGTCCTGAGCACCGTCTATCACATCAGTCCGCCGATTGAGAACCTGCCGTACCGTTACTTCCTTGATTGGAAGAAAGACAAGCGGATCGAGTCGGCGATCCCGCTGGCAATGGGTGACGTGACGGAGCAAGGTTCGTTTCCCATCGTCGGGACGATCCCGGAGTTCTTCGAGATCGACTATGCCCCCGACCGGCCGTTCCTCATCAAGGGGACCAAGTTTCACAAGCCGTTCGATGCGTACATCGGCTCGCGCGTGGCGATTGAAAACGGATGGGGCTTGGGGGCGAAGCTCAAGCTGGTGCATGGCGGTGCCGATTCGGGGCACGTTCACAACGAAGAGTTCACCGTGGTGGGACTGCTCGCGCCGACGGGGACTCCGCACGACAAGACCGTCTACGTGAACCTCGAAGGCTTCTATCAGATTGAAGGTCACGACAAGCCGCTGGCCGAGGGGATCAAGCGCGAACGCGAGTTCTACGGTGAGCTGCCTCTGGACGCCGACGCGCTGGCGGCCGAGATCAAGAAGATCGAAGCCAAGTTCGGCACGCACGATCATGCCGGGCACGATCATGCGGGACACGATCATCTTCACGAGTTGCCAATGGTGCAGAAGCAAGTGACGGCGATCCTGCTGCGCTGCAAAGGGCTGACGGTCGGGCCACTCATCGCGGGTGAGTTGAAGAAGGGCTATCAGGCTCAGGCCGTGAACCCGATCTTCCCGATGCAGAAGTTGCTCGACCAGTTTCTGCGACCGGCGATGGAATTGCTCGTGGTGCTGACGGTCCTGATTATTGTTGTGTCGGGGATCGGCATCTTCGTCAGCATCTATAACTCGATGGCGGCCCGTCGGCGCGAGATCGCCATCATGCGGGCCTTGGGTGCTCAACGCGGTACGGTCTTCTCGATCATTCTCGCCGAGTCGATCATCCTCTGCGTGGGAGGCGGCTTGCTGGGACTGGCTCTCGGTCACGGCTTGGTCTTCATCGCCGCGCCAATCGTCGAACGACAGACGGGGCTGATCGTGAACCCGCTCGCGTTTGAAATGAAGGAACTGGTGCTGCTGCCCGCGCTGCTCCTACTCGCCACACTCGTCGGCATCCTGCCGGGCCTCACGGCGTACCGCACCGACGTGGCCGAGTCATTGAGCGGTAGCTGAGCGGTAGCCGTAGGATGGACGCCTCGTCCGTCCGCATCGTTGATCTTTACTAATTGCCCGAGCAATGACGGACGGACGAGGCGTCCATCCTACGTTTCAACAGACTGCCCAGCGTGCCGCTCCAATTCGATGAATCGTTTCCTGAAGATGTTTACCAGCAGCCGTTGCTGTCGGTGAGGACCGCGCGCGAGGCGGCTTACGTGGCGATCGAGGAGTACCTCAACACGGGGACGTGGGTGAGCGATGTCCTTGACCGCATCTTCAAAACGGGGAGCCTGCCACCGATTGAGCGCGGGTTGGCAATGGAACTGGCGTGTGGAGTTGTCCGGCGGCTGGCGACACTCGATTCGATTCTGTCGCAACTCGTCGCGCGACCGCTGGAAAAGGTTGAGCCGCCGTTGCTGTCGATCCTGCGGCTGGGCATCTATCAACTCACGCTGCTCGACGGCGTGCCGCCTCACGCCGCATTGCATGAGACGGTCGAGCTGACCAAGCGACTGGGTCGGCATCAGTGGAGCGGCTTCGTAAATGGAGTGCTGCGCGGCGGGACGCGCTTCATCACAAATGAATTCGATGTGAAGCCATCGTCGCGCGGTGTGCCGGTTTCCGACGGCCGTTACCGACGACTCATCGAGCCTGCGTTTGCCGATCCGGTTTCCAATCCGACCGGCTACTTCATGGATGCCTTCAGCTTTCCGGACTGGCTCGTCGAACGGTGGGCCTCGCGCATGAAGCCGCCCGATTTGTTTCGACTCGGTGCGTGGTTCAACACGACCGGCCGTTTGCATCTGCGCACGAATCAACTCCGCACGACGCGCGAGGAATTATTGGACGCACTCATACAAGCAGGCATCGCCGCGCAGCCGGTCGGTGACGCCGGTTCAATCGCGTTGGAAGAGTCGTGTGCGGTGGAGCGGCTGCCCGGTTACGCCGAGGGCTTGTTCGCGGTGCAGGATTTGTCGGCCAGTCGCGCGGCGATACGACTCGCACCGCAACCGGGGCAACGCGTGTGGGATGTCTGCGCGGCACCGGGTGGCAAGACGTGTCACCTCGCCGAACTGATGCAGAACTCGGGCGAGATCATTGCGACTGACATCCGTCCCGAGCGACTGGCTCTGGTCGAAGAGAACCGCCAGCGATTGGGAGCGAGCATCATCGCGACGCGGCTCATCGGTGAAGACGGTTCGCAACTGCCGGATGGTCCGTTTGATGCGATCCTGGTCGATGTCCCTTGCTCGAACACCGGCGTCTTGGGGAAGCGGCCCGAAGCGCGCTGGCGGATCACACCGACCGGCATCTTGGAGTTGAGGCGCGTTCAAGAGCGGCTGCTGACAGCGGCCATCGAACGCCTTGCCCCGCAAGGCCGCGTCGTCTATTCGACATGCAGTATTGAACCAGAAGAAAATGCGGACCTCGTGCGCCGCGTCGTCTCGGGCCGTTCGGACGTGAAGCTGGTCGAGGACGAACTGTTTCTACCGGGACAGCCGACAGACGGGGGATATCAGGCGCTGCTTGTCAGAGTATGACCGCGAAGTCCGGCTTTTCTGAAAGCCGGACTTCCTTTTGAGGTGCGTGGCGAGACCATGACGCCCCTCACAGAGGAAGTCCGGCTAACAGGGCTAAGCCGGACTTCAGTAGCATGTTCCACTCACTCATCAACCCAACATCCTCGCCACGAAAGAAGCCCATCATGACTGCTCACACTGCCGAAGAACTGCGTGCCAAACGCTGCGTCCCATGCGAGGGAGGCGTTCCCAAACTGACGGCCTGTGAGGCGGAGGCTCAGCTCGCAAAACTGGTGGGTTGGACGATCACTTACCAAGGCGAGCGGATCCGAAAGGAATGGGTCGTGAAAAACTTCTTGGCCGCAATGCGCTTCTTTGAGAAAGTTGCTGTGGTCTCTGAATCTGAAGGACATCACCCCGACTTGCATCTCGTCGGCTATCGTAATGTCGCCATCGAAATCTGGACGCACGCGATCGGCGGACTGTCTGAAAACGACTTCATCCTCGCCGCGAAGATTGATGAACTGCCGGTCGAGTTGAAGGGCATTGCAGTGCCACCCGCCGCGACTTGCCGAATCTAATGTGATCCCGACTTAGGAACCTTGAACTTACCCACATTCTTACAAAGTTTGCCAGTGTCGGTTCGCGGTGGCGGTTGCGTCTGACTCGTTTGGCGGCTTGGGGTTGCGTGTGTTGTGT
>JAYVDI010000094.1:0-16754 GCA_043749505.1 Schlesneria sp. | reverse complement strand
TGTCGGCGATGCGAACGGCTTGCTCGTAGCAGTCGGCCAGCGCAGAAACAAATTGCGTCGGTGAGCCGGGTGGCGTCAGCCCCCGGACTAGCGTGGATGTTGTCGGAATAACGCTCGCGCCCGTCCGGGGGCTGACGCCACCCGGCTCACCGACGCAATTTGTTTCTGCGCTGGCCGACTGCTACGAGCAAGCCGTTCGCATCGCCGACAACATCGCCGATCAAACCTACGACAACGCGAAAGAAGTCGCCGAGCGCGAGCGCCTGCGCCGACAGCTCGCAACGTTGGCGTTGCGACTTGACCAGAAGCGACAACGAATCGCGGACCTCGAACGACAGCGAACCGATCTGCAAACCGAGTGGCTCACCCTCTGGCAGCCCTGCGGTTTCGAGCCGCTCGCTCCCGATGCGATGCTCGCGTGGCTCAACGATCACGAAGCGGTCTGCGCAACGATCGCCCAACGCGATGAGTTGCTCGCCGAACAATCACAACTCGCCAAACGCGTCGCTGCGTTCGAGCAACGGCTTCGCGCGGCGTGCGGTTGCGATCTCCCCGACGCGACCGGCGATCTGTCTGGTTTGCTGACCGCAGCGCGGCAGTCAGTCGAGGACGCGAAGGACCAGCAACGTCGCGCGGCCGAGTTGCAGAAGGAAGTCCGTCGGCTCGACAAGCAACTCGTGAAGTACGACGCCGACTTACAGAGTCTCGCCGCGAACGCCGCTGCCGCGAACACCGAGTGGCAAGCCGTCTTGAGCCGCCTCAACCTGCCCACCGATTGGACAGCAGAGCTGGCTCGCGAAGTGATCGACAAACTGAGCACGACGCGCGTCCGGCTCGACGGCCTCCCCGGCGAAGAGGCGCGCATCACCGCGATGCAGTTGCGCATCACCGAGTTTGACAAGCGCGTCCGTTCGCTGTGCGAGGCCCTCGAACCCGAGTTGCTGCGCGTGCCAAGCGAACTCGCCATCGAGAAGCTCGCCGAGCAGGTCGAACGGGCCGTCGATGCGCAACGCAAACACGACGACCTCTCGCACAAGTTGTCAGCGGCGCGTGAGCAATCCCAGTCTCTGAGCGACCGCCACACAAAGCTCGACGCCGAACGAGTCGCTCTGTTCGCACTGGCCAACGCCACGAACGAAGCGGAGTTCTTCGAAGTCGTCACCCGCGCCGAGAAAACCGTTCGCTTGGACTCCGAGATCGAGCAGCTTCAGCGCGAGGTCGATCTAATCCGCGCGGGCGACGACCGCAACGAGTTTGAAACGTCGCTCGCGCATTGCGAACGAGCGGTACTCGAAGGAGAACAACGCGATCTCGCCGAACAGCTTCGTCAGCAGGAACAGCTCAAGCGCGAGGCTGACGAAGCGGTCGGTGCCGCGCGGAAGGAACTCGCACAACTCGACGGTTCCGGCGCGGTCGCACTCCTCACCGAAGACCTCGCCCGCAAACGCTCGCTGCTCGCCGCCGAGGTCGATCGCTACATGCCGCTCGTCTACGCACGGCATCTCCTCAACGCCGCCGTCAGCCGCTTTGAGAAAGACAACCAACCGGAAATGATTGCGACAGTCTCACGCCTGCTGAACCAGATGACCGACGGCAAGTACATCGAGTTCGACCGCAGCGGCGGAGGCAAGCAGAACGTCCTCATTCGCCGAGCCGATGGCGTGGAGCGAACGCCCGACCAACTGAGTACCGGCACGCGCGAACAACTCTATCTCGCCATCCGCCTCGCCTACGTCCTGCACTACTGCGAGAAAAACCAACCGCTCCCCATCATCATCGACGACGTCCTCGTCAACTTCGACGAGGCGCGGACACGACAAACCATCGCCACGCTGGCCGATATCTCGCGCTCGGCTCAAGTCCTATTCTTCACCTGCCACCCGCACATGGTGAGCCTCGCCCGCGATGTCGTGCCGGGGTTGAGCGCCATCGAGCTAGAAGCCGTTTCAAAACCGGAAAAGTAAGCTGCAACCAAGGCGTCGGAATCAGTACGTCTTGTCGAGTCCGAGACTTCAACTACATCGACGTGAGGCCAATGTTGCTGACTTTCAGCCGCAGGATAGCGGGACCAAAACTGTTCGCGACGGTTTTCTGATTCGACAGTTTCGCGAACAATCACTCGCATTCCAGCCAGCCGCAGCGTCCGTCGTCATTGAGAACGAACCGACGTTTACGGCAAGGGATTGAGATTCATGACCAGACCAAGCGGTCCCGCATCCGCCAACACGACCGGGGCTACCAAGCCACACCATTCAATTCGGGCGGATACAGCCGACGATTCGACGGGCGATCCGCGTCGAGTTGTTGCAACACGTCATCGTCCGGCTGTTCCGACGAGCCGGCCTCGATCCACGCTTGCAGTTCGGCAGCCAACTCCTCGCGTCGAACGGCTGCCGGGCGACCCTACTCCAGAACGCCAATCGTATACTTCTCGATCGGCATCCCCTGCACAGCCGCTTCCCATGCCAGCCGGGTCTCCAGATCTGGCGAGAGTTCCAGTGTCAGTGCCATATTGCTCCCGCAATGATCCTGTTCTGAGATCATTCACCATCCGGTGAGCTCGGCTTCGCGAAGGCTAAAACATGCCATACCGCCGCACCGCACAAAACTTCGTGCCACCGATTCCGGCCCCTCCCCAAATCATTCGGGCTTGGCTACCTAGCCGAGTACCTATGTTCCTCCATCTCCAAGCGAATCTCGCTGAACTTGAATCCATGAGACGATCTCACGCTCCAATGATTGAAATGCCAAGAGTTGACGAAGTGGACTGAAATCTTCGATGAAATCGGCAACACGATGAACGTGTGCTTGCGGACGGAAGTTCTGAAGCCTCCGACCTGACAGCCCGCTGGCTTGTTTGAGCAGGCCATATAGCGTTTGCTTCGGATCCGGAATTTGTTCGACTTTGCTGAGCGACGGCAGGTCCAACGGCATCCTGCCAGCTTTGTTGCCAGCGGCGTCTCGAATCGCCTGCACTTCGTGAAGTAACCAAGCTTCTTGCATTCGGACGGGAACAACACAGATCGCTGGCGTTTCCGGCATCTCGGTAGTTGAGATCGCCTCATGAATTTCGTTCACTCGCTTTTCAAGAGTCTCACGCTCTGCATCGCGATGAACAAAAAGTACGCTGCAAGGATAGATTTGCAGCGATTTGAAAATTCGTTCGGCAAGCGTCTTGGGATGTTCGCGTAAATGTCTCAACTCCGCCCATTGAGCATTGATGGCAACTCCAGCGAGATGTTGGCGCAGTAGCCACAACAATACCGGAAGCAATGCACGGTCAGAACTTCCGTCGGACAACAATGTGAATGTCAACTCCTGCATCACTCGACACCCCAAAGGGTCTTTTGACGAAGCAACTCATTGACCCGCTGCCGCGTGGAGAGTGGGGCCAGTGACGTTTGCGGTTCCTCATCTTGCTCTGGAGTGGGGTTCAGGTAACCCAGAAGTCGACCGATCGCGATTTCTCGTGGCCGAGGCGTCGCTTTTGATCGCCAATTCTTGGGCAGGCAACCGAATTCCACGCCTTGAGCAGGTTGGTTGTTGCGCAACAACTCGCGGGATTCGGCGACAACCAAGCAATCCTCGGGAACCTGAGTCACCAAGGCGGGTGAGTGTGTGTTGATAATCACTTGCCGCAACGGGTTTCCGGGGCCAATGGCCGTATTGGTGTCAGTACACATATCGGAGAGCAAACGCAGCATGGCGGGAATGCGTTCCGGATGAATCCCGTTTTCCGGCTCCTCAAAGCAAATCACTCCCGGTGTGTTGGAGTCCAATTCCAGAATCGACAACGCGAGAAATCGCAGCGTTCCGTCAGAGAGATCACGCGCGGGAAATTCACGTCCATCGTGGTCACGGAGCATGATCGTCAAGCTCTCTCGCTTCTCATCACGATCCACACGAATGTCACGCACCCCATCGATCAGTTCCGACAGTCGGTTCGCCACTTGTCCGTAAACCTGCGACTCATCAAGCAGATAGCCCAATTTCGGCTGCGCCTGGCTGAGCCTTGCCAAGTGAAACAATGCGGATGGCAAATGAGAACCATCAACACCAACTCGTCGTGGGGCACGAAAGTCGTCCGAGCGGCGCATGGCCGATGGTTCCAATTGCAACTGACGCCAAGATTGCAACTCCCGTTTGACCAAGAGAGCAGTCGGACTTTCAGCGGCATTTACAGAGGAAAGAACGGTTCGGGGTAGTGACTCTGCGGGGCGACGGAGCGCTGCCCCCGAGACGCCTTCTTGATGCAACTTGACCACCCGACCTGATTCGGAATCATCTGTTGAAATAAACTCAGAAGCGCGGCGTCCTTGGAGAACCGACTTGCGCCATTCGGGCTTTAACGGAAACAAGAGGTGATCAAGAGCATCCTTCTGAGTGATCCGGTCGAGGCTCTCGGACTTCAGTTCGAGCGATCCAGCATCATCCTCGCGGGAACCCAAAACCAATTTGTACGTCACGAACGTAATCGCTGCTTTTGCAGGCTGCCCCAAGTCGTCGATTCCTTCGGACGGAATTATCATTTCGGCCTCGAATTCCATCTCTGGATCATGACCGGTGCGAGTTCGATGGAACAGGTTTTCGGCGTTGCCATGCTGCCCAGATTCATCGCGGACACATCGGGCAGCCTCGACAAATGGTTTTTCAGCCAATGCGCTGAGAAAGGACATTGCATCGAACAGATTGGACTTGCCGACGCCATTGGCCCCCGCGATGCAGGTGAAGGGACCGAACCGCAGGTCAACATCCAACAGGTTCTTAAACCCACGTACTTTGAGTCGCGTCAACATGAGTTTCTCGAAGTCAGATCGCAGTTCATCCGCACACGTCAATGAGACACTGTCCCAGCGATTTCAACACCTCATCCCTTCACCAAGTCTCTCAGCACTTTGTGGAGGATGCCGCCGTGGCGGTAGTACTCGACTTCGACGGGGGTGTCGATGCGGCAGGTGACGACGAAGTGGATCGCGGTGCCGTCGGGTTTGGTGGCCATGACTTCGACGGCTTGGAGCGGTTTCAATTTGTCGTTGAGTTGGATGTCGAAGGTCTCGGTGCCGTCGAGGCCCAGAAATTCGCGGTTCTCTCCGGCGCGGAACTGGAGCGGCAGGACGCCCATGCCGACGAGGTTCGAGCGGTGGATGCGCTCGAACGAGACTGCGATGACGGCTCGGATACCGAGCAGGTACGTTCCTTTCGCGGCCCAGTCACGGGAGGAGCCTGTGCCGTATTCGGAACCGGCGAGGACGACCAGCGCGGTGCCGTCGGTCTTGTACTTCATCGCGGCGTCGTAGACCGACATCTGTTCGCCGGTGGGGAAGTACTTGGAGACTCCACCCTCGGTGCCCGGACAAAGCAGATTGCGGAGGCGGATGTTGGCGAAGGTGCCGCGCGTCATGACTCGGTCGTTGCCGCGGCGGGCTCCGTAGCTGTTGAAGACGATCGGCTTCACGCCGTTGGCTTGCAGAAAGACTCCGGCGGGAGAACTCGCCTTGATCGAACCGGCCGGGCTGATGTGGTCGGTCGTGACGGAATCGCCGACCGACAACAGGCACTTCGCGTCGCTGATCCCCTGGATCGGCTTGGGCGTAACGGGCATGTCGATGAAGAACGGAGGTTCCTGCACGTAGGTACTCTTCTCGTCCCACTTGTACAGCGGGCCGGACGCTCCGGTGATCTTCTGCCATTCGACGGGACCGAGCGCTGCGTGGCCGTATTCGGTGGTGAACATCTCGGGCGTGATCGACTTGGCGACGGTCTCTTCGATCTCTTGGGACGAGGGCCAGATGTCCTTGAGATAGACATCCTTGCCGTCTTTCCCCTTGCCGAGCGAATCGTGAGTCAGGTCGATGTCGGTTGTCCCGGCGAGTGCATAGGCCACGACGAGCGGAGGGCTGGCGAGGTAGTTGGCCTTCACCTGCGGATTGATCCGGCCCTCGAAGTTGCGGTTGCCCGAGAGGACCGCCGACACGACAAGGTCTCCCTCGGTGACCGCGTGCGACACGGCATCGGGCAGCGGGCCGCTGTTGCCAATGCAGGTCGTGCAGCCGTAGCCGACCGTGTTGAAACCGAGTTGGTTCAGCGACTGATCGAGTCCCGACTTGGCGAGGTATTCAGTGACGACGCGACTGCCCGGCGCGAGGCTCGTCTTGACCCACGGCTTGCTGGTCAGTCCCTTCGCGACGGCGTTGCGGGCAAGCAACCCGGCTCCGAGCATCACCGACGGATTACTCGTGTTGGTGCAACTCGTGATGGCGGCGATCACGACGGCGCCGTCGGTGATTTGCGACGGCTTCTCGCTCTTGACCGTCACCGGCGCGGAAGGAGCATCCTTGCCAAAGCCCTTCAGTTCCTTGTGCCAGGACGTTTTCATGTCGCTCAGGAAGACACGGTCTTGCGGGCGTTTGGGTCCGGCCATCGACGGGACGACCGTGGCGAGATCCAGTTCCAACTTGCTGCTGAATCGAGGTTCAGGGGAACTCGCCGTGCGGAACAGGCCCTGCGCCTTGTAGTACGCTTCAACCAGTTCGACCTCTTGTTTGGTTCTTCCTGTGCGCGACAGAAAGCGGAGCGTTTCATCATCGACGGGGAAGAAGCCCATCGTGGCACCGTACTCGGGAGCCATGTTGGCGAGCGTCGCGCGATCGGGGAGCGACATCGAATCGAGACCGGGGCCGTAGAACTCGACGAACTTGCTCACGACACCGTGCTTCCGCAGCATCTGCGTCACGGTCAGCACGAGATCCGTCGCGGTGGCTCCTTCGGGGAGCTTGCCGCTCACTTTGAAACCGACCACCTCGGGCATGAGCATGTAAATCGGTTGACCGAGCATCACCGCTTCGGCCTCAATCCCGCCGACGCCCCAGCCGACGACGCCCAGGCCATTGATCATCGTCGTGTGGCTGTCGGTCCCGACGAGACTGTCCGGATATGCGACACCGTCCTTCGTCAGCACGACCTTCGCGAGGTATTCCAGATTAACCTGATGCACGATGCCCGTTGCAGGGGGCACGACGCGGAAATTGCTCAGGCCCTGCTGAGCCCAGCGGAGCAACTGGTAGCGTTCGAGGTTCCGCTCGAACTCCAGATCGACGTTCTGTTGCAAGGCCTCGCCGGTCCCGAAGTAATCGACTTGGACGGAGTGATCAACGACGAGATCGCACTGCACGAGCGGGTTGATCTTCTTGGGGTCGCCTCCCATGCGGATCATCGCGTCACGTAGAGCGGCCATGTCCACGACGGCTGGCACGCCGGTGAAGTCCTGCAACACGACGCGGCCGACCATGAAGGGAACTTCGACCTGTTGCGGCTTGGTGGCGTTCCAGTTGGCGACCTGTGCGATGTGCTCTTCGTTGACGAGAAACCCATCGACGTTGCGCAGGCACGATTCGAGCAGGACTCGCATCGAGAACGGAAGCGTGTCAATCTGGCCAAACCCTTTCGCCGCCAGTTTGGGCAACGAAAAATACTTGAACTCGCCGCCACTCGTCTTGAGAACCGACTCCGCACCGAAAGGATTTGCTGCCGCCATGACCCTGTTTCTCCGCTAGAAAATCTACCCATTTGCCAGAACTGGACCGATCGTGAGGCGGATCGTACCAGTCGCGTTGGGGAGATTGAAGCGAGGGTTTTGAGTGGCGCGAGGATACGGGACGCGAGGAAGGCGAGGAAGGGAAGGCTTGTCCAAGAACGGTCAGACAGTTGGGCCTAGACGGTTTTTGGGAACGAGACAACCAATCGAAGTCCGGCTTTTCCGAAAGCCGGGCTTCGATGCGAGCGGAGCGTCCTCGTGATGAGAAGTCCGGCCAACAAAGCTAAGCCGGACTTCAGCTCACTCACTCACTCACTCATCCTCGATCACCTCGGGGTAGGCCGCGCCGTAAGGATCGTCGATGCGACGGCGGACCTCGCCGGAGAAAAGATGTTTCGGATTGCGGACGGCATCGGGGAGATCGGGTTCCCACTGACGGCGATCCAAGCGTTCGAGCGGCGGGCCGAGCAGGCGTGATTGGACTCGTTCCAAACCGGCGTCCATTCCGGCAGGCTTGTCATCGGGGTGAGGGACGATGTACGGCACGATGGCGATGATGACTTCGTTCCGCGTGCGGATGACCGAGCGGCGTTGGAAGAGTCGGCCGACCAGCCAGAGGTCACCGAGATACGGGATCTTGGTTTGGACTTCGATGTCTTCTTCCTTGATGAGTCCGCCGATGATCATGCCGTGTCCGTCGGCGAGCATCACGGTCGTAGCGACTTCGGTCGTGTCAGACTGAGGCAGACCTGCCGCATTAATCTGGCCTCCCGAGACTTCGGGTTTGATCTGCATCATGACGAGACCTTCTTCGGTAATGGTCGGGGTCACGTCGAGGACGACACCGACATCGAGGAAGTTCACGTTTTGCAGCGTGCTGGTTTGCGTGGTCGTCGTCACGAGGAAGCCGAGCTTTTGACCGATCTGAATTTTCGCTTGTTGGCCGTTCAAACAAAGAACCTGCGGAGTCGCCAACGTCTTCGAGTCGGTCGAGACTTTCAACGCTTCGAGCAGTGACTGGAAATTCGTGCTGTCGATCCCGAAGAAGAAGGCGGGATTGGCCGCCGGTTTGGCGAGGCCCTTCGTCTCGAACGAGACCTTTGTTCCGTTGATATCGAAGATTTCCTTGAGGTTCACGCCATGCAGACAATCGCTCTTGAGGGCAACTTGCAGGATGTGGGCTTCGATCAGAACCTGTCGCGGCGGACGATCGACATCGGCGATGTATTGCTCGATCCGCATGACGTATTCCGGGAGGTCTTCGACCACGATCTCTTCGCGAGTGCGGCGGTTGTTCTTCACATCGACCACCGTCGTGACGGAATGACCTGCTGGCGAAAGGAGGCTTTGCACGACCTTGTCGATGTCTTCCGCCGAGATGTAATTCAGCCGGAAGACGCGCAGCACGACGCCGCGCAGTTCGGGCGACGAATTGCTTTCCTTGGCGATTTTCGACACGACCAGAATGTTCTTGTTGCGATGCCAACTGTAGCCGTTCACGGTCAGCAGCGCGTCGAGAGCTTCATCGAGCGCCACGTCGTTCAGCGTGACTGTCACCTTGCCTTCGACCTCGCCCCCCGCAACCAAGTTCAGGCCGTGTTGTTCGGCAATCAGACTGAGGACGACCGAGAGCGGCGCATCACGCACGGTCAGCGAGATCATCTCATCTGACTTCGGTGACGGACGGAGTTGAATCTTGGGAGTGCGTTCTGCTTCGGCGAACGGCAGCAGCGCGTGTCCCTTTCCCGGAGCCTGCCGCAGCAGAGGAACGAGTGGTTCACTTTCGACGACATTGCCCGAATCGTCATAGGCAACGTGACGGACGTTTGGAGAGGGACGCCGCCGCAGAGACTCGGCGAACTGCGGTTGCGCGCCCGCTTGTGGATTCGGTCGGGCCACCTTGTTGGGAGAAATCCTGACGTGGCGAGGAGACTCCACACTGGCGACCTCTTCGTCCGGTTCAAGTTCGCCCAGTGTGACGAAGGCGCGATCATCGCGCCAGACTTCCTCTCCCCGCGCAACAGCCGGTGCCGCGCGCTTGTGAGGTGCGGTCTGTCTGTTGGGAGGAGGTGGCAGACTCTTCTTGACGACGACCGGACTCTTCTCGTCAGCTTCAGCTTGAGGGCGTGCAACCGCCTTGGAGTCGTTCTGCTTGGATTTGCCGCCGATGCGATTCCACCAGTGATTGGCAGCGGCCTGCTCAGCCGGGGCCGGATTGGTGGGAGCGGATTGCCGCCGGTTCCCAATTGTGGGGGTGGTCGCTTCGGATTCGGTCGCGGGCTTGGTGGCGGAAGGACGTGGCGAGGACGCGATCGGGGCCGCTTTCGCCGCCTTATCAGACTTGTGCCAGCCAAACCACGACTCTGCGGATGCTGACGCCGTCCACGTCAGTCCGAGTGCCAACACAGCGATGAGGCTGTGCGTGATTGGGGTTCGTTTCGAGCGTTGCATTCCATGCTCCGCGCAGTCGTCAATCCCTGATGACTGCCAAGAGGCGATCCATCGTGCGTCAGTTGTCTTCCGTGGCAACGAGACTTTTGGCAAGGAGTGTCGTGTTCGGTCGAGCGAGACGGTCCACGCAAAAACGGCTCGAGTTCGTACTCGATCAATTGCGACGCCGACATCTCGTTTCCGACTCATCGGCATCGTGGGTGAGACAGAACCGTTCTAGCCTTCACCTGCATCACGACCGATACAAACGGAACTCTTTCAGGCAGGCTAACAGTGCGACTCGGCGGATGCTGCCGGTCGTACATTGGCAAGTGAGATGACACGTAGTCTGCCTGACTTGCACGGTCACTCGGAAACTTGACGTTCCCCGGCAGTGGGCTTGTCGATCAGTTCGACTTCGACTCCTTCGGGACGGATCGCGGTGACGCGCAGCCGCTCGCCGATCAAGTCACCCACATTGACGACATTGTCTCCCACAATCGCCCCCACACCTTTCGAGGTTCGGACGATCGCCGCCAGTCGCTGACCTTTCACTGCGGCTTGCAAATCGGCCGCTTTCTCCGCATCCAACTCTTTCCGGTTCTCGACGAGTGTCTGCGGCACCACCGGTGTCTGAGTCACCGTCACTGTGGGCACAAACTCGGCAGGCATCTTGAACGGATTGACCGCCAAAACTTCCGCGAGTGGCGTCGCGGGCCAAGTCACCAGCGCGGTCGTGGAAGCATTGCCAGACTTGGCGGACGCTTCGGAAGCCGGCCAGCCTGCCGCCTGCGGCATGACCTTGGAAACCGACGTTGTTCCCAAGGCAGTGGAGGACGCCACTGGAGCCGATGTTTGCGGCGGCGATGTCCGTGCTAATTGAACTGGCGGCGCGACCTCGTTTGACGGAGAGACGATCATGTACAGCAACACGGCCCCCAAGACGGGGATCATCACCAGCTTGGCCTTGCCGGGCGCGGGCTTCTGAGACAAAGAATGTTCAACCATGTTGAGTCTCCGTCGCGGCGGGTTTGGTCAGCGGCGCGAAATAAATTCGTAGTGTCATCTCGATCGGCAGTTCCGTTCCTCCGGCATCGACCGCGTGAACGCGCAGCTTCGTGACGCGGCACAGTCTGGCCGTGGTTCGAAGCCCGTCCAAGAACCGGCAGATGCCCGAGTAGTCAGCGGTCGCGTCAAGTTGTACTTCCAGCGCCGTGTGAGTCCCCTCGTTGACCGGCTCGCGCGGGTGATAGCGCTGGATTCGCAACTGACAGGTGCGCGCGAGTTCCGTGATCTGCGCGAGGAACTCGGACTCGCGCGGCGTCTCGGGGATGCGTGAGATCACAT
This sequence comes from Schlesneria sp., assembly GCA_043749505.1. Lineage (GTDB taxonomy): Bacteria > Planctomycetota > Planctomycetia > Planctomycetales > Planctomycetaceae > Schlesneria. The sequence goes on along the minus strand of JAYVDI010000094.1, from coordinate 5,443 downwards.
GCGCGAACGTCGCTTCAAAATTGGTCAGTTGTTTTTCGACCGCGGCGTGTCGCGCGCGAATCGCTGAGCTGCGCCCCAGCAACTGGTTCCCGTCGGCGATCTCGGCGGCCAGCGCCTGATGCTGCCCCTGCATCGGCACGACCACGAACAAACACGTCACGTAGGCGATCGCGGCGGCGATGCTCACCCCGGCGGCATGAAGTCCAAAATTGGCTCCCCTGAGCGATGTCGAGTTGGTGAGCGGCATGGAATGGTCTCGTTGGCTGGAATCGGGCGGAGCAGGGAGCGGGAGATCGATGTAGCCCGGACCCTTTGGTCCGGACTACGGTCGCCTTGGGAAGCGAATCCTCACTGGAACACACACTCGACCGAAAACTGACGGCTCTCGCCGGGAAGCGACGCGGCACGGATCGAAGATTTCAAAGCGACTGTCTCAAACACGCCCGCTTCGCGCAGACCGGCCACGAAACGCGCCACGGCGAGGTCGTCCACACCGAGTCCGTCGATCTTGAGTTGCACGCGATCCACATTGCGAGTTGCTGGCGAAGCGGCGTTGGATTTTTGGGCGGCGGTCTTTTCGGTCTCTTTAATGACCTGCACGATCTGGGTCGGTGCAATGGTCATGTCGTAGACCTGAACTTCGGGACGGTCACCGCCGATCGAACGCCCAATGATCCCCAGCAATTGGACGGGCTGCTCCATGCGTTCGAGCATCGCCAGCATCGACTCGCGGCTGCGCAGAGTCGTCAGCCGTTGGAGCATCTGATCGAGTTCCCGCTGCGTTTCACGCAACGGCTGAGTAGACGTTTCCAACACGGACAACTGATAGTGCTGCGACGCGATCCGCGAAAATTGCCCGATGATGCCGACCACACTCAGCACGGTGACCACGGCCCACGCGAGACCCCACTGCCGAATCCGCAACCAGCAGAGGTTGTGGCGGCGTGCGGCGTGCGGCAGCAAATTGAGGTGAGAGTTCATCGGTCCCTCTTCAGACAGGCCAGTGCCAATGCCGGGCCGAACGCCGCGGACGCCGATTCCGTGCTCGCTCCGGTTGTCGAACTTTGGGGCATCGCCCAAATACCGACTGGCACCGGCATCGCGGCCCGCACAGGAGACACGCACATTTTGAGTGTCGCTCCGCCACCCATCAGGACCACACGGTTCGGTGTCTGTCCCGAGAGATGCTGGAGAAACAGCCACGTCCGGCGCAGTTCCTCACCGAGTTGATTCAGATACGGAACCGCGATCTCGGCCAACAACGAAGACATGTCGCTGGCTTCGCCGCCGCCCGCCGCTCGACCGAAGCCATACACTTCCATGACTTGCCGACATTGATCGGTTTCCAGATTGAGCGTTCGCATCACGGCGGTCGTCAGCGTCTTGAGTTCGCAATCACGCAAGACGCGCGTGAAACAAGGCAGACCATCAACGACCACAGTCAAAGTCATCGCCGTTTCGCCCCAGTCGATGACGGCGACCGGCCCCCCCTGCATTGCTCCCCCATTGGACGTGGCTGCAACAGCGCGCGCCATTGCGAACGGCAGTCCGTCCAAGACTTGGCAGTCGAGACCACAACGCCACAACTTGTGCGAGATCGCGGAAGCGAACTCTTCGTCGATTCCCAGCAGCGCATACGACCGGCCGCCGCGCGTGGGGAGTTCAACCTGAGTCGGCCAACCTTCCACGATCCAAGTTCCCGGACCCGCTTCAGTCTCGGCGAGGAACGCGTTCCGCCACTCTTGCGGTGAGTTCGGCTCTTCCACCGCGAGCGGCAGTTCCAGCGTGCGAAACTGCATCAAATTCATCGACAACGTGCAGGCGGCCGGAATCGGCCACCAACGATTGCGCGACGACCAAGCACGCTGGAGAGTCCGCCCGATTTCATCGAGACAACGATCAGGATCGGCGGGCGTGAGCGGAATCGCGTGCGGGACGACTCGGCAGACGCGCGGTCGCAACGTTCCGTACCCCGCTTCCAACTGCACGATCTTTACGGAGTGACAGCCGATGTCGATCCCAACCATCGTTCCGGCCGACGCCGTCTTGCGCGCGGGGCGGGAGGTCGTGTGGGAGGACTGAAGCGTCGCAGTGGACATGGGAGACCGATCTTCAACGGCACAGTCGTGGTACACCGACATCCGTGTCGAAGCGATCTCCGTCCGATTCTTCTGGTCCCCTCGCCCCGGCTCTGCGGGGAGAGGGTTAGGGTGAGGGGTCTTCTCACAAGTCGTTTAACCGCGTGGGCAACGCCCCGCGCGTCGTGTGACGAAACACGCTCTCAAATCGCTCACCGCGCGGGGCGTTGCCCACGCGGTTAAACGATGTAGTCCTCTGCCCCGCGACGTAACTCAATGCGCCCCGGTCGTGACATCCAGCAGCGGCAGCATTACGCTCATTACGACGCCGCCGACAACCACGCCCATCAGAACGATCACCGCCGGCTCAACCACTTTCATCGCCGATTTGATGAGTTGTTCGCCTTCCTCTTCGTAGTGCGATCCGATCAGTTGCAGCACGTTGCCAAGTCGTCCGGTGCGTTCCGCAGTCTGCACCATCTGAGCCGCTCCGGCAGGGACGAACTCGGATCGCGAGACTTCTCCACCCAAGCCACGTCCGTTCGTCACTTCCGTTTCGAGGTTGTCGAACATCTTTAAAAACAGTCGGTTCTTCACGGCACTGCGACACAAGCGAAGTGCCGTCAAAAGTGGGACTCCACTTTCGAGCAACATCCCCAACAACCGGAATGTCCGGCCGGTGAGCAGCGATCGAGTCGCCTCGCGCAACAGCGGCGCATGCAGCACCAAATGGTCGAAGTATCGTCGGCTCCCTTCGCTGCGGCTGAGTTGAAACAGGCCGAATCCTACGACTCCTACGATCGCTGTCAGCCAGTGAACCTGCGCCCGCAGGAAGCTCGCCGAATCGAGCAGCAACTGCGTGATCGGCGGCGCCGGACGGCCCATGTTCTGGAAGACTTTGGAGAATTGCGGCAGCACGAAGAACACCAGCGCCCCAATGACGACGCCAGCGACCGCCGTCAACACCACAGGGTAGGCGACGATCGACCGGATCGCATTCCGCATCCGAATCTCGTTCTTGAGCAACTCGCACAACCGCTGTAACACGGCGACCAAGGTGCCGGAGGCTTCGGCGGCGGCGATGCTGGCGACGTACGCCTCGCCGAATATCGACGCATGTTTTCTCAGTGCCATCGACGCGGAGACACCGCTGTTCACATCGGCCGACACGGTGGTGAGGATGCGTTTGAGGCCGACGTGGCGACACTCGTGAGTGATGCTGCTGAGCGCCGCCGCCAAGTCCACGCCCGACTGACACATGATCGACAACTGCGTCGTCACAACCAGCAGATCGGACTTGGTGACGGTCGTTCTCGTCCACGCGGAAGGATTCGTTGCGACGACCGCTTCGCGCCGCGAGCGCAGGGAAACGCCCTGCCCGCCCGTGGCGCTGTGATTCATCAGTGAAGTGGTGGACATGGTCTCGGCCTTGTTGAGCGCAAGCCGGCATCAGAAACGGCGATGCAATTACAGTTGAGATTTGGTGAGCCGGGTGCCGTAAGGCCCCGGATTCAACGGCGAGGAACCCGGGGCCTTACGGCACCCGGCTCACCTAAACAAAGGATTGCACTCCTCACTCGAACAGCGCGACGCGCATGACTTCATCCAAACTGGTGCGACCGTCTTCCGCACAGCGCAGTCCGGCGTCGAGCAACGTCGCCCCCGCGCTGTCGCGGACGCATTGGCGCAGTTGTTCCAAGCTGGCATTTTGAGCGATCATCTGTCGGACTTCTTTTGTCGCCGTCAGCACTTCGTAGATTCCGACGCGGCCTTTGAAACCCGAGTCGAAGCAGGCTTCGCAGCCCTCGCCACGGACGAACTGGCGGCGGTGGTCGCCCTTGTAGTGGAGCATCTCCAGCATTTCGGTCGGCGGGTAATACGTTGATCGGCAGGCGGGACAGATCGTGCGGACCAGCCGCTGCGCGACGACGCCGACCAGTGCAGCGGCGATTTTGTACGAGGCGACGCCCATGTCCATCAGGCGCGTGATGGCGCTGGCACTGTCGTTGGTGTGCAGCGTGCTCAGCACGAGGTGTCCGGTGAGGGCCGCTTGGATCGCGACCTCGGCCGTCTCGGCATCGCGGATTTCGCCGATCATGATGATGTCGGGGTCTTGCCGCAGGATGGATCGCAGCACGCTGGCAAACGTCAAGTTCCGGTTGCTCCCGGCTTGAACTTGGTTGATGAGTTCCAACTGATATTCGACCGGATCTTCGACGGTCACGATGTTGCGGGCCTCGGACTTCACCAACTCGATGGCCGAATACAGTGTCGTCGTTTTGCCGCTGCCGGTTGGCCCCGTGACGAGCATCAGTCCATACGGCTTGGCGAGCATCCCCTTCATGGCCGACAACTGCTGCGGTGGCAGGCCCAGCGCATCGAGGTTGAACGTCACGTTGGCTCGATCGAGCACGCGCATCACGCACTTCTCGCCCTGCACCGTCGGCAGAGTCGAGCAGCGGAGGTCGATCTCACGGCGCTCGACAACGACGTGGATGCGGCCGTCCTGTGGAACGCGCTGCTCGGCGATGTCCATCTTCGCCATGACCTTGATGCGCGAGATGATGGCCGCATGAAACTCCTTCCGTGGGCGAAGGACTTCACGCAACTCGCCATCCACGCGGAAGCGGACGGACGTGTGTTTTTGTCCCGGTTCGATGTGAATGTCACTCGCCCGCTGGCGGGTCGCATGGACGATCATGTAGTTCACGAGGCTGATGACGGGGCTTTCGTCGGCCATCGTCTGCGTGGCTTGCAGATCGAGTTGAAAGGCATCAGGCGAGACTTCGACCGCATCAACGCTCATGTCGGCCGTGACGCTATCAACGCGAAAGTCGTCTTCATAGCAACGCGGTAGCAGTGATTCGATGGCTGAACGCAGGGCCAGCGCGGGACGCACCCGCAGCCCGGTGATTCGTTCGAGTTCGTCGAGGTGCAACAGGTTTTGAGGCTCGGTCATCGCGACCGTCAGCACACCCCGCACGCGGAACAGCGCGAGGACACACAGTGACTCGGCCTTCGCACGCGGGATCGTTTTTACGGCGGCCGGATCGACCATCCCGTGCCTCAAACGCACCGAGGGGACTCGCAATTGATCGGCAACCAACGGCAGCAGGTCTTCTTCTTCGACCAGCCCGAGTTGCAGAAACGTTTCGCCGAGCCGTCGTCCTTGGGACTGGGACTCACCGAGCGCCGTTTCGAGTTCGGTCTGTGTGATTAAGCCAGCCGACACCAACCGCTCGCCGAGCAGACCCTTCGATTGCGAAGCGGTTCGGTCGGTGAGGCTCATCAAATTGGCTGGAGGCGGCGCATCAATCACGGATGGGAGAGGAGAGTCGTAGTCCGGACGCCTACGTCCGGACGTA
>JAYVDI010000093.1:0-3928 GCA_043749505.1 Schlesneria sp. | reverse complement strand
CGCACCGCGATGAATGGTGCGTTCCGAAGACTCCACGCACCCTACAGATCTCGTTCCCATGCAAACCGTCGAAACGACAAGATGTTTGCGGCTGGGACGAATGCCAGTCATGATGCCACCGGTTGGCGAATACGGTTTGCAGTGAGGAGAGTAATCATGGTGACGACCGTCGAAGAAGCGCAGCGTTCCCTGGGCGAACTGATCGACAAGGTGGTGCTCGGCGAAAGCGTGACACTCATGCGCCACAACCGCGCGGTGGCGGTCTTGGTCGCACCGCAGCCCGGTCCCGTCGTACCCGAGTTCGGCTGTTGCCGCGACATGCTCACGGTTGAGGCCGAAGATCACGATCATCTCGCCGACTTCGCCGAGTACATGCCATGAGGCTGCTGCTCGACACACACTCGCTGTTGTGGTTCCTGTTGGGTGACAAGGCTCTGTCCGAGCCGGCCAAACAGGCGATCCTCGATCCCGATCACGAGAAGCTCGTCAGTCCGGCGAGCTACTGGGAAATCGCGATCAAGATCAGTCTCGGCAAGTACAGGCTGCACCAGCCGTTTGAAGCGTTCTGGTCGCACGGATTGAAGCAGACCGGATTCCAAGTGCTGCCCATCGAAGTTCGTCATGCCGCGATCGTCGCCACACTCCCCTTCCACCATCGCGACCCATTCGACCGCCTGCTGATCGCCCAAGCCACCGCCGACAGCCTGGCCATTGTCAGCAGTGACAAACAATTCGACAGCTACGGAGTCCCTCGCATCTGGTAGCCGCGTTCGCTCAGAACTCATCCCACCTCCGAGTCCGAACAACCTGCGCGTCGCCCCTCATTCGTTCGAGAAGATCACGATGTCGACCATCTCGGTGATTGGAAGAGTTGATGACCAGCATCGTCTCGTGGCGACGGTCCCCGATTCGATCGCGCCGGGACCGATTGAGATTCTGCTCACTGTACCGACACGCAACGAGGACGCCGCCGGGAGTCATTGGATGCAGGGTGTCTCGCAGGCTTGGCACGACGACTTGAGTGACAAGCGTCAGGACATCTACACGTTGGCTGATGGAGTCCCGATCGATGAAGCCCGGTAAAGTTCCTCTCGCAGGGTGGCCCGGCTTGCTTCAAGCCGGGGGCCGCAGGCCAAAGACATTTTGAGTTGACGGTCGATGGAAATGGAACGCTTGTTCGTCATCAACGTTCGTTCTGAGGTTTCTTGTGCCTTGAAGCAAGCTGGGCCACTCCGCGCCGGATCATTTGAACCGACGCGGCCCGATCCCGTAGCGTTGCAACCAAGTCTGGCCAAGTAAAAGGTTCGGCTGTTTCGAGCGAAGTGGTGTCACTGACGTTTACATCAAGGGCGATCAATGTTTGAAGTGTTCATCACGTTTTTGGGCAGTCTATGGGAAACCTTCGTCGATGACTGGTTGCTCTTTGGGAGATTTCGAAAACGGCTCCCACCGAGTTCCACGACTCCCTCCGCGCCGCCCAAACGAAACCGGTTCGGAGGATTGATCAGAGGAATCGCGATTCGCGTTGCGATTGTGTTTGGGATTCTGTTTGGGATTGTCTTCGGCGGAATCGTCTGCCTGATTATCGTTGGCGCGTTTCTACCGAGATCGACGACTCCCACATCGCCACCGAGTGCTACCACGTTGACGCCGGAACCGGCCGCCAAGCCTCAAACGCCGTCCACGAAAACTTCCCCACCGGATAGAGTGTGGGTTGATGAACACACTCGCGACGGCGGCAAAACCAAAGTCAAAGGGCATTGGAGAAAAATAAACTAATCGCCACGATCTGTCGTAAACCCGTCGGTAAAGACCACTCGTTTGGATTGAACGTACCAAAACGAGAAGGGAGGCTGAGATGGAAATCGTAATGGGACTTGTCGTCGGTGTTGGACTGAGTGCTGCGTGCGGTTTTCGTATTTTTGTGCCGTTGCTTGGAATGAGCATCGCGAATATGGCGGGGCATTTGACGCTATCACCCGGATTGGAATGGATCGGTACATGGCCAGCGCTCATCACGTTCGTTGCAGCGACGGTTCTTGAGATTGGTGCATACTGCATCCCGTGGCTGGACAACCTCATGGACATGGCGGCAACTCCGGCTGCAATCGTCGCCGGAACGATTGTTACCGGATCGCAAGTAGGAGAAGTGTCACCGCTTCTAAAGTGGTCCCTTGCGATCATCGCTGGTGGTGGAGTGTGTGCCGTAATTCAAACCGGGACAGTTGCTGTTCGCGCCGCGTCAAGTGGCACGACAGGCGGCTTAGGCAACCTCATGGTTTCAATTGCTGAATTGGTCTCTGCTGTTGCCATCACCGTTCTGGCCATCGTTCTTCCCGTCGTTTGCTTACTCGTAATGCTGGTAATTCTCTACAAGATGGCCGAAAAGATCATGACTTCGCGACGGTGCAGCACACCAAAAATCACCGATGGTCAGAACAGCAGTGCCGTCTGAATCGCAGGACGGGTTGCTGGGGGCGGCGCAGGGTGGCTTGGCTTGCTTCAAGCCGGCGGCCGTAGGCCCAAGAAACGTTGAGTTGACGGTCAATGGAAATGGAACGCTCGTTCTGCGGTTTCTTGTGCTTCGCACCCAGCTTGAAGCAAACTGGGCCACCCCGCAAAGTGGCAGGTCGCCTCCGCAGCATGCTCGGGCTGTAGCTGCTGGATGGCCGATTCCACCGGCCTCTTCAAGTATCGTGCAATCGACAAGCAGAAAGGCCGGTGGAACCGGCCCTACCTTGCTTCCGTTCAACAACCAATAACAGAAAGCGTTCCTCAAATGGCGAGATTCATTCGACTGCTTCGCCCAAAAGAAGGGATGGAATTGCTTGTCAACGTGGATTGCATCACTAAGGTGGAAGTTCGGTACGGAGTACGTTCGGCAGACCCCAATGACACGCTCCTTCATGAAGTCTCACTTCGCCAAGGTCTGACCAGCCCTGATGCGATTCGCGCTTACACAATCTTCATTGGCAGTGACTCATATCTTCTTATTGGAGACGGGAACGATCCCGTCGGTCGAGTAATTCAAGAAATCTATGAGAACGCAATCAGAGCGCCGGAGCCACATGAGCTTCCAGGCCACGAGGCTGACTGAGACCTGTTTCGCCACAAGTGTCGAACCGTCCGGGTGGCCGGTGCTTCCCTTCGGTCCAACACCGGCCACCCGAAGGCGAATTCTCCATCACCCAAACAATTCCATGATCGGTTGCCCGTCGTCCATCAATCCCACCGGGCGGCCTTGGGTGTCGGGGAGTCTCAGTTCGTGGTCGATGCCGACCTTCAACGGATCGGTCGTCTGTACCACGATTCAATCCGCCAGCATGAGCGACGCCAAGACCGGCTCGCGCCCCCGTGAAAGACCGGTTGTCTGGCGATGGTCGCGCCGCTTGTGACGGCCGCTGACTTTGGTCAAGATACGACCGCGTGGGTCGGGGGCGTTTGCGGATGTGGCTGGCGGGTGTCGAAAGGATGGGACGGTGAATCTTCTTCTGGTCGGTTGGATGGTTGTGGCGGGAGCGTCCGCGGGCGAATTGCCGGTCGGGACCGAACTCCAGTACACAGGGTCGCTCACCCAGACGAAGGCACCGGCGGGCGAGGCGAAGGCGATTGCCCTCACTGCGCTCGTTGTCCCCGCCGAGGCCGGGCCGGGTCATCTGGTGTGGACGCTGGAGGAACGCGGGGCCGGGGGCTGGACTTGGCCGGAACGCTTCGGGGCGTTGACGCTCGGCGGGGCCAACAATCCCAAGGCCCAGCCGATCCGGGTGCTGCACACGCATGACGGCCTGCCGCATCCAATCGGGCTCCGTTCGCCGGTGTTTGAGTTTCAGGACAAGCTCGCCGCAGATGCCGCGTGGTCCGATGGCCGCTTGGAATACACGGTCGCCCGCAAGCGCAAGGTCAAAGACCGCGACTGCTGGCAGGTCGA
>JAYVDI010000092.1:0-31214 GCA_043749505.1 Schlesneria sp. | reverse complement strand
ACGTCGGACGGGCTGACGCCCAAGAACCGGGGGGCTGACGCCGCCCCGCTCGGAAATTCATCGGAATGAACGGTCGCTCCAAAACTTGCAGGACGGGCGAGAGGCTTTGTCCGTGGGTATGCTGGGCAGGGATGCCGTTGGCCGTTGAACACCCTCTGCCTACTTGGTGGCTCGCGCGATGAACGTCTCTTCTCCGAACACTCCGCTCCAAAACACTGAGACGCTGAACTCATTGTCTGCCTCCGCTCCGACGCAGAACGATCAACCTCACCGCCGGCCGAGCAAGTTGCGGCGTTGGCCGTTGGTGGTGATCGCGTTCCTCACCATTTGCTGTGCGGTGGGAGGAGCGGCGGTCTATACGATGCGCAGCGACGCCATCGTCGATGTCACCACGCAGCGGCCGGTCATGGGTGAGTTCTTCACCGACATCGTTGAGCGGGGCGAGTTGGAAAGTTCTGCGAACGTCGAGCTGCGGTGTGAGGTCGCGTCGTCCGAGGGCGTTCGCATTTTAGAGATCGTCGCCGAGGGGACGCCTGTCGTGGCGGGCGATGTCATCGTGCAGTTGGATGACTCGACCCTTCAAAAGGATTTGGCGACTCAGAAAATCGCCGTCAACACCGCTGAGGCCGCGTTTAGTAAAGCGACCAACGATCATGCCGCCGCCGAGATCGCGCGCAAGGAATACGAGCTGGGAACATTCGTGCAGGACGAACAAAAGCTGGAGAGCGAGTTGTTCGTCGCCGAAGAGAACTCGCGCCGCGCAGAGAACTTTTTGAAGCACAGCCAGAAGCTGGCCTCTCGCGGCTACATCACCGACGTGCAGTTGGAGAGTGATCGGTTTTCCGTCGAGAAGTTTGGCAAGGATCTGGCTGGCGCAAAGACAAAGCTGAACGTGATCCGCGAGTACACCAAACCGAAGACGCTGAGAAAGCATGACTCCGACATCAAGACGGCCGAGGCGAGTGCCTTCGCCGAAAAGTCCAAGCTGGAGATCGAACGCGAGAAATTGAAGAACCTCGAAAGCCAGCTCGACAAGTGCGTTATTAAGGCACCGTCCGCCGGACAGGTCGTGTTTGCGAATCAGAACCGCTGGCGTGGCGATGAGTTTTTGGTTCGCAAGGGAAACCGCGTGCGCGAGCGGCAAGTGATTGTCATGCTCCCGGATTCCAGCAAGATGCAGGTTAAGACGAAGGTCGGCGAAGCGCGCGTTGACCGCGTCAAACCGGGAATGCTGGCTGTCGTCCAGATTGAGGCTCTGCGCGGCACGGAACTCAAAGGGACCGTGAAGACCGTGAACGCCTATGCGTCAGATCAGAATTGGATCAACCCGAACGTCAAGGAGTTCGATGCGATCGTCACGCTCGATGCCCCGCCCGCGATGCTCAAGCCGGGGATGTCATCCAAGGTTTCGATCCGCGTTGAAACGCAAGCCAACGTGATGCAAGTCCCCGTCCAAACCGTGGTTGAACGTGGCGAGAAGCACTACTGCGTGATCCGTGAAGCGACCGGCAAGCTGGCGTTGCGTGACGTGCAGATTGGTTCGACCAACGACAAGTTCATCATCATCCAGAACGGCTTGAGCACGACCGACGAAGTTGTCATGAACCCGCGCGCCCATCTCGCCGCCGTTGGCTTGAAGGAGGAGGACGCCTCGCAGAAGAAGGACAAGCCAGCGTCAGACGCCGCGCCCGCTGAGCCTGCGGTGAAAACGACGAGTGCGGCGGTTCGATGCGGCCTAGATTCGCTTGTACCTCGCGCGGTCGTAGTTGAGACATCTGAGCGGGGTGGCGTCAGCCCCCCGGTTCTTTGCAAACGGGCTGACGCCCAAGAATCAGGGGGCTTACGCCACCCCGCTCAGAAATGTCGCACGCTTTCCCACGCGGTTAAACGAGTCGTTCCTGATCTCGCTTTGCGGGGCCTCTCGTGAACCCGCTGCGTTGGCTGGTCGGCGGCTTCGGGTGGAGTAGTCTCAAGGCGCTCTTTCTCCATCCGCTCCGTTCGATGCTCACGATCCTCGGCGTCGCCATCGGCGTGGCGAGTGTGATCTGGCTGCTTGCCATCGGCGAAGGGATCGGTCGCGCGGTGCAGAAGCAGATCGAAGGACTCGGTGCCGACAACATCATCGTCCGTTCGATCAAGCCTCCCGCCGAAGCGACAGCGGGGCGAGACGGCGTCTTTCCCTACGGCATTACCCGCGACGATCTGGCTCGCATCGTCGAGACGCTGCCGACCGTCAAACGTGCCGTTCCGATCCGCGAGGTACGGCGCGAGTTCCGGTTTCTGGATCGTCTCGTCGATGGACGCATGGTCGGTTGCACGCCCGAGTACGCCGAACTGACCCGACTCGAAATTGATCGCGGTCGCTTTCTGTCGCAGGCGGACTGTGACGACCGGCAAAACGTCTGCGTTCTCTCCGCCGAGACCGCGGAAAAGCTCTTTCCGTTTGAAGACCCACTCGGCCGTGCCATCAAGATCGAACGCGACTACTACCAAGTGGCCGGCGTGCTGAAGCCACGTGCGCCGTCAGCGGGGATCGGCGGCTCGCTCGAAGCACAAGACTTCTCGCGCGATGTGTATGTGCCGATCGAAACGCTTTGGCTGCGTGTCGGGGATTTGGTCATCACCATGCGCAGCGGATCGTTTCAGGGGGAGCGGATCGAACTGAGCCAGATCACGTTGCAAGCGATCGACGTGGCGCATGTCGTCGAGACCGCCGAGATCATCAAGGCCACGCTCACCCCGCATCACCCGACACTCGACTACGGAATCACCGTTCCGCTGGAGTTGCTCGAACGGGCGCGAGCCATGCGGCTGATGTTCATGCTGTTCCTCGGCATCATCGCCGTGATCTCACTGTTAGTTGGCGGCATCGGCATCATGAACATCATGCTGGCAACCGTGACCGAGCGGACGAAGGAGATCGGCATCCGACGGGCACTCGGCGCGAAGCAGTCGGACATCACGCGACAGTTCCTGCGCGAGACCGTCACGCTGTCGATGCTTGGCGGCACGGCGGGAGTCCTCGCGGGACTGGCCTGTCGCCCGGCGATTAACCTCATGCGCTGGGGGATCGAACAACTGATGCCTCAAGCCGTCTCGACGCTGCCCGACATCATCCGCACGATGGAACCGACGGTGGTCAATTGGTCGGTGCCGCTGGCGTTCGGCATCTCGGTCCTAGTCGGAGTCGTCTTCGGTCTGTACCCCGCGATTCAAGCGGCGCGGCTCGACCCGATCGACGCGCTGCGGAACGAGTGAGAAAGCTGCGCGGGGCAGCCAGGCCCTGGATGTTCAGCAAGGTCGCCCTGTCGCTCCGCGACAGGGCGACCTTGTTGACGGTCCCGAATGCCTCGACCACAATCGACCGCATTGATGTTGGACCGCCAATGCCTCTTGTCAGGAGCCTTCCCATGCGTCTGCTCGCTTCCCTTTCGATGGCCTGCATACTGGTTGCGACCTCGTCGGTGCAGGCCGCTCAAATTTCGGGTGAGTACATCGAGGCCCGGACCTGCGATGTCTACACCGGCCCCTGTTTCGCCAACGCTGAGATGGACCTCGCCGGGAAAGAGGCGGTCATGGCGTGGAAGGTCGATGAGGGTGGCTGGAACGGCGTCGCACTCGAAGGACTCGGCGTGGCGATCGTCGTCATCTCGGAAAAGACGATGGGGGCGAGCGAGTTCTTCCACATGCATGCTGGAAAAATCTCGTCGATCATTTTGGTCGATGACCGCGCCACGAAAGCCCAGCACGACGCGCTCGTCGCGTTCGCGAAACACACCGCCAAAGAGTTCACGGCCGATGTGAAGAAGATCGCCAAAGCTCCGATTAAGCTGGAGAACGACCATCTCTCGGGCAAGGGAACTTTCAGCGCGGGCGACGTGGCCAGAATCGAAACACGCGGCCTCAAGAGGGGCGATTGCGTTTGCTCGAACGAGGCCATTTTCTATCAGCCACTCACCAAGGTCAGCGACATCAGCCCCGCCTACTCGAACACGCTCAGCTACACCGGCGAGGGCTTCGACCGAACGTGGACGACTCACGGCCAACGCAATGCGTTCCTGGCGACGTTCCGACGGTAAGTAATTTTGAATGAAGGTATTGAAGTATGGGAACCATAGTTCCAGTGTCTCGTAGCCTGACGCTGTGCGACGCGATTGTGAGGCCCGTCGATGGTAAGGCCAACATTCTCGGACTGTTTCACGCCATTCGAGTCGTACAATATCCCTATAATCTATCGCACTTTTGCGTGTTTGCGCAACTGTCGAGTGGGCTGGGTGAAACACCTGTCCATGTTGAAGTTCGTTCTGGAAAATCAGGCCGACTGCTTTATGCAACGGTTCCGCGAACGTTGACCTTTCCGAGTCGTGATTTCTTGATGCAGGTTGCGTTTGAGGTTCATCGGTGCAGTTTCCAAGAGCCGGAGACGTATCTGATGGAACTGTATTCTGATGATTGTTGGATTTGTGATACGACACTGCTGCTTAGATAACCATGACTAAAGAACAACTTGGAGAGGAGTGAAACATGAGTTTCGATCAACCGGCACAACACAGTGACCCAGACACCTACTCGATGGCGGAGTTTCATTATTTTGTGTGTGACGCCATTCCAGCCACCGAGGAAATGAGGAGCAGCCCACGGTATGGCAGGCCTGGCGGCACACCATCCGTTTCGGACTCGGCGAATGACTTGGGGGATGCCACCACAAATCCTCATCGCTCCAGCGATGAGAAGAATAGGAGCCAAGACTGATGAACTTGTTCTCGCGAGGGACGGTGTTGTGCCTAATGCTCTTGGCAAAACTAGCCACAGCCGATGACGGCAAACTCATCGTCGTTGAGAAGGCTCCCGCAGGAGTGACCGACAAGGTGGCGGCGGCTTTGAATCCGAGTGGTCAGCAGATCGCAGTGGGCGGCGCGACGATTGGGTCGGTCTGGTTGGTCAAGCAGTTGGATGCGAAGACTGACTTCAAGCCATCGCTGTCGGTGAAGTATCCGCTCACGCCAGGACAACTTGTCGGTGCGATCGAGATCGTCAAGAAGTCCGAGTTCACCGACTTCCGTGGTCAGGACGTGGCTGCTGGTGTCTACACGCTCCGCTACGGACAGCAACCGGTGGACGGCAACCACGTCGGGACGAGCGATCTCGCCGATTTCCTGCTGGCGATCCCCGCCAAGTTGGACACCGATCCGGCTCTACTCAAGATGTCCGAGGCGATGCACAAGCTGAGTGCAAAAACATCTGGCTCGAACCATCCGGCCATCTTCTCACTGCTGCCGCCGAAGACTGATGAGAAGACGCCAGCGTTGACGCATGACAGCGGCAAGCACTTCTGGATTCTCAGTCTTACCGCTGACGGCAAGTCGGGTGATGCCACGATCAAGGTTCCGTTGCGAGTGGTGATCGTTGGCGTGTCTGAGGGGTGAGATCGTTGGTTGGTCTCGACGCGCGTGGAGAAGAACCCCTCACCCTAACCCTCTCCCCGCAAAGCCGGGGCGAGGGGACAAGGCAAGAGCCATGAAGACCGTTCTTACGAATACATCTTCGCCACGTAGTCGCCGTAGCCGTTGAACTTGATCGTGGGAAAGCGTTCTCGGGTGCCGAGCATCCATTCGCTTGATTGGCTCCAGCGGGGGTGAGCGACTGCGGGTTCGACGTTGGCTTCAAAACCGTACTCGCGCGGGTTGACGACGTTCCAGAATGTCGGCGGCTGTTTGCCGGTGAGCGTGATGCGGACGATCGATTTGCTGCTCTTGAAGCCGTACTTCCACGGCAGGACCAGTCGCACTGGAGCACCGTGCTGCTTGGGTAGTGGCTCACCGTAGATGCCGGTCGCGAGGAACGCCAGTTCGTTGGTGGCTTCGGCCAGCGTGATGCCTTCGGTGTAGGGCCACGGGAACGAACTGTCAGCCATGCCGGGGGCTTCAGTGGGACGCTCGAAGGTCGAGAACTTCACGAACTTGGCTTCGGCCGTTGGCTCGACCATTTCGATCAGTTTCGCCAGTGGGAAGCCGGTCCACGGGACGCACATCGCCCACGTCTCGACGCAACGGTGGCGGTAGGCTCGCTCTTCGAGGTCGAATTTGGCGTGGAGGTCGTCCAGGCTGAAGGTCGTCGGTTTGGCACAGAGTCCATCGACCGTGACCTCCCACGGTGAGGGCTGGAAGTGATCGACATAGAGGTACGTTTGCTTGCTGGTCGAGAACTCGTAGAAATTCGTATAGATGGCGGCGGCCTGTTGTGAGGTCTCGTCGCGACCGTACTCGAACGCCGGGTTGCGCATCGCCGGGTAATGTCCCTGCGATGCCTTGGGGATCGCGACCTCGGCGGCGGCTTTGAGCTTCTTCTCATCCGGCTTGTGTTCACTGCAACCGGGAAGCGTTCCGCCAAACACCAGTCCCGCCGCGCCGAGGCCCAGCGAACTGCGACCGAGCGATTCGAGAAACTCACGGCGATGCAGACCACGGTTGCGGTAGACGCTTTCGTCCGTCAGCCTGTGCAGCGACGGACCAAACGGTTTGCGGCTGATGAAGTTCATGGTGAAGCTCCTTCGATAAAGCGGGCGAAGAGAAGACCCCGCACCCTAAGCCCTCTCCCCGCAAGGCTGGGGCGAGGGGACAAAGCCAAATCAGATTTAAATACAGAAGAGACCGAGCGTGCCGGAGTCTACTCGACGTCCGCTCGGCTCTGCCAGAAAGGTTTTCGCATGAGTGATCCCACGCGATTGGAACGGGCGACGGAATTGATGCGGACCGCGTATGGACGGGGCGAACTGCCGTCGGCCGATTCGACGTGGACGCTCTTCTTGCGCGTGCTGTTTGGTGTGGCGAGCGATCATCGGGCGAGCGACGCTCTCACCGAGATTCTGAAGTCGTCGCCCCTCGCCGCGCCGCAGATGACGATGCAAACCACAGCCGGTTCGTTGGTGGAGATCCTCGCGCCGATCCCGCGCGGACCGCAGAAGGCATCACTCGTCAGAACGGTCGCCGCGTGGTGGATCGAACAGTTTGGCGAGGAACTCTCGCCCGAATGGTCGCGCGGCGCGACGTTCTATCGCGAGTCGTTGCGAGCCATCCGAGGCCTTGGCCCCGCGACGGTCGATGAGCTGCTGCTGTTCGCCGCGCGACTAAAGGTTTTCCCCGTCGATCGCCCGACGCTGCGCATCGCCGTGCGTCACGGATGGCTCAGCCTGCCGATTGAAGATGAGGAGGCACAGTCGTTCTTCGTGCGGGGACTTGGCCAGGCACAGATCGACGGAACCGAGATCGACCCGCGCGAGTTCTCGCGCCTGCTGGCCCAGGTCGGCGCGAGTCACTGCGGCCGCGAACCCAATTGCGACGGCTGCCCGCTTCAGTCGATGTTGCCATCAGGCGGGCCGTTGTCTCCCGAAAGCTGCTGAGAGCCGCGTCCGCCCCGCTTGTTTAACCGCAAGCCAAAGGCGAGCGCGGATGACTGAAAATGTGCCGCAACTCCGTGACCTCGTAGCGCTCGCCTTTGGCTGTGCGGTTAAACGACGCTGCGACGGATCGCAAACCCAAGCCGCACAACCGGCACGCCCCGTACGGTCGCCGTTGATCCGGCAAGTTTCGCCGATCGGCAAGGTCTTCTTTCACGGAGCAGCTTCGCGCTGGCCGATTCGGTTCCTGACAAACTGTATCGGTCAGGGAAGAAGGAGCGGCGGCCATGAATTACGAACTGCTGGTGATTGGAAGCGGACGCGAGTCGATCGACGGGGCGTTGGCGGCGTCGCGATGCGCGAAGTCGGTCGCGCTGGTGCGGACGGCTGGTGTGGATCACGTCGGCATCACGATCGACTTGCTACGCCGGGCGGTGAACATCCTTGGAGGCGCGGGACCAATTCGGATGAACGACCTGCGCGGTGAGGCGGTTCGGATTGCGGACGAACAGTGGTTGGCGGATCGTGCGGAGTTGGAGAGTCTCGGTGTTGAGGTCTTCTGTGGGGACGTACGGTTTTTCGGTGAGCAGACTGTTGAAGTGATTGACCGTGCGGTTGAAGTCGGTAATCGGATTGGCTCGTCATCGTCGCGTCGAACGCTCGCCGCTCGGCGTGTTCTGCTCGCGTGTGGCACTCGGCCTGTGAGGCCGAGCCATATTCGGTTCGACTCGCGCCGTATTCTCGATGTTGAGTCGCTGCTGATGCTGGACGAACTGCCGGCGTCGATGATCGTCGTTGGAGCAGGTGAGACCGGTCTCGACTACGCGATGCTGTTGGGGTCACTCGGAGTGGACGTGACGGTGATCGACGAGAAGGCGAGCGTCTTCGATGTCTATGGCGGACTGATGAACGATCAGCGGCTGTGCGAGATGCAGTCGCTCGACATCGCGTTCCGTCTGGGTGATGAGATGATCGGCGTCGAACCGCGCGGAGATGACTCGGTCGCCGTGCGGTTGGCAAGTGGCAAGGTCTTCGTCTCGCAGGCGGCTCTGGTTTGCATCGGTCGTGTCGGCGAGACGGAGTCGCTCAACCTCGAAGCGGCGGGAGTGGGCCTCGATGAACGAGGCCGCGTGTGGTGCGATGCGGACGGTGGAACGTGGGCCTCGCATATCACAGCGGTCGGCGACATCGTGGGCTTCCGTGCGGCCAGTGCGCTGGCGGGGTGAGGGACAATGTTTGAGAAATGCCTTGGCGAGCCAGTGGCCTTACGGCATCCGGCTCGCCAAGTATCTGTATTTGCTCACAACGCACTCACGGATTGAATCGCCTGCACCATGTCGGGCGGCAGTGCCGCTTTGAACGTACTCCACTCATGCGTCATCGGGTGCGTGAACGAGATCTCAGCGGCGTGGAGGGCTTGGCGGTTGATGAATGGGGAGCAGCGCGGGGCGTCTGGTGTGCGGTCCGGCTTGAGTTCACCGAAGGCCGCGTAGAACTCGTCGCCGACGACGGGATGGCCGAGCGTCGCGAAGTGGACTCGGATTTGGTGCAGCCGTCCGGTGCGGGGCTTCGCGCGGACCAGCGTGTGTCGCGGGAAACGTTCGATCACCTCGAAGTTTGTCTTCGACGATTTGGCATCGAGCGCGTCGGCGCGACACGTCATCAGGGCACTCGAATCACCGCGCGATCGGCCGATGGGGAGGTCGATCGTCCCTTCGTCGTCGGCAAGCACTCCATCGACCAGCGCGATGTAAGACTTGGCAATCCGCTCGCGCTGGAACTCGATGGAGAGCAGTCTTAAAGACAGATGGTCCTTCGCGGTGGCGACGACTCCGCTCGTGTCGCGATCCAACCGGTGAACGATCCCCGGCTTCTTTTGCCCCGGATAATCGGATTGCTGGTCGAGATGAAACTGCAAGGCGTTGGTGAGTGTCCCCAACGGGTTCTTGCCCGTCGGGTGAATGATCAGTCCCGCTGGCTTGTTCACGATGAGGAGCCATTGGTCCTCGAAGACGATTTCCAGTGGAATCTCTTCCGACGGCATCAGGTTGTCGGGCGGTTCAAGCAGTCGCACCGAGACCTCTTCCCCCGTGAAGACCCGCTGAGCAGCACCCGCCACAACGCCGTTGACCGTCACCTGGCCCGCTCGCACAAGACGGTGCAGCCGCCACGCGGTGTAGCTGCGCAGGTGCCGCGCCAGAAACGTATCGACCCGCGTTCCGGTGAGGTAGCTCTCGACAATGGCGGTGGCGTGCATGAGGAAGGGGCTGCGGTTGAGAGGGAAGGAGTCGGGCGAAGGCGGCGGCATTCTCGGTTCGGCCACATCAGAACGCCAGCGAGTGTTTTCGAGGTCCCCCTGCGAGGAACTGCGCCTCAAACTTCAGTCCGACTTCGACGAACCGGGACCAGACCCTTGGCCCGGACGAAGCGCAGCGCTCGCAGAAATTTGCTCTGAGGTTGTCCACGTCATCTCGTCCGGACCAAGGGGTTCAGACTACGGCAACTGATCAGTGTTGCCGAAGGTGCGAGGCCGAGTAAACTCTCGACCGGTTCCCTACAGGAGACTGTTCATCATGCTAGAGCTAATCGGTCGAAATCGCTCGGTGTGCGGTGGTGTTTCGCGGCGCGAGATGCTTCAGGCGGGCGGAGCAGGGCTGTTTGGCCTCACGCTGCCGAAGCTGCTTCAGGCCGAAGAGACTCTTCAGAAAGTGGGCCAGGGCGGAGGCGAGGCCATCAAGCCACGCGCGAAGTCCGTCATCTTCATCCTGCTGTTCGGTGGGCCGAGCCAACTTGAGACGTGGGACATGAAGCCGCTGGCTCCCGACAAAATTCGCGGGCCGCTCTCGCCGATTGCCTGTCGCACGCCCGACCTGCGTGTGTGCGAGTTGCTGCCGAAATGCGCGGCGATCTCGGACAAGTTTGCCGTCGTCCGCACGCTGTCTCACGACTTCAACGACCACAGCGGGGGAGGCCATTTCATTCAAACCGGCAAGCGCTGGCACATTCCCATCGGTGCAGGGTTCAACGCCACGCCCAAGGATTGGCCGTCGGTCGGTTCGGTCGTCGAGTACCTCGATCAGAACGCGAAAATGCCGAAGTCCGGCTTTTCCGAAAGCCGGACTTCAGATGGCGCTGCACCGAACCTGCCCAGCTATGTCGTCGTGCCGAACTATCTCGGCCGGTTGCAGAAGTACACGTCGAAGCTGATCCGGCCCGGTGAGTACGCCGGTTGGCTCGGGCGAGGCTACGACCCGATCACCACGATGGTCAACAAGAAAGATGACGATGACGACCCGTACCAACGCAAGTGTTTAGACGACGAGTTGACGTATCAGATCGAGGGTCTCGTCGCGCCCGAGGCTCTGACGCTCGACCGATTGAATTCGCGGCAGTCGCTGCTCACGCAGTTCGAGCAGCAGTTGCGACGGCTCGACAACGAGAAAGTGCTGACCGCCTACGATCGCTTCCAGCAGCGGGCACTCTCGCTCGTCGCGTCAGAACGGACGCGGAAGGCGCTCGACATCAAACAAGAATCGCCCGAACTGCGAGATCGATACGGCCGCCACTTGTTCGGCCAATCGGCTCTGATGGCGCGGCGACTCGTCGAGGCGGGCGTCCGTTACACGACCGTTCACTACGACTGCCCGAACGGCTACGGCTGGGACTCGCACCTGAACAACAGGGAGATCGAAAGTTATTTGTTGCCGAGCCTCGATCAAACACTGTCAGCCTTGTTGACAGATTTGAGTGATCGCGGGCTGCTCGACGAAACGCTCGTCGTCTGCCTCGGTGAGATGGGCCGCACACCGCAACTCAATCGCAGCGGAGGCCGCGACCACTGGAGCACGCTCTTCCCCGCCGTCCTCGCCGGAGCCGGTATTCGCGGCGGCATCGCCCTCGGCCAGACCGACAAGGACGCGGCCTATGCCACGACCCCGCCCTACAAACCCGAAGACCTCGCCGCCACAATCTACCACGCCCTCGGCATCGACCACGAACTGAGACTCCCCGATACCCAAGGCCGCCGGGTGGGATTGATGGACGACGGACAACCGATCATGGAGTTGTTCACCTGAACGAGTCGCCAATGCGTGTCTGCATCTGAACGAAAGTGTCAGACAATCAACATTGAATCGTGGTAATTGTGTGTGCGGAGACAGTTCAACGTGAGACATCACATTCGATTGGCCTTGTTCGCGTTCTGCTTCACAACAATTGGATGTGGGAAGCCAAACATGAGTACTGAGCGAGAGCTTCACAAAGACGATCAAGGTCGCTTCGTAATTGGTGACCTAGTTCTCTCACCAGCGTCTGAAAACGACAGCCGGACAGCGATGCTTCCGACACCAACAGAGGACGCTCGGTCCAAGTTGGGAAAAATCGAACTCACCGTGGTGAATCGACAAGACGAAGAGCGTGACTATCTTCCCGATCCTGCTGTTAGCTGGATCGTTGATGCGACAATCGATGGCGACCCGTTGTTAGATCCAAACGCCGTCTCGATTCAGTTCAGCCAAGAGTGGCGAGAAAAGTTTGGCAGCTTCACTGCGTATGGCAGAGATGTCGATTCCGGACGGTGGACTTTTCTACTTTCCGCGGATGGCCCAAAGACCGTTGATCGTCTGAAATTCGAGTTTGACTATATCGACCACCTCGATGACGAAACACCGGTTGCGGAGCCGCCAATCTACGAACAAAGGCTGAAGGAGATCGAAAGGCGCTTGGAGTCGTTTGGCGTTCCCAAAGTCATGATCAGCGTTTCACCAGTCGAGGCGCACAAGCGATCACATTTGCTGAAATCTCTAAAACGCGACCTAGATGCAACAGCCATACTGATCTTGAAGGCACCACCTGGGCAACGATTCTCAGGGAAAAAGATTTGGGATGTCATGCTTTGCCTAGGACTGAGATGGGGCGACATGGATTGCTTCCACTGGGACAACGAATCTGGTCAAGGTGACGATTATTTCTTTAGCGTCGAAACTTCGACCGCTCCCGGATACTTCCTCCCCGAAGTGATCGCAGCCGACAAACTCCACACCGAAGATTTGGTGTTCGTCTTCTCGATTCCACGTTGTGCGAAGCCTGTCGAAGTTTTCGACTCGATGTACCGGGCTGCGGAGTATGCAAAAGCTCGCCTTGGTGGAACTATCCTCAATGGCAGTTCTGAACCGGCTGACTTCACCAAGATAAGGCAGCAGATTGCCTACATTGTCGATGAGTTGAAGAAGGCCGGATTTGAACCTGGAGCAGGTGCCACGTTGAGACTTTTTTGAACGCGCCCGTTTCACGGCTTCAAGTTCGGGGCAGGGTGGCTGGGGTTTCTCTGCCTGGGGGCGGCGAAGCGCCGACCCCAGCCACACGTTGGGAGGCACAGGCCGTGGAGGATGAGATTCCAATCCGGAGGGGTTGTGATAGTCTTTTGGTCGATTGAACTCCCTATGATTCCCTTGCACTCAATTTTTTCGACGGGTCTCCGATGAGTACCGCTCTTGCCGAACAGGCCAATACCGGTGTGGCCATTCTCAGTCGCGTCTTGGAGCCGGAAGCGGTGCCAATGACACCGGATGCGGCTCGGACGCTGATGTCGTTCAAGTTCAGCGTGCGTGATGAACGCCGGATGAACCGGTTGGCGGCGAAGGCTCGCCAAGGGACGCTGACCCAGGCGGAGCGGGCCGAAGCGGAGCAGTACAACCTCGTCAGTCACATGCTCGCGCTGCTCCAAGCCAAAGCGCGCGGGGTGCTTCCTCAAGCCTGTTGAAGGTTGCGTTGAGCGTTGAAAAGCCACGTTTCACCGCTCGATGAAGAGCGGTGCGTTTCGACGACTCAATGAGCCCGGCGGACCTTCTCACCTCATGTCTTCCACGGGGTCAACGTCGTGACTTCAGGCGGGAAATCGTCCGTGTTGCGGGTCACGATGGTCAGATTGTGGACCAGCGCCGTCGCCGCCAACAGGCTGTCCAGCACGGGCCAACGCCGTCCCGTTGCCTCGTGCGTGCCGCACAGTTGTCCCCACGCGATCAGGACATCTCGGTTCAGCGGCAGCACGCGGTCATCGAATGACTCTGCGACTTCCGCAATCCAAGCCAGTAGCCGTTGGCGTTTGGGTCCGTTCGACAGGAAGTACGCCCCCTTGGTCAGTTCGCCGAGCGTCAATTCGGAAATGGCGGCTCCGGCTTCGTGTTGCACGAGCCAACTGGCGACTCCGGGATCCGGTCGCCGCTTCACTCCCTCACTCAGGACGTTCGTATCCAGCAGATATCGCATGCGAGTCCCTGCCGCTCATTCGTCGAGAGTGATCGTGCGTCCGAAGTCGGGATTGTTTCGCTGCTGTTCCAGTTGTGTGAAGATTTCAGGAGCCGGACAGCGTCGGAGGACTTCCAACAGAGGCCGCTTCTTCTTCACCGAACGGCGTTTCAGATTTTGAAAATCTTCAATCGCCACGACCACAGCCACGGGCTTGCCATGCTTGGTGATGGTTTGCACGCCGTCGGTACAGGCTTGGGCGACAACAACACTCAAGTTGTTCTTTGCTTCCTGGATTTGCCAGATGTTGGTGTTCATGGCAGCAGTCTACTTCCCTCATTCTGGCTCGACTAGCCAGTTTTTTGGGTCATGCGTCGAATGCGTGCTGGGAGTTTCTATTTTAGCCCGGAGGGCGACAGGCAATAGCCCACGGCGTGAGCCGTGGGTCAGATCAGTCAACAACACCTTCAGCCCTGAAGGGGCGACACATTCGGTTGCGTCACTCGCGAATTCTGTATGAAGCGGAATCGAAGGTGTCGCCCCTCCGGGGCTGGGCGGTTGGTGTTCTGATTTACCCACGGCTCACGCCGTGGGCTATTGCCTACCGCCCTCCGGGCTAATGCAACATGCCATCATTACGCATTCGCCCGGTGAATCCAGATGTTTGGACACGTCGGGCAACGATGTCACTTCTTCAGCCGCTTATCAAAATACTCGAACAGTGCCTGCTCGGCCTTTTCGGCGTCGGCTCCCTTGAAGCCGTGGCCGGCTCCTTCGAGGGTGAGGAGTTCGGCCTCGACGGTCGCCGCCTTCAGCTTATCGATCAGCCAGACCGCCTGTTCGTGGGCGACGTACTTGTCCTCGGTGCCGTGGATACAGAGCGTCGGGGCCGAGTTCGGCGTGACCCAATAGAGCGGGCTGCCCTGAATGTGGAGATCGCGCTTCGTATCGAGGTTGCCTCCAAACCAGAGGGGCAGGACTTCGTGAGCGTCCACGCTTTTGCCGTAGGACTGGGTGAAGTCGCTCGGGCCGTAAACGTTCACGACACACGCGACGGCACTCGACTGGTTCGGGTTGCCGCCGGTTCCCTCGAACTGCGGGACGTTGGCCGTGACCGCGAGGAACTGCGCGAGATGGCCTCCCGCCGAACCGCCCGTCGTGCCGATGCGAGTCGGGTCGATCTTGTAGGTCGCGGCGTTGGCTCGCAGCCAGCGGACGGCGGCCTTCGTGTCGTGGACGGCGGCAGGAAACTGATGCTTCGGCGCGAGGCGGTAGGTCATCGTCGCGGCGACGTAGCCTCGCTCGGCCAGTTTGACACAGAGGCCGTCGTAACTCTCCCGTTTGCCAGCGCGAAAGCCTCCACCGTGGATGCAGAGGATGGCGGGAAACGGCCCGTCGCCCGCCTTCGGTCGGGCGAGGTTGAGCTGCAAATGCTCATCGCCCGAGTTCGAGTATTCGATCGCCTCCTGCCACACGACCGAATCGGGAACGAGCGGGGCCGCTGTGGCCAGAGTAGTAGCGAACAACAGGAGACATGCCGAAAGACGCAATTGAAACGGGTTGGACATTGTGGGGCCTCGTTGGATGGGGGGGCGTGTCGCTAGACTCGAACTGTGTTCGTACGCCGGAATACGGCTGCGATTATCCACGTTACCAACCGGGAAACAGTGGAGCCACAATGCCGCGTAACGTAGCGAGCTGACCGGCATCGAATCGCCGTCCCTTTTCTAGCTCGTCGCTTGGAGGCGTTCCGTGTCTCGAATCATTTCGGCGTTCGTCGCTTCAATTTCGTTGCTGTGGTTTGGTGGATCTCCGCGTCTGGCCAAGGCGGCTGACTCACTCGGAGTGGTGGTCGTCGAGTTGTTTACGTCCGAGGGCTGCAACAGTTGCCCGTCGGCTGACAAGGTTCTGCAAAAGTTGGTCGATCAGCAGGCGAAGTCAAAGGAGCCGATCTATTGCCTCGGGTTCCATGTCGATTATTGGGATAAGCTCGGCTGGCCGGACAAGTTCGCGGATCGCCGCTTCACGGATCGGCAACAGCGATACGCGAAGGTGCTCGAAACGGATCGTGTCTACACGCCACAGATGATCGTCAACGGGAGAATGGAGTTCGTTGGGTCGAACACGAAGGTGGCGGATCGAGCCATTGCGGCGGCCCGGGCCAAGGCCGCAATGATCGGTGTGACGATAGCGACGCAGTTGCTCGACACCGGCAGGCTGCGAGTTCGCTACGAACTTGACGGAGACGCGAATGGTGCCGCCCTCAATCTGGCAATTGTCGAAACCGACTTGCAGACGAACGTGAAGCGAGGGGAAAACGCTGGTGTCACGTTGCGTCACGCCAACACGGTCCGAGCTTGGGAGAGCATCGATCCCAAAAGTACTCGCGCAGGCAAGGCGGACCTCGCTCTTCCGAAAGTTTGCCGTCTCGATCAGTGCCGCGTGATCGCCTACGTTCAGGACCGTTTGACAATGCAGGTTCTCGGCGCGAACCAAAGCGAGCCATTGAACTCGGAGCGGCCTCCAAAACAGTGAGCCTGTTCGTCAATTTGCGCCTTGGTCCGGTGCGTGGGCAAACAGCGAGCGTCACTCACGGTCGCCTTGCACGAGGCGGTGCGTTTCGCCCGCCCCCCCTGGGGTTGTCCGACGATTCTCGCTCCATTTTGTCGAGGGCCATCAGCCTGCGATCAGCGTCGAAGCGGGGAGTCGGCAGTGACTCAGCCAGCGCGATCACGTCCTCGGCCGAGATGTTTGTACGGGGCTTTCCCGTGCCGCGAAACACGGGGAGCTTTTCGCGCAGGGCGATGATCTCACGGCGTGTGCGGCCTTTCGGCGAGTCGGGCCACTTGCCGGGATGCTCTGTAAACTCGAAGAAGAGCGGGACGATCTGCTGCATGTATTTCCAATAAGCCGGGCTATCGGTTTGCAGGACGAGCAGTCCGCCCGGCACGAGCGACCGATGGACGAGAGCGACAAACTCGGGCGTGATGAGTCGTTTGTGAATCTGCTTCTGTTCGTAGTATGGCTGCGGATGATAGACGTGGATTTCGGCAACGGACTGCGGTGCAATGTAGTCGGCCAGCAGTTCTCGTCCGCCGATGACGGCGAACTTCACGTTGGTCAGTCCGCGCTGGTTGGCTCGCCGCGTGGCGTAGCGGATGACGACGGGCAACACGTCCGTGGAAAGGTGGTCGAATCCGGGTCTCCACACGGCGGAGGACAGCGTCGAGCGACCGTTGCCGCAGCCGATGTCGAGCATCACGGGAGCGTCTCGTCCAAAGAGCGTTTTCAAATCGCAAGGCTGCTCTGGCGGCACCTCTTTCAATGCGGTGTTGGTCCAGAGTTCCATCGGCAAGATTTCACCGGGGACGGGGACGCCGAACTCACGCTCGATCTGACGCTTCTCGCGAACGCCGTCCGTCATGACGGGCCGCTTCGGGGTATCCTCGGGATGGGGGTCGGCGAACATGTGAACTGCCACGGTGAGTCTTTCTGTTTCGATTGTTGTTTAACCGCGCGGTCCATGCGGTTATACCTCGCACGGGTGAGGATGGCACATTTCACACTAACCCGAAGCGTAAGCGAGGTACGCAACACACCTCCTCGTTTACACTTCGGGTTAGTGTGTCGCAGCGACAATTGTGTCAGCCTCGGCCGCGCGAGGTATCAACGAGCCACGTCACGTTTGCTTGGATTGGCGCGGGTTGGCGACCATCCGTTTTGTGGCCTCGTGCCGCGCGAGGCCCGTCAGTGAGGCGAAGCCGCCGTCTTCCGTGGAGTACGCGAGGATGTCACCCGACTCCATCAGATAGACCCAGGCGTGGAGCGTCAGCTCGCCCCGTTGCAGCTTCACCGCGACGGCGGGATGCGTTTGGATGTTCTCGATCTGGACGAGGACATGCTCGCGGATCGCGACCTCCAGCAGAGCGGCTCCCGTGAACTGCGAGTAGTTCTCTTCGACGATCCGCCGCGTCGCTTCCGCATGATTCAGCCAGTTCTTCACGAGCGGGAGCTTGGCCATCTTTTCGGGGTTGAGCATCGCTTGCAGGGCACCGCAGCCCGAGTGCCCGCAGATCACGATGTCTTTAACTCCGAGCGCCGTGACTGCGTACTCGATCGTCGCCGGTTCGCCGCCGTTCGACGCTCCGTAACACGGCACGATGTTCCCCGCGTTCCTCAACACGAAGAGTTCGCCGAGTCCCGACTGCGTGATGATCGTCGGATCGACGCGCGAGTCCGAGCAACCAATGAACAGTGTGCTGGGACTCTGCCCGGTGGCCAACTGCGAATAGAAGTCCTTCTCACGCTGAAAGACTTGCGCGTGAAACTGATGAATGCCGGAGAGTAGGTTGTCCATGATGGCTCGCGTTGAGAGTTGAGAGTTGAGAGTTGAGGGAGAGATTTTCGGTCGGGCGTTTTGCGTGGGGGCGATCGCCTCGCGCCGAACAAAGTCTTTCGGAGCGCGGCGGCGTCAGCCCGTTCGTCGTCTGATCGTTTCAAATTTGGAAGAAGAACAAGAGGGTTGACGCCAAGCAAGAACCCGGGGCCTTACGGCCAATGGCACTCGCTTTGGAGTCCGGTTCTCGGTGAATTTGAAAACCTCAGAACCTAAAGTGAGTGCCAGTGGGCTGACGCCACCCCGCTCCGATAGCCCCAAGAGGGCTGACGCCCGAGAGTGTTGCTGGAGCCTGCGGCCACGGGCCGCTTCGACCGCGTGACGTTAAGGAGCCTCGTTGGGCTTCGCAAGCGCCAGTCGAGTTCTGAACGCTCTAAAAAATCGCCGTGCGAGTGAACTGACAACCGCCAATTGAATAGGTAGATTCCGTCCCGCTTTGGTCACTCTCGATCCGCTTCTCAGCGCGTTGGAAAGGCAGGACGCCGCATGACCCCTCGTTCAGGGAAGACATCGACATCTGTATTTGCTCGGATGCAGGCGGCGTTGGCCGCATTAGCCAAAGCGGGCGTCAAGCCCGGTGCGGGCCTGCTGGAAGCTGCGAGTTTGATGGATTTGAATCTGCCCGACGCGAACCCGCCCGCCATCCCGTTTGACGAAGCATTGGCGAACTGGCGGGAAGCACTCGCCGATCTGCGAGGCGAGCATCAAAGCTCGCAAGTCTCTCGGGGCAGCATGTACCTCAGTCGTGTCTCCAATCTGATGTACTCCGCCGACGACGGAACCATTACCTGCGACTGCCAGGGAAGTCAGCACAAACCCTATTCGATTTCGTTTTCAATCGAACCGACTTCGAGCGGAGAAGCGTATCTCGACGCGATCTGCTCCTGCCCCTACTCGGGCAGCTACGACCTTTGCAAACACACCTACGCGGCGACGCTGATCTTGCAGCGCGAGTTCATCAAGGGTGCCCAGTCGCCGCTGGTGAAGTCGATCTTGGGCGAGGCAGAACCAGACTGGCGCACCGCCCTGATGAAGCTCGATCAGTTTCTCGCCAAGCCCAGGCAGGGATCTGGCTCGGGTGTTCTCGCGCCCGTGAAATCGCAGTCGCGACTGGTGTGGCGCGTTGTTACGAGCAGCACTCCCAACCACTACACGCCCGCAATCAAAGTCGAGCCGGTCGAGCAGACTCCCAGCGGTAAAAAGAATGGGGGCTGGAACAAGGGCCGCGTCATCGGATGGGATCGCCTCAATCAGCGAAGCGATCTGGCGCTCAGTTCCGCTGATCTGGATGTCATTCGTTCGGCGAGACTTTCGTCGTATCAGCGCGAACCGGAGCGCGAACAGTGGGTGAAGATTCTCGATGCCATCGTCGGCCATCCGTTGGTGTTCCACGGCGTGAACCCGATCACCGTTCGTCGCGGAGAAATCGGACTGTCGATCCAGGATGTGGACGGAGCATGGCAGTTGGCCCCGTCGCTGGATGGCCAGTCGATCAAGGAGTTCAGCTTCGCCGTGTGCTACGACGGGAAGAACTTCGCCGCGATCGAATACTCCAAGTACGAGTTGATTCTCGCCACTGCTGGTCCTGAGTTGGCCGCATTGACGATGTCGCTCATGCGGAGTCCGACCAGCATTCCCGTGGAGGCTCAGGCCGAGTTCCTCAAACGCTTGCCCGCACTCGAAGCGCTGTTGCCGATCACGCTCCCCGACTCGCTCAAGGGGGAGTTGATTGACGCCGACATGCAGCTCGCGCTGAGAATTCATCCGACCGATCCGACCGGTGCGCGAATCGAGCTGCGGGTGACGCCCGCTCCCGACGGTGCTGCCTTCGTACCGGGGCAGGGGCCGGTAGAAGTGGCCAGCAAACGGGGCGAGCAGCGTGTGCGCGTCGAACGCGATCTCGATGGCGAGCGGCTGCGGGCGACCACGCTGGCGAGCGAGCTATTCTTCAAACGCTTCTCATCGCCCGAGCCATTCGCGTGGCAGATCGACCACGACGATGATGTCCTCGACCTGCTCGATTCACTCCGCGCACGGCCCGAGAACGATCCACTCGTGGTCTGGCCCGAGGACGCCAAAGTCCGCCGCATGACCGTGCTGGGTGAGATCGCTCCCTCGGCGATGAAGGTCGAGATCAAGGACCAGAACGATTGGTTTGGCCTCTCGGGAACGGTCGAACTCGGCGGACAGAAGTTTCCGTTGGCGACGCTGCTCGCCGCGCTGCGCGAGGGTCAGAGGTATGTCTCGCTTGGCCAGGGTCAGTTCGCGTCGATCTCACAGCAGTTCCGCGATCGACTCGCGTCGGTGGCCGACATGCTGCACAGCAATCGCGGCAAGCTGGAGTTCAACGCGACGGCGGCTCCCGTCATTGCCGAATTGTTCGACGACGAGATGACGTTGAAGTCGTCCAAGAAATGGAAGACGGCTCTCCAGCGATTGAATCGCGCGACGGACCTCGATCCACAAGTCCCGACGACGCTCACCGCCGATCTGCGCGATTACCAAGTGGACGGCTTCAAGTGGCTGCGCAAGCTGGCCGAGTGGGGTGTCGGCGGCATTCTCGCCGACGACATGGGTCTCGGCAAAACCGTGCAGGCGCTGGCGGTGTTGCTCGACCGGCGTGAGGTCGGGCCAATCCTCGTTGTCGCGCCGGTATCGGTCGGATTCAACTGGGTGCGCGAGACCAATCGCTTCGCTCCGACACTCAATCCCATCCTCTATCGCGACACGGATCGCAGCGAGTTCCTCAAGACACTCGGTCCCGGTGACATGCTCATCACCAGCTACTACCTCATGCAGCAGCACGCCGAAGAGTTGTCGGTGGTGAAGTGGGGCACGCTCGTGCTGGATGAGGCACAGAACATCAAGAACAGCCAGACGAAGACGGCTCAGGTTGTGAGAACCCTTGATGCCGATTGGCGTCTCGCCCTGACCGGCACGCCGTGCGAGAACCATCTTGGCGACTTGTGGTCCGTCTTTCGAGGCGTCTCACCCGGTCTGTTTGGAAGCTGGGAACGCTTCCGCGATGTCTTCGCTGAGCCGATCGAGAAAGGAAAGATCACCGAACGAAAGCAGGCTTTGTCGCGAGTCCTCCGCCCGTTTGTGCTGCGCCGCACCAAGAGCCAAGTTCTGACGGAACTGCCGCCGCGCACCGAGGTGCAGCTTACTGCGGAACTCTCCGACGCGGAACGCCGCCGCTACGAAGACGCCCGCCTGTGGGCCGTCACGCAGCTCAGCGGACTGGCCGAAGACAGTGGCAAGGACCAGCGATTCCAAGTCCTCGCCGCGCTGACGAAGCTCCGTCAATTGGCGTGTCACCCGCGTCTCGTGGACAAAACGTGGGACAAGTCGTCCGCCAAGCTCGATCTGTTTTTGGAGACCATCGACGAACTGCGCGAGGGCAAGCACCGTGCCCTCGTCTTCAGTCAGTTCACGTCGCACCTGGCGCTCATCAAAGAGGCTCTCGACGAACGAAAGGTCACGTACCAGTACCTCGATGGCAAGACGCCCGCCAAGCAGCGGCAGGAACGGGTCGATGCCTTCCAGCGCGGTGAGGGCGAGTTCTTCCTGATCTCACTCAAGGCAGGCGGCACGGGCCTCAACCTGACCGGAGCCGACTACGTGATCCACCTCGACCCGTGGTGGAACCCGGCCGTCGAAGACCAAGCCACCGACCGCGCTCACCGCATCGGCCAAACGCGCCCCGTCACGGTTTATCGCCTCGTCGCCAAGGACACGATCGAAGAGCAAATTCTGAAGCTCCACGGCGCGAAGCGCGACCTTGTCGCCGGAGTCCTCGAAGGGACCGACCAAGCCGCCAAGCTCTCGACTCACGAACTGATCGACCTCATCAAACTGGGCGGTCGTCAGACGTGAGTGTGTGGCTCTGGGGGCGGGCGATGATCACTATGGAACGAGGCCGCAATCACATCCCGAAGTGAAGCAAGCTGCTACGAGCCGCAGGGCGCTAGCCCCGGTTCAGGTGGCACAAACCGGGGCTAGCGCCCTGCGGCTCATCGGGAAGTGATTGCGACCCCGTTCCTCTATTGGCCTGATGCCCGCCTTGTCAGAGTCTCTTCACCTGAGTCAGGCACCGCCTGCCGCATCGGACCACTTGATGTCACGAACCAGATCCATTCTGAGCCGCTTGTTTACGACGCCGTATCGACCTCAACCTTTGCATCGTTCTTTTCTGTCGCGGAGCCAGACGCAAGCAGACTCCTCGGCCCAAGTGACGGTGGCGGTGCTGGATGCCGCCGAAAGTGAACAGGTGTTTGGTGTGCCTCTGGCTCGACGAGGCATTCAACCCCTGCATCTGCGCGTCGAGAACCGAGGCACCGTGCCGCTCCGCCTGCACCTGGTGAGCATCGATCCCAACTACTTCACCGCGCTCGAAGTCGCCAGAGTGAATCACTTTTCAATCGCCAAGCGGTTGTCGGCGTTTGGGTTTATCGGCTGGCTCTTCCTGCCTTTGCTGGCGCTGATTCCCCTGAAGCTGATCACGGCGCATTGGGCCAACCTTCGGATGGATGAATACTTTCGGTCGCAGGCCTTTCGCTTGCGGCCGATTCCGCCCGGAGAATCAGCCGAAGGATTCGTGTTCACCCCGCTCGATTCGGGGACCAAGATCGTTCACATCTATCTGCACGCGAGGGGCGATTCGCTCGATCGTGTGGTGGAGGATTTCGAGGTCCGTGGTACGGCGGCGGATCACGCCGCGAAGCTCCAAGCGACTTCGCAATCGGATGTCAGTCTCACGTTCTCGATTGCGGTGCCGGGCATTGCCGCCGACTATCTCCGTCGCGACTTTGCCGCGATCAATCCGTCAGGTTCGCTCGTCGATTGTGATGTGCCGAATTTGGTGAAGCGTCTGGCGGCAATGCCAGCCACAACCACCAACCGCGCGGAAACTCGCACCGGCGATCCGGTGAATCTGGTGGTGATCGGCGAGTTTGCCACACTCCTCAGCGCGATGTCAGCTCGGTGGGATGAAAGCGAGACCATCACGTTCGCCACCTGCTGGAAGACGGCGACAGCGTTCCTGCTCGGTTCACAGTATCGCTACTCGCCCGTCAGCCCGTTGTACTTGTTTGGTCGGAGTCAGGATGTCGCTTTGCAACGCAGTCGGCGCTCGATCAACGAGCGGCTTCATCTGCGTCTCTGGCTGACACCCCCGCAGTTTCATGGGCAGAGTGTGTGGGTGGGACAGATCAGCCGTGACATTGGCGTCCGCTTCACAACCCAGGCTTGGAATCTCACGACACATCGCATCGATCCCGACATTATTGATGAGTCACGCGACTATCTGATCGACGTCTCTGGCTATGTCGGTGGTGTCGGCGCTTGCGAGGCCTCGGCACCCCGCCGCAATCTGACTGGCGATCCGTACTTCACCGACGGCAAGCGGGCCGCGATTCTGCTTTCGACCAGCCGCACGAGGCCTCGGTTTGTTGCTTGGGCTTGAAGATGCTTCCAGCGAAAGTCCAGCAGGTCATGTGGGCGGCGCGGATGTTGGTCTACTTGATCAGCCGCAAGGTTTTCATCCACGCTGCGCAGGGCTGGGGCCAGTCGGTGACGGGTTGGCCATCGACGTGGCGCAGGCCGTAGCCGTGGCCTCCCGTGGTGTAGACGTGGACCTCGGTCGAGACGCCAACTTTTTTCAGTTCGGCCGCGAGGAGCAGTGTGTTGAGAGCCGTCACGGGGTCGTCGTAGGCGTGGACGAAGAACATCGGCGGCGCGTCCTTCGTGACTTTGACCACGACATCGTCTCGCAGTTTGGGCTGGCCTTTCTCTTCAAAGCCGCCGGGATAGATGAGAACGGCGAAGTCGGGGCGGCACGAGGTTTTGTCGGTCTCGTCGATCGGTTCGTATTGACGGTCGTGGCCGAGGAGCGCGGTCAGTCCCGCGACTTGGCCACCGGCGGAGAAGCCGAGGAGGCCGATTCGTTTGGGATCGAGCTTCCATTCAGCGGCCTTGCTGCGGACGAGGCTCATGGCGCGCTGTGCGTCTTGAACGGCGGCTTGCCAGCGCTGGTCGGGATTGCGGAACGGGACGCGGTACTTCAGGACGATGCCCGTCACGCCGATCTCGTTGAGCCACGATGCGACCTCGGTTCCTTCCAAGTCATAGGCGAGGATGTGATGACCTCCGCCGGGACAGATCACGACCGACGCGCCGGTGTCTTTGTCCGGAGCTGGGCGATAGATCGCGAGCTGCGGCGTTGAGACGTTGCCCAGCTTGATGATCCGCCGCCCCGCGATGAGCTTGTCCTCGGGCTTCGTCTGGTCCGCTTCGGGCGGCAGTTCTTTGGTCTCACCCGGCGGCTTGCTTGGCCAGACGTTGAGCGTGAGTGGCTCGGCGGCCAACGTGGTGGAGCAACACATGGTGGCGAGCAGCAACAAACGGGACAGACGTTTCATGGGGTGGATCTCTGTGAATGGCAAGGGCAACGGGTGAAGTCGATCAACATTGACGTGACCGACAAAAATCGGAAACAGGCGAGCCGCGTGCCGTAAGGCCGCGAGTTTTCTATCGGGAATCCAAGAACCCGCAGCCTCACGGCACGCGGCTCGCCAGCTTCCGTCGGAAACGTCAACATTGAACGGGTCTCAATGCGAGGTGGCAAGCTTGCGCGGGCGGCACTCTATCAACATCAACGCGGCTGGTTCTTCGCAGTTGAGTTGAGGGGGGCGGGTCGGCATTCGAGTGCCGTCGTTAACTTGGTGGTAGCCCTGTCGCTCCGCGACAGGAAGCGAGATCGCGGGTAGGCGTATTGCGTTGGTTTGAGGTGATTCGACAGATCGACGTTCTTGGCTCATCGCGCCTCCTGTCGCGGAGCGACAGGGCTACCTTCTCTAACTCCTTAGCTTCGCAGTGTTTTTTTGAGTGACCACCAATTAGCGACTGCATCCTCGGCACTGGGGATGTCCTGCGAGGAATTGCCCTCGCCGACACTTCGGGTTAGTTTTGAAATCGCCTCTCAACACCTCCTTGAAAGACCTCACGCCATGCCAACGACCGTCAACGGAGTCGGGACTTTTTATTACGGCAAGAAGGATCCGGCGACTCGGCCGGGGACTTGCCAGCATTGCGGGACGGTTGGGAACCTCGAGTCGTACACGACGCGGCTGTGGTTCGTGATCATTTTCATTCCGATCATTCCGTTGAAACGGGTACGGATTCTGGACTCGTGCCCGTGTTGTTCTCGCCACTGGGTGGCCAATCCCGAGCAGTACGAGATGTCGCGGCAGTTGGCCGTTTCGGGGGCACTCGAAAAGCACCGCGCGCAACCGACCGTCGAGACCGCGATGGTGACACATGCGCAGTACCTCTCGTTCCACATGCACAAGGAGGCGGACGCTTTTCGCGAGGGAGCGTTGATGCAGTTCCCAGACAACGCCGATTTGCTGGCCGGGTTCGCCTCGCACCTCGATCAGACCGGTCGTTGGCAGGAAGGAACGCCGCTGTATGAGCAGTCACTCGTGCTGAAGCCCGAGGCCCCGGAAGTCCGTCACAGTCTGGCGTGGCGTCGCACGAACGAGGGGAAGCTGGACGAGGCGTATGAATTGCTCGATTACCTGCGGCAACCCGGCTCGGGGCAGTCGTTCAATCTCGAACCGCTCAACCTGCTGGCGCAGGCATATCAGAAACAGGGGAACCACGAGAAGGCTCTCGAACTGTGTGCGGTCTTTCTGCGCGAGGCTCCGGCGATCGGTGAGCAACGTGTGTTTCGGAAGCTCGTGGCGAAGTCCGAGAAGGCGCTGAGTCTTCAATCGTCGCTGCTGCCGACGCGGGAGTTTTCGGTTCGCGGCCTGTTCGACTCGAAGAGCGGAACGCACGCGCCGTGGGTGCGCTGGGCCGTGTTCGGTTCGATCGCGACGGTGCTGTTTGCGATCGGGATGCTCGGCTTGAACGAGTACAACCGAACGCATCGGACGCTGTACGTCCTCAACGAGTTCGCTCAGCCGGTGCAGGTCTCGGTGGATGGCGGTCCCGCTGTGCCGGTCAATCTGCGTACGAAGATTTCGATCTCCGAGGGGCAGCATCAACTCGCGATCTCGGGGCCGGTGACGAAGCAGATCGCGGTCGATCTCCGGTCGCCGTACTTCTCACGCTGGCTGTCGAGTCCGATCTGGGTGGTCGATGTCGAGAACATGTCGAGTCTCTTCGAGAACAAGATTCGCTATTCGGCCGTTCCTCAGCCCTCCGAATCACGGTGGCTGGAAGAGGAGGTCAACTTCGTGCCGCACGTCGATTATCCGTTTGAGGAGCCGCCCGCGACGCTCAAGGTGGAAGGGCAGAACACGGTCGTGACGAAGGTGCATGTCGGCGTGATGCCCTTGCAGCCGACATCCATCGTGCTGGGGCGGCTCATGCAGCCGGACCAATCGGCCGCGCTGACGTTCGCCGAGGGACATCTGGACCGGAACCCGCACGATTCGTCTTTACTGAGCGTGTATGCCCACCGAGTGAAGGGGGAGGCCAATGAACTTCGCGTGGCCGAGTTTTTGAAGTCGAAGTTGTGGCGGCAGCCGATCTCGGTGGCGTGGCATCGCACGTATCAGAGCCTCAAATCAGTCGGAGCCAAACATGCGGAGTTGCTCAACGAATACGACGCTCAGTTGGGGCAAGACCCCAACAACGCCGCGCTCTTGTATCTGCGCGGCCGCATCAGTCCGACGCGGGCCGAGCAAGTGAAGTTCTTTCGGCAGTCGTTTGAGAAGAGTGATGCGCAACAGGGCTGGCCTGCAATGGGTCTCGCGATTGATGCCGCCAATCGAGGTGAGTGGGCCGAGGCCAAAGCGTGGTGTGACAAAGCGGTGCCGACCTTGCGCGCCGATCAGACGTTTCGCACCTTCTGGCACACGGTGCAGATGGCCAACGGAGACACGACGGAACTGGAGGGGATGTACCGTCAGGCTCTCGCGGAAACCGATCTGGCCGAGAATATGGCAGCCATCTTCCGGCTGACCGATGCGCTGGCGGCGAAAGGGAAGCCCGACGAGGTGCGGCGCGAGTACCTCACTTGGTGGAATCGCGTCGGCGGCGGAAGGCCCAGTCCTCACGGCCGGACCCAGTTTGAACTGATGATCGATTACGTCTGCGGCGATACGGACGCGTTCCTCAAGAAGCAGCCGACATTGGAGCCGACAGAGTTGGCGATCTATCAGTTTCAATTCTTGGTCGCGACCGGACAGCCCGAAGTGGCGGCCAAGCTGCCGGACCTCACCGAGCTGATGGACGACTGGACGGAGCCGCTCGCGCTGAGTGTGAGCTTCGTGCTGAAGGGAAATCAGGCCGACGCCGACACATGGCGAGCGAAGGCGTGCGAGGAATTGCGGAGCGACGGGGACTCGGACGCCGTTCGCGCGGCGGCACTACTCGAACGAGACACCGCACCGACCGATGCGGAACTCGATGAGATCGTGATGCGAAGCACGGACACTCCGATTCTGTTGGCCGCATTGGCGCAGCGGTTCCCGGATCGCCAGGCCGAACTCAACCAGCGCGCCGCCAAACTCAACGTCAGCCGTCAGCCCCCGTACTTGCTCGTCAAACAAGCCGTGAATCCGCCATGACCGATGGGTGCAGTCATCAATGGGTGGTCCTCCAAGAACACGCTGAGGAACAAACGTTTTTGAGAAGGTAGCCCTGTCGCTCCGCGACAGGAGGCGAGATCCAGAGGGGATCTCGATTTGTCGAGCAGCTTGAATGAAGGGCAAACACGACTCGTGCGCTCGCGCTTCCTGTCGCGGAGCGACAGGGCTATCACTTTCTCACGTGATGGAATGGTTCCT
Source organism: Schlesneria sp. (assembly GCA_043749505.1). GTDB lineage: Bacteria > Planctomycetota > Planctomycetia > Planctomycetales > Planctomycetaceae > Schlesneria. Next base: position 3,379 of record JAYVDI010000092.1, on the reverse strand, counting down.
TTTGATCGTGGTGGGCCAGCGCGGCGAAACGCCGCTGGTCCCACCCTACCTGTTTCCGGTTGGCTTTCCGTTGACCTCACCATGACCGATGAACAGTTCGATCAACTCGTGAAGCGGATTCAGCAGCGATATGGTTCGCGGCCGCTGTGGTTGCGTGCGCGGATTGCTTGGCTGGTGGCCATCGGATACGCGGGGTTTCTGGCCGGATTGCTGCTCGTGCTGCTGGTGTCTGCGGGACTCACCATCGCGGCCGTCGTGGCCGGGACCGAGCCGAGTGTTTTCCTGATGGCGATTGTGGCGCTGCTGCTCGCGTTCGGTCTCTGGCAGACGCTGGTCTTTCTGTGGGTGCCATTGGAAACGGCAAAAGCGCGTGCCGTCACCGAGGACGAAGTGCCGATGCTCTTTCGCGTCCTCAAGAAGCTGGAGAATGATTATCGCACTCCGCCGTTTCACAGCGTGCAGATGACGGCCGAGTTCAACGCCAGCGTGCAGATGGTGCCGCAGTGGGGCGTGTTCGGCTTCAACCGGACTCACTTGTTTCTCGGTCTGCCGCTGATGCAGATGCTCTCGCCGGAACAGTTTGCCGCCGTGCTGGCTCACGAGTTCGCTCATTCGTCCTCGCGCCACGATCGGTTCGGCATGTGGATTTACCGGCTGCGTCAAACGTGGTCGCGCGTGTTTGCCGAACCCCAGTCGTCCGGCAACGACAGCGTGTTGAAGCATTTTCGCGGGCCGTTGATGTGGTTTGTCCACTGGTACTGGCCGCGTTTCAACGCCCATGCGTTTGTCCTGTCGCGTGCCAACGAGTATCAGGCTGATCGCATCGCCGCTGATTGGGGCGGTGTGAATTCCATCGCTCAAGCCCTCTGGCGGATTGAGTGCTTCGGCCGCCGTTTGAATGACGACTTCTGGAATGAACTGACGCTGCTGGCACGGTCACACGAAGAGGTTCCCGACGATGTTGTCGCACTGATGAAAAGGTTCCTCGACGAGGAGCCGAAGCCGGAAGATGCCGGGCGGTGGGTCGAGCAAGCGGCGCAGTCTCTGACCGGCAGCATCGACACGCATCCGAGTCTTTCCGACCGCCTGCAAGCACTCGATCTGGACATGCGGGAGTTCGTGCGGGACGGCTTCCCGAAGCCGGTGGCTCAGACTGCGGATGTGTTGCTCGGAGCTGAGCTGAATCAGATCGCCTACGATGTGAACGCCCAATGGCAGCAGGAAAACCGGTTGCGCTGGCAGAACGTCTTTCACCAAGCCCGTCGCATCGAGAAGCGACTCGTCACAACCGACGCGGCAGCCGAACCGACGCCGCTCACGACTGAACAATTGTGGGAGCAGGCCAGAACCATCGGCCAACTGCAAGGCACCGCAGCGGCCGAACCGTTACTCAGGCAGTTGCTAGAACAGCAGCCGTTGCACGGCAACGCGGCCATTGTGCTGGGGAGCCATTTGCTGGAACGCGGCAACAACGAGGGCGAACAAATCTTGCGTCACATTCTGAACGACGCTGAGCATGAAATGATCCCGGCCGCGTGCGGAGTGTTGTTGGCTCATTTTCAGCAACTTGGTCAGTCCGACCAAGTGCGCGACATGCAGGCGATCATCAGCCGCTTTCAGACGGCACAGGTCGCGGCGGCGACAGAACGGAGCGTCGTCACCGTCAAAGATCCGTTCGTGCCGCATGGATTGAGCGAGACCGAACTTGTGTCGCTCCGCGCGACGCTGACCGCTCAAACGGAGATCGCCGCCGCGTGGCTCGTCCGCAAAGAACTCAAACACTTTCAAAAACAGAAGCTGTTCGTGCTGGTCGCTCGTACCAAACCGAGCGGCCTGTTGGGTGGATCGAACGCCGACCGCGACCGCGCTCTGATCACCGCGTTGATGTCGTCAATCCAGCTCCCCGGCCGAATGCTCATCGTCGCGCCCCAAGGCGGCTTCCGCGCATTGGCGCGGAAAATCATGACGCTTGAAAGCTCCCCGATTTTCCCGTGACACGCTCCCGGCTGTCGCCTAGGATTTTGGAAGCCCCACCCCGCTGGTCAAAGTCGTTCAGGATTTCCGCTACGTTCGATTGGCCCGTGTTTTGTGGCTCGGAATTCCTGAACGGCGTTGTCCGTTTGTCTGATGGCTTGCCGTTTTGGCACGACTTCGGTCCAGTTTTCGCCTTTGCCTCGTCGGCATCGAGATGCCCCCGTTTCCCCCTCCATGGACCACCTTGTGAATCGACCCGTACCACAACGCAATCACCGCCAAGCATTCACCCTCATCGAATTGCTCGTTGTGATTGCCATCATTGCGGTGTTGATCGCGCTGTTGTTGCCAGCAGTGCAGCAGGCGCGAGAAGCGGCGCGGCGGACTCAGTGCAAGAACCATCTCAAGCAGTTGGGCCTGGCGCTCAACAACTATCACGACGTGCATCGCTGCTTCCCGCCGGGACGGTTGCGGAGCGTGGTCGATGGTCAGGGACGCTGCTTCTCGGCGTATGCGTCACTGTTGCCGCACCTCGATGCGATGGCGCTGTATGGTCAAATCAACTTCGACGCGAACCCCGAAGACGCCGTGAATGCGGCGGCGCTCGAACAGACGATCCCGTACTTCCTCTGCCCGAGCGATCCGTTTCGCAAGTTGCAGGGAAACAGTGCCGTTCACAACTATCCGCTCTGTACAGGGAACACGCTGCCGCTGTCGCCTCGCAACCCAAGCGGCGTCCGCGTGACGGGCCTCTTCTATGAGAACTCGTCGGTGAGGTTTGCCGATGTCACGGATGGGTCGAGCCAGACGGTCTGCATCAGTGAGACGATCAAATCGGAGGGTGGCCCCACCGTGTGGGATGGAGTCAGCAAGACGAACGGTTTCGTTCTGACATCGGGCTGCGACAACGCAACCGTTTGTCCCGAGTTGACCGACTACGCGACGCAGTGCCACGGAGGCGGGCAGGCATTGCAGCAGACGCGAGGGAGCCGCTGGCTGTACGGTGCGCCCGGGCATTCGATGTACAACCACCTCCGTACACCCAACAGCCCCGACATCGACTGTCGCGGCGGGCTGCCTCACAGCAATCGAACGAACGCACACTGGGATCGTCTGTCGTTGAACGTCGCCGCCCGCAGCCGCCACACGGGTGGCGTGCATTCCCTTTTCGTCGATGGTCATGTGCAGTTCATCGGTGACAGCATCGACCGGTCCGTGTGGGAATCGCTCGGTAGCCGAAGCGGCGGCGAAGCGGCTGGCGAGTATTGAGCGTGCGGAGTACTAAGGATCGGCGCAGAATTCATTGTTGTGGTTCGCTCCGCGAACCAACGTTGGATCGCGGAGCGATCCACGACTATCGCGACAGCTATTCATGCGCCGGTCCTAATGGCGACGGCGGCCGACC
>JAYVDI010000091.1:0-3367 GCA_043749505.1 Schlesneria sp. | reverse complement strand
CACGTTGAACATGAACCGGTCGAGCTGTGCTTCGGGCAGCGGATACGTCCCCTCCATTTCGATCGGATTCTGCGTGGCCAGCACGAAGAACGGCTCGTCCAGGGCATACCGGGTTCCCGCCGCCGTCACCTGATGCTCCTGCATCGCTTCCAGCAGCGCGGCCTGGGTCTTCGGCGGAGTCCGGTTGATTTCGTCCGCCAGCAGCACGTTGGCGAAGATCGGCCCCTTCACGAACACCATCCGCCGCCTGCCACCCTCATCCTGCTCCAGGATCTCAGTGCCGGTGATGTCCGCCGGCATCAGGTCGGGGGTGAACTGAATCCGCTGAAAGATCAGGTGAAACACCTGCGCGATCGACTTCACCAGCAAGGTCTTGGCGAGACCGGGCGCCCCGGTGATCAGGCAATGCCCGCCGGCAAACAGCGAGATCAACAATTGGTCGACCGCTTCACTCTGCCCGACGATCGTCTTGGCCAGTTCCGCCCGAATCCGCTGCCGCCCAGTCCGGACCATTTCCAAAGTTCGCAGTTCGGCTTCGTCGTCAGTGTTGAGAGGGTTCACAGTCACGGAAGGCTCCGGTTGAGATTGGTGCTGTTTGATTCTTGGCTTTGGTTTTGGCTGTTGCCTTTGTCTTGGCTTTTGCCTTGTCCCCTCTCCCCCGTCTTCGGGGGAGAGGGTTAGGGTGAGGGGGTCTTCCGATCAACGTTAGACTCAATTTCACGATCACGGCCCGGCGGACTCCACTTCCCATTCAACCAAGCCACGACATCAACACCAGCTTCGCGAGCAATCGTGATCGCCACCGACTCCACATCGTCCAAAACATCATCATTGGTAACACGAAACACACGCAGCCCTTGCTCGTTCAAAAACGCAGTTCGCTGGGCATCGTGCCGCTGCCGTCCTTCATGACTCATCCCATCGAGTTCAACAACCAGCTTGGCGGATGAACAGATGAAGTCAACACAGTAGGGACCGACGGGAACTTGGCGACGAAACTGCAGCCCAGACACCTGCCTGTTCCGCAGCACATTCCAGAGGACTCGCTCGGGGATCGGGCTGGTCGCACGAAGTTGCCTCGCGAACTCTGTCTGCTCGTCTGTGCGACGCGGTTTCAATGGCATTGGTCGTCCCGTGTTCGAAACCCCCCTCACCCTAACCCTCTCCCCCGAAGACGGGGGCGAGGGGACCAGAGTCGCTCGCTGCGCGAGCCAATGTGTCACCACAAAGCACCCGCTACAACGTCTTGGCCACTGCGGTCAGTTGTGGATCGTCCCAGACAAACCAGAGGAACGCATGCGAGTCGAGCAGCACGTTCACTGCATGTACTCCTTGAACTCATCCAGCGGGGCATCGAAGTCCGGGGCCATCCAGTGGACGCTGTCCTTGGCACTCCCCGCTTGACAGGGCCACTGCTGGATCGGCTCGGTGCGGGCCAGCTTCGCCACCGCTTGGTTGTTCTCGGTAATCACCACTTCATCGCCCGGAGGCAGTCGGTGGATGAGGTCCATCAACGTGGCCTGGGCTTCTTGAATTGTCACGGTTGTCATCTTCGTGCCCCTTTCTTGTCCCGCCCTACATTACTGCTGCCTTATCTTCAAGAATGCAATTTGCGCGAGCGTAAAGTTCGTCAAATGTGATGATTTCGGGCGTCACGATGCTTCCACGAAAATGCTCGAACGAACTGAGCTTCTCCGCGTTTACGCCGTGCTCGTTACGGAATTGCTGCAAGCGGCCAATTACCAAAAACGCTTTAGGTTTGTGAAAGAACACTTCCTCCGACGTTTTATTCCCTTGTGCATCTTTGATTCGTTCCTCCCGTTGCGTCGTCATCAAAAACGTTGCAACCGTTTGTTGGCTTTGGGCGATCCCGCCTGCAAGTTCCAGGGAGACCTGCCAGCACGCAGGGCGGTATGCTGAGCGACTGCCAACAGTCGACTTCACGCCAGCGGCCGACTTAAGCAGTTTTGTGCGATGTGTCTTGATCTCCACAAAGCAAAGATTGCTGATGTCACCAACGGTCTTCATGAGTGCATCAGTGCGTTTCCCTCTTTGCTGGTAATCGTACCCGGTTGTCACTTGTTCCAATTTTCTGCGATCCAGGCTGGTCATGAACACATAGTTCAAACCGTAGCCGAAAATCCATTTGTTTTCCTCGAAGAAATGCTGCCACAGATCTTCATCCCGCACCTTTTTCCATTCTTCTTTCATTGCGTTGAAGAAAACGGCGTCGTCCAACAGTCCCTTGAACGTCGTCAGTTGCCGTCGCCGGTATCCCACCGCAATCACGTCTGACTCCTTGCACTCATTGGCTGCAAGGTGTTGAACAAGAGGAAGGTTTCGTCGCATTAGCTCCAAGAGACCACTCTGGCCGTCGCCGTCAACGCCAACTGTATCGAAGAGCGCTGACACTTCATCGATGGACAACTTCCCCAATGCTGTGAGCAACTCTTTGCGACGAGAGTGATCACCGCTCACCCAGCGCGCAATGGCCCTTACGTCCAGCCGTGTGTCGAGTACGGAGTCCAATGCGTTGGGATTAGCCGTACATCGGATGAGCAGTTGAGTAATGGCGTGAGCTTCGTGTTCATCGAATTGCTCGGCTCGTTCGAGTACCTCAATCGCTTCTCGTGGACCAATGCCCATGCCATCGACATTCCACATTTGAGCGAACTCTCGTCGTCGTCCGTCGTTGGCATTTATGTAATCGACGACCGAGCGCAGATCGATTTCCTTGCCAATTTCCGAAATCGGAATGGGATTGTAGGCGGTAAGAAACTCATGCGCGGACGCTGCTGCCCTTACCAATCGAATGTTGACGATGACGATGTATTCGGTATTCGTGGTGAGCTTTTGAATCTTCACCGTTTCGGATGTCGTCAAGAGAAGAGCCGGACTCTTTCCATCGGGATGGTTCCGTTTCACGTACCGTGCCAATTCTTGACCGTTCGTGAACATGCAGCGCCGGTAGCCGATTTCCTCAATCCAGTTGAAGTCGTAATAGACTTTGATACCGCACAACCGCGTAGATTCGCCTTGTCGTTCCAAGAGTTGTGGCGTCCAAGGGATTTCCAAGTGCGCGATCTTACCTAAACGGCATCGGACGGATGGACGTACGCTTACCACCTGATCCATTTGTTCGATCTTTCAAAAGCAACGACTGAAAAAGTTCCGTGAAGAGCGTCGAGCCTGCGCGAAACATCCCACCGCTCAATGCGTCATCGCATAAAAAATAATGTTGATCCCCAGCGGATACGCTTTCTTCTCAGAGAACTCGTGGAAGTACCACGGGTCTTCGCCCTCGCGTTCCCAGCCGTCGCCGAGGTCGGTGTTGTGGCAGATGATGACCATCATCCGGCCCTTGTCG
>JAYVDI010000090.1:0-19827 GCA_043749505.1 Schlesneria sp. | reverse complement strand
TTGTGGGTCATCGTCGTCCTGTTCCTGCTGATGGGCAACTTTCGCACGAGCCTCAGTTCGCTCACGTCGATGCCGCTGTCGATTCTGCTCACGATCCTCGTGTTTCACCGATTCGGCATCACCATCAACACCATGACGCTGGGTGGCATCGCGGTGGCCATTGGCGATCTGGTGGATGACTCGATTGTGGACATCGAGAACATCTACCGCCGCTTGAAGGAGAACCGGCACCTGCCGGTTGGCCAGCAACGCCCGCCGCTGGACGTGATCTACGATGCGTCGTGCGAGGTGCGGAACTCGATCGTCTACGCGACGCTGATCGTGGTGCTGGTCATGTTTCCACTGTTCTCGATGGCCGGGTTGGAAGGCCGCATGTTCGCGCCGCTCGGCGTGGCGTACATCGTGGCGCTGCTCTGCTCGCTGGTCGTCTCACTGACGTTCACGCCGGTGCTCGGTTCCTTCCTCCTGCCGCAGGCGAAGCTCCTAGACGAAGAACAAGACCCGCTGTTCCTGCGCTGGCTGAAGCGGGTCGATGCGGTCGTACTGCGGTTCACGCTGCGGCACGCGACTCTGATTCTGAGTTTCGTCGCGATTCTGGTCACTCTGTCGTGTACCAGCATCTTCTGGATGGGAGGCGAGTTCCTGCCGCCGTTCAATGAAGGGACGCTGACGATCAGCCTGCGCATGGAGCCGGGCACGAGTCTCGATGAAAGCCAACGCATCGCCGAGCGAGTCGATCGGCTGATACTCGACGTGCCCGAAGTCTTGTCGGTCTCGCGCCGCACGGGCCGGGCGGAACTCGACGAGCATGCCGAGGGCGTCAACTCTTCCGAGATCGACGTGCAAATGGCCGAGCACAACGTCGCGAAGCCGGGCTGGGGTTGGAAAGCATTGCGGCTGGTGCCGATCGCGCACTTGTGGGGCTTTGAAAAAGTCGGCCGTCCACGCGAGGCCGTCATCGCCGACGTGCGCGACCGCATCACACAAATCCCCGGAGCCGCCATCAACATCGGCCAGCCGATCTCGCATCGGCTCGATCACATGATGTCGGGCATTCGCGCTCAGATCGCCGTGAAGGTCTTCGGCCAAGACCTGCGCGAACTCCGCACCGTCGCCTACGACATGCAAACCCGGATGCAGCCGATCCCCGGCATCGTTGATTTGCAGATCGAGCCGCAGATCGAGATCTCGCAAATCCGCCTGCGGGTCAAGCGCGACGAAGCCGCCCGCTACGGACTCGCTCCCGGCGATGTCGCCGACCTGCTGGAGACGGCCTACAAGGGACAAGTCGTCTCGCAAGTGCTAGACGAAGACCGCTACTTCGGCCTTGTGGTCTGGTACGACGAAGCGTCGCGCAGCGATCCCGAAGCCATCAATGAGACAATTCTGGAAACTCCCTCCGGCCGCCGCGTCGCCCTGGGTCAGGTTGCGGAAGTGCTGGACACCACCGGCCCGAACACGCTCAACCGCGAGAATGTTCAACGCCGCATCGTCGTCTTCTGCAATGTCCAAGGCCGAGACTTGGCCAGTGTGGTGGCCGACATCAAGCAGGCACTTGCACCGGTGGAAGAAAACCTGCGGCAACTTCCGGGCAGCTACTACGTCGAATACAGCGGGCAGTTCGAGGCTCAGCAGCAAGCCAATCGCCGCTTGGCGATTCTCGGCTCGCTCAGCATCCTCAGCGTGTTCCTGCTGCTCTGCAAAGCCCTCGATTCCTGGCGGGCGGCGTTGCAAGTACTGGTCAACATCCCCCTCGCCGCGTTCGGTTCCGTGCTGACACTGCTGATCGTGAACCGACCGGAGTGGTCCGCACTACAAGCCGCTCCGTGGTGGGACTGGCCGCGTGTGTGGGTCAGCGCGACCAGCTTGTCGGTCGCGCACTGGGTCGGCTTCATCACGCTGATCGGCGTGGTCAGCCGCAACGGCATCATGATGATCTCGCACTACATCCACCTGATGCAGCACGAGGGCGAGACGTTCTCCGAACAGATGATCGTGCGCGGCAGTCTGGAACGTCTCGCCCCCGTGATGATGACCGCCATGACCAGCTTCATCGGCCTGCTGCCGCTGCTGTTCGGAGCGGGCCAGACCGGCAAGGAGATTCTCTACCCGCTCGCGCTGGTCGTATTCGGCGGCATGTTGACCTCAACGATCCTCGACCAAGTGGTCACCCCCGCACTGTTCTTCAAGTTCGGCCGCAAGGTCTATGAACATTCGCCAGTCGCCAGCCGGGGAGGTTCTGAAATTGCGACGGTCAAGGAGATTGCACCAACTCTCATTCCAACGAATGTGGCCCCGTTGGAGTCCGCGAAAGTGGCCACCACACCTGACACCACCGATGCGCCGCCAGCCGGTGATTCGACGACGCCAACCGCAACGTCGTGAATGGATCTCGCGTTGAAATCGGTGGTCTCAGTGTCATCCCGATCGGAAAGGACTTTGCAATGTGGTGGACCATCTTCAAAACAGCCATCGCGGCGGTAATCATCGTGGCCGTGTCCGAAGTCTCTCATCGCCTTCCACGTCTGGGAGCCTTTTTGCTCACATTGCCGATCATCAGTCTGATCGCACTGGTCATGTCGTGGCAGCAACACCGTGACCTGCCCGCCATCAGCCGACTGGCTCGTGAGACATTGGTACTCGTGCCGCTGGGATTGCCATTCTTCGTGCCGCTGGCCTTCGCGGAACGCTTCGGCCTCGACTTCTGGCCCGCTTTCCTCATCGGCTTGGCTTTGGCAACGGTGACGATCGGGCTGTGGTTGTGGCTGACACCGTCGTAGCGTCATCCGCAGTCGCACCACCCGGTTCGAGGATAATCCTCTCATGAGTCAATTGACATCATCATCGTTCACCCTGCGATCGCGTTTCGGTGCGTTGGCACTCACGATTCGCCGGTGGCCGCTCGGCATGCATCTGTTGTTGGCGGTCAATCTGCCGCTGGCGCTGCTGCTGCTGGTTCTGATGGTTTTCGAGTACCGCGACGAGATGGATCAAGCGATTCTCGAAAAAGAAACCGGCTTGGCCGATGAGGCTGTGGCCGTGCATCAAGCCGTGGCTCATCTCGCGCATGAGCACTCGGTCGCGTCCACGAAAGACTTTATTGAACGTGTTTGTGCGAAGATGCAGGACACGCGCTCGCCGGGCCATGCCATTCTGGTGGTGCGCGGAGATCAGATGTCTGACATCGCCCTGATGAGCGATGACCTTTCCCGAGTTGCCTGGCTCATCAGCCATTCACAGCGCACCCTGAGAATCGTTCATCATAACATCACGGCCTCGCTGGCCGTGAAGGCGGTGTTTGTGATCCTGACGATGTTCGGCGATGCCAATCTTTGGTCTGCCATCGCCGCCGACATGGGAGTAACTCTGCTGGTTGTCTTCAATCCACTACGGCTATTGCACAGTCAAGCAAACGGGTGATATTTTGCAAGTAGCTCGGGAACTTCCCATCAATGCTTCGCAGCCGTGATTGCCCTCACCCGTACCAAGTCCCACCTGCACGTCCTGCACCCCCACCGCTACTACTTCCACAATCACCGCAAAAGGGACCAGCACTCGTACTCGCAGCGGACGAGGTTCATCCCCGACGAACTGCTGCCGTGGTTCGAGCCGGTGATCACGGGCCGATCCACGCTGGAGTTCCCGCAGGGCGATGCGGCGAGCGAAGTGACGACGGCGGATGTCAGGAAGAGGATTGGCAGGATGTGGGCGTGACGAGCGGAACCTATGCCGCCCTCCGCTCAAACGATTTCACCAACCCGCCCACATAGGGCCGGGCGATGATCTGGTCGCGGTCCAGCTTCGGCACTACTTCGGGGTTGTCGCGGCTCGGCGGCAAGTGCTCGCGCCCGTCGCGTTCCACTTCCGTCGGCGTATCACTCCCCAAAACACCGACCGGCTTCGTCCCAATATGTAAGGTTGAATACGGGCTTCGGAGCCGAGGAAAGATCGTTTGACGACGGTGAGGTCTCGCAGTGTTGGATTTCACACGCCACTGTTCATGCAGCACGTTCGCCATACCCGACGCCGACTGCACTGAATATCGGACCTTCGCCTTCTGTTACGAGACGGACAGGATGAGGCAGTGGCCATTTCTGACTTCGCCATCGCTCCAATTGAGTTAATGTCAACTCAACGGAATTGTGACTTAGCTTGATCCGCTCTCAATTGAACTTGCTTGGGTGCCGCCGCTTCTACGCTTGTGGCAAACCACGTTCCGACTGGTGCAATCGTACTGGGCAGGAACTACTTCATTCGCGCTAGGTGCCGGTGTCGTCGACGAGCACGAGAGGGAGCTTGTCAGTATCAATCTCATGGATGCCCCCGTTGGGTGGGAACACAATTCATCTCTGGTGAACCGCTGTCGTACTCGAGCTGGTGATCGTGAAGAGGTCCACTTTGGACTTTCCCGCAAGTTGATTCCTCAGGAGATGTCAGGGGCAGATGAGTGCGTTGTGGGCGGGAGATCACCCCAGAATTCGTACTGAGGAATACTGAAAATGGCGAGACGTACTACCATCAAATAAGAACTTACAGCATCAAATGAGACGACTTAATAATGTCGCTGAATCTCAATAAAGTGCCTAAATCAATGGCGTTTTGATCAATCGGCCAAGAAGACGAACCCAAACTACGGAACCGAAGGGGAATCATCACCCGCCCCAACGATGTCCGAAAGTCCTGGGCCTTCGCATGTGCCGTAAGGCCACGGGCTTCTCTGTGGTAAGGAACCGCAGCCACAGCCCAACTTCATGACACCAAACGAACAGCAACAGCCCTCCCTCCCGACGCGTCAAGGATTATGTTAATGCTGCTCGCCAGCTTGATGTTTTTGGATACCACGGTCGCCGCTCTTTTCATTTACCCCGTCTGGTGAGCAACCCTTGGATCGCGGGCTCCCTTGCCGGATTATCGAGGCGCTGCCCCCAAGGCATTCTTAACGGACGGCAAGAACTTTCGCTGGTGCCTACACGTTACAGCGAGAAACTTTTCTCTGAACACTTCGCGAGGACGAACTCACTTTTGTTGCGGATTGAGTTGGCGAAACAATTCTTCATGCTTGCGGCTCTGTTCGGGCTGGCCTTGACGCTTGTAAAGGCCAGCCAGCCAACCGTGAATGTGAGCCAGCGTCGGATCAAGTTCAGCGCATCTTTGCCCAGCCTGGATCGCGGCCTCAAACTCGCCGAGCTGTCCCAGCACGTGCGAGTATCGGCTGAAGTATTCGGCCCGCCACGGATTGACTTCAATCAGTCTCTCGTAGTAGTGCCGAGCCTGTGGCAGTTCTCGGGATTGATGGTGTAGCACCGCCAGAAACTGCAGTGTCATGGCGTGCTTGGACGCGGATTGCAGGCTCAACTTGAAACATCTCGTCGCCGCAGTGAGATCGTCTTGTTGCATGTAGGCGACTCCCAGTGCGTTCAAAAATTCCGTGTCACCGGGCAGGCTGTCTTGAAGGGGTTTGAGCAGTGAGACGGCCTTGTAGGCCAAACTCGCATCGTTGCCGGATTGCGTCAGTTCAGACGCCAAGATTCCACGGGCACGCTGCAACTCCCATTCAGGAAGTGCGAGATTCCCTTCACGATAGAAGACAAAGTCGTCGTCAGCACGGGGAATGGTTGTTCGTTTGGAGATCGCGTTCGACCGGGGAACGCGATGATCTGTCTGAGACGTATGAGGAACATCGCTTGTCGATAGTCGTGGCATGTGGCATTCGACGCAGGATATTCTCCCTCTTGTCGAGGAACTCTCTGAACACTCCGTCGATGAAGGGCCGTGACACTTCATACAGCGGTTGTCATAAAAGGCGTGGCGGTCCTCAGGTTTCGAGTGGCGATGAGGATCGTGACACGAGATGCAACCGAGGCTTTGGCTTTTCTGAAAGCAAACACTCTCGTGCATTTGTTGAGTTTGACTGACGGCGCGAAAGGTATTTTCGGGGCCGGGCTTCTCGGCCTCCAAGCTCACAATCCAAACATCGCCGAGCACGTCTCCGGGGCGAAAGTCAAACTCTTGGCGACCGTATCGCAACGTCCTCTTTCCTCCTTGAAGATGACACTGATTGCACACCGCTTCCTGCCGGAGGGCATCCAGTTTGGCTGGGTTCACAATTCGATCGACCAGATTCGGGTCTGGCTTCTGATAGTGAATGACATGCGATGCCGCAGGTCCATGACACCTCTCACAGCCGATGGATTTTTCGAGAAATGGTTGACGGGCATTGAAGGTCGCCGGTTGATCGGGGGCCGACGTCATGCGACCGGCATGACACATCAGACACCCATCGGAAACCTGTCGCTCAAACCTTTGATGAGACTCGGGATGGTATCCCGGCGAGAGATCCCATCCCGCGCCGTTCGAGTACCACCCGATGGGTGACATGAACAGCAGGCCGTCTCGATTCGTCAGAAAGGAACGGCCACGCTGTCCCGAACCCAGTGAGAAATGGATGGGAACGGCTTGGTCGTACATGACACTGCCATCGACATTCTCACGGACTTCGTGGTGGAACACGCCGTCGGGACGCCGCTCGACCGTGTACTTCCGATGCCCCGGCGGCTGAAAGGACGTTTGATTCTCGTAGTCTTCCAATGCCCGAGCCTCTAACACGCCCGACAGCGATTGAGCCATGGGATGCGCGGAGTATGAGGCGGTAATCTCGGCGTGGCATGAAGCGCAAATGCGACTTCCCACGTAGTCATCGTGCGGCCGAGGTGGACGCGGCATGGGCGAGACTACAGCGGTCTTCGATGTCCCTACACTCTTCGTCGAGGCGGGTAAGTTTGTTTTGGACGGACATCCGCACAACAGCAGAGGGAGGGCAAGCACTAGTACCCATCCGCGATTCAGTGAACGTCTCGGTCGGATGCACCCGTCGGACAATCGGACGATGCCACAGGAACTATTCGCCATGAATCGGCTCGTGAAGTACGTGGATTTGATCCACAGCGACATTCGAGATCGTCTGCATTGCCCCCGAGGGCCAGCGAATTTCCAACACGCAAGGCTCATTATAGTCACCAAGCCCGAAGGGGAGCACCGGTTCATGGGCCGACGCGTAGCTGGTGCCGGCCGCCAGCTCGCCCATCAAGCGTTTGTCTCCCTGGCACACGACGACTCGCGTTCCGATGCCGTCTCGATTGCTGGTGGTACAAACGAATTTGAGCCTCAGCCAATGGCCCGATTCGGAGTCGTTGCGAAGGATCGCGGCAGATGAGTTCTGGTGAACAACTGCCAGATCGGTATCGCCATCCCGATCGAAGTCCCCCGCAGCCACTCCGCGTCCGACATACTTGCCAGAAAAAAAAACTCCGGCAGCCGCACTCTGGTTGATCCAGCGCTCTCGATCAAACGTGACGAACTGAGGCGACATTTTATAACCGTCTCCATCTGAATTTTCCGGATCGATGTGACCATTCGTGAAGAACAAATCCATCCGACAATCTGAGTTGAAGTCTTGCATGACGGTTCCAAATCCCAGCTTCGTTCTAGTGAGTTCATGCATTCCGGTTAAAGGGCTGACATCTTGAAATCCCTGCGGCCCCAGATTGCGGTACAAGGTGGCCCACTCGCCCGTAAAGTGCGTCACACAGAGATCAAGAAAGCCGTTCTGATCATAGTCACCCACGGCGACTCCCATATTTGCCTGCGTGGTGCCGGTCATGCTCAACGCCGCCCCCAGGACTTGAGCAGATTCTTTGAAGCCTCCTCCCTGTTGGTTGATGAACAGAAAGTTTGCCATCGTATCGTTGGCCACAAAGATGTCTGGCCAGCCGTCTCCAGAGAAGTCGGCAATCGCCACGCCTAAAGCTTTGTTCCCTGGGCCGAACAAGCCCCATTCTTGAGCCACTGCTCGAAATGAACCCTCTCCCAGATTCTCGAAACACTCGTCCGGCGTGGCTTCCACATTACGAGGGTGACAAATCGCCGGGGTTCCATTCTTATCGAGACAGGGCATCGGTTTGTACGGGTCATAGTCGAGGTAATGGCAGACATAGAGATCCAAGTCACCATCTCGGTCCAAGTCGGCCCAGGCAGCGCTGGCACTCCAGCCTTGCCAGATCAGTCCCGCAGACTCGGCGAGATCGCGAAACGTTCCGTCGCCTTGGTTTACATAAAAGTGATTCTGACCAACATTGGTCACGAGTAAATCAGGAAAACCATCGTTATTGAAATCACCAACGGCCACTCCCTGACCATATCCCTGGCCTGCTGTTCCCGCAGATTCCGTGACACTGGTGAACGCCATCCCGTCCAGACTCCGCATCAAACTGTCCGTTGGACGGGAATTTGGGTCGGGAGCATCGGGAACTCCACCTTGGCTGAAATACAGATCGAGCCAGCCATCTCGATCGTAGTCCAACCAAGCACACCCACCACCAGTCGCCTCCACCATGAGGCGTTTGGAACTCGCCCCGTTGTCATAGGTAAACCGTACTCCGAGTACCTCGGCCACGTTGGCGAATCGGGCCGTCCTTAAGGCGGATTTTTCCGTCGGTCGTTCTTTGCGTTGGGTGGCCTGGATCGGAGTGAGTTCGATCTGTTTATTGGCCTTCGCCACCAGACTCTTGTTGTCGGCGGGCAGCGTGGAGTCGCAACCAAACAGGCTCATTCCAATTGACAATCCGAGCATCATTCGAGAGCTGAGGCGAGCTGCCATGAACAACCCCAAGCAAAAAAAAGTCTCCGTAAGCCGAAGGCATACGGAGACCAGAGGAGTTACGTTTGAACGAACCAAAACATCAAAGTGCAGTTGGCAGGCCGCGATTAGAAATCAGTGACCGTATTGCCGTCGTTACGCACACCAATGTTGTAGCGGACCAAGTGATCGATGTTCTCGGACACGAACCGGACAGATCCATCGCAAAGCAAGCCATGTGCCCCACCGACGTGACGGCTGCTCCAACCGTGTGTCCGAGGGTCACCGCCGCCTTGTAGCCATGCCGGATTGCGGTTGTTGATGGGGTTTCTAACGGTATTGATGGAAGAGTTCGGACTGATCCAAGCGGAGTCATACATCGGGGTGTAATCAAATTTGGCAGCATTCGTGCCCGTCCAGTGCATGTCTTCAAAAACGGCAATGGTGTTCGAGGTTCCATCAATGACCTGAGCGATTTTCGCTGCTCCTTGATAGAAAAATATACCGTTCAGGTTCTTCGACTCGGCAACCACATCTCCATTCACCCACGGAGTTCCAGGATTTGAACCTTTCACAAAGCGGCCGTCGGCTGACGGGAAATCAGGGACCGCTCCGTTGTCTTTCCAACCGCTCCACACATGCCCCATATTGCCAACATAGTCGGTTCCAGCACCATTGGCATCACCCGATGCGGACCAGCCATTACCGTTTCGATAACCATTATTCTGGTGGTCGCGAAGATTTGGCGCATCATTGGAAGGACAGAGGAACGCAGGAATCACTTTCCTGCGGATCTGCAGTGGCGACAAGGTCAGTGCCGGACTCGCTCCCGCTCCATTCCAGTCGTTGCCACGACCCGCCACATTGGCTTGATTGAAATCAAGCGAATTGTAAAGGGCGGACTGATCGATGTACGGCAACGACATAAAAAGCCATGACCATTCGGCCTGTGTTCCACCGCCAGCACCCCAAGCGCAGTCAAAGTTCTGTGGGAACTGCCCATGCACATCATGGTAGTTGTGCATCGCCAACCCCAGTTGCTTGAGGTTGTTCTTGCATTGAGTGCGGCGTGCCGACTCTCTGGCCTGCTGAACTGCCGGTAACAGCAGTGCGATCAGTACGGCGATGATCGCAATCACCACCAGCAACTCGATCAAAGTGAAGCCCAATCGACGGACGGGCCAGCGGAACTTTCGCATGATTCGCTCCTAACAAAAACGGAAACAAACTAAAACGGCACAATGCCGCAAACACTTACTTGGAAGAAAGTTCTAGATCAATCACGTTGGACTTGGCACCCACATCCTTCTCCAATGTTGTCTTATCAGGTGAGACATACTTCTCTGGAACAGGGCTATCGTTTTTGGGAGCAGCCGATCTTCCTTTCGGGGTTTGGGTGTCAGCAGCCGCCTTGAAACTGTTCGCTGCGTCCTCTTGCTTTTTTTTCCAAACTGCGGGGTCATTGGATTGCCCCGTCGCAGACAGACCCGCGATTGCTTGGCCTCCACCGTAAACAGTCACCTTGTGTTTCCCGAGGACTGCTCCCGCAGTCCCGCCAGCGGTAGTGAGTTTATAAACGCCGTGGGAATCAGCAACCCCACCTGAGGAAGGAAGCTTCGAGTCACTCGGGAAAAAGGCGACATTGACGTTGGGAAGAGGTTGCCCATCCAAAGTTACTTTGCCTGTCACAGAATAGGTGGCTGGCCCTCCGGAACTACAGCCAAAACAAGCAATTATGGTCAGAAAAGCCGTTGAAAAAGAGCCGAGACGCATTGTTTCTTTCCAAACGATTTCACAGGTCAAATGTCCAAATGAATAAAACGTACCCAAGGTAATGCGTCGGAATCCATTGTCAACCCCTCCGCACACAGACAATAATGACTTTTTTAGTTCGTTTTTCCGACGGCTGGGAGGTGATTCACAAAGTGACCGCTTGATTTCAGGGTTCCACGGTCACGACTTGGCCTTGCTTTGATCGTAGGGAAGGCACGGCCAAGCCGAGTTCTCGTACAGCCTCTCAGGCGAGCAGCAAATCGGGATGTACCTCAAGCTGGAGAATGTTTGTCCTGCCGCTCGCCTAAAGTCGCGAGCTGAGTCTTTTTTGCAATCCATCCCTGACCAACGTATCGCCACACGAATCAGCATATCTGACGATTCGCTTGAGCAATTCTTCGGGTATTTCACGTGCGTTCGGCAGTTTAAGTAGCTCAACACGGATTTCTTGTGCAGTCGCTACCAGACCTGTCAACTTTTCCACTTCTTCTAGCTTTTGTTGCCTTCTCAGTAGCGTCACGTAATTACGCCGAGCGTGCCAACTCATGGGGTGGAGAGTGATCGCCGTCTTGAAGGATGTTTCGGCTGCCTCAAACTCCCCTCGCAAGGTGTGATACCATCCCCGCTGACTCCAGAGTAGATGATCGTTTGAATCTTCTGTGGTGACTTGTCTCAACAATTCTTCTGTACGCGAGACATCTCCATCTTGGATGCATTTTTCCAGAAGAAAACCCAGCAATATCGGATTGTTTGGGTGTTGACGTTGCAGCTCTTCGACTGTTTGCCTTGCCTGCCGTGCGGCCTCTTCATTTTGAGGTGTGAGAAGTGCCGCGGCGCGATTACTGAGGGAGTTGGCCGTCATCACAGCGACGGTAATCTGAAAGAATGAAGAGTCTGGATCGGAGGACAACCAGTGTGAGTTTAAGTCGATTGCGTTTGAGAATGTCAAAGCATCGGCCATCATCAGGTAGGCGTACGCTTCTCGAGGTTCGGCATCCATCTCAATTGCTCGGCGAATCGCGGCCAGCAACTCGGGGCGCTGCAAGCTCATCGCGTAGAACGAAATGATGCGGGCGTGAGAACCAATTGTTCGGGGACGCAGTCGAATGAGTGCTTCTGAAGTCTGAATGGCATCGAGGGGATGATTGAGTTTGCCCCATTCCAAATTGGCCTTCTGGGCCAGAACCAGCGGAGCGCGCGGGTCGCTTTCTGGAAACTGTCCCAGAAGATCGACCGCCTTCTGGATTTGTCCCTGCACCTCCGCAGCTTCAGCCAGCAAGAGCAGTGGTTGCCCGTTGGATGGCTGAAGCAACCTGAGTTGAGTTGCTTGTTGTTCGAGCTGGTTCCAATTGCCGCTTTTTCTCGCCATCTCACAAGCTGCCGTGATCTGTTGAATCTGGCGATCGACATACCGACCGTATCCCAGCCAAGCGAGTGTGCTCCCAACGGCCAAAAATGCCACCAGACCAAGCGTGCCAAAGACGCCGAGCTTTTGCCCTCGAAGCATGATTCCATTCCAGTACGAATACGATCATCAATAAATTAAGGGACCGCCTGCTCCCGCACTGTAATTCAAATCACCGGCCCCAGCGATCTCGATCGAATACCGCTTCGAATTATTGAACAGAGCGTGTGGCTGCCGTCGGGGCAAATCGTTCCGGTTCGGTGGCCGCGATCTTCTCGATGTCGCGTTGATTATTTTGACGGTTGGCGTGTCGTTGGCTGAGTCTCGTTCCACCAGACGATCAGGCCCTCCTGAGGCTGGGCGAGAGTTGCGAGATGCGGGCCGACCGCGAAATCGGAATCGCCATCGCCGTCGAAGTCGTTCACCTCCACCGTGGCAAAGCACGGCAGACCGCCCTGTAGCACATGCCGTTCAAATTGGAGTGGCATGACCTGCTCAAACAGGACCAAGGCGGCGTGAGGAGTGTCATTTCCTGCGGAAAACAGTGTCTGTCTCGGCATCCAGACGGTGGCGATTAGATCCAGATCCCCATCGCGATCAAAGTCTGCGGGAACGGCCCGATACGCTCCCGACAAGTCCGCGATTCTTTGATACTCGAAATGAAGGCCACCCTCATTCTTGAGCCATTGGATTCCATGACTCGGCTTCACGGACAGGCTGTCGAAGGTGTCTCCATTGGTGAACAGGATGTCCGTGTCTCCATCCTGATCGAGGTCCACAAGCTCCAATCCACTCATGCCGAAAGCGGGGTCGGGGGCCATCCAGAGCGTAAGCACTTGCCATGGCTGGCCGGGGCGATTCAGCAGTAACTCGACGCGCTCGTGTTCCTGACTGACGAGGGCCACGATGTCGGGAAGGCCGTCACCGTCCATGTCATGGCAAGGGACATGAATGGTTCCCGGACGTGGAGAAATGCGCTCGGTGAGGAACGCGGGAGCCGCTCCATTTCCCGTCGTGTTTCGCAGAATCAGAATGCCGCCCGTTGAATGCCATCCGAATTCAGCGACAACCAAGTCCAAGTCTCCATCACCATCCAAGTCCACGGGACGAACATCTGCCACTCGACCAAGCTGTTGAGCCAGCGGATGGACGGACCAATTGTTTGAGGTCTCTCCACGCAACCAGAGCACCCGGCCGCGATCGTGATCGTCGGGGTCAAAGCTACCCAAGTCGGCGACGACCAAGTCCAGGTTCCCATCCTTATTCAAATCACACGGCTCGGCATGGCAGGGATGTCCAATTCGGCCTTGTGCCGAGCGGACGATGCGATTCGAGCCGACATCGAGTTCGTGAACCGTACCCAACCGCATGTCGCAGGCCACCAGCAAGCCCGGCTTCTGCTCTGGGAGCGGTAGCCGTTTGAGATGGGCGACGGCGGGTGGAATTTTGGAATTCGGATCGCACGGGAATCGTTGAACGCGAAAGGTGATGGAGGTCGCTCGCTCTGAATTGGGCTGCGCTGGCAACTCGACGCGATCAGAAGCCTTCGAGCGAAAGTAGGAGATCGCTTGTTGAGGCGTCGGCGGAGCGAGGTCTGCTCGTCCCGACTTCGCATAGAAGTGAAAGCCCTGCATCACCTCCTCGTGCCAAGCATCTCTGGCAAAGCTGCTTGGCTGTGGCATCGCGTGGCAGGCACTGCAAAATGTGACGATCTTCCGCTCGGTTGCACCATCGATCTCGACCGTGGTGTGGTCGGCTGAGATTGCTTGATCCAGTTCACGAGCGGACTCTGCGGGAAGGTTGAACCAGACCAGACCAACCGCTGGCAGACTCACGATCAGACCGATTTGCAGCCAGAGTGATCTCGACACGGATGAAGCCTCGCAGCGCATGATCAAGATGGGGTAGAACGAAAAGAATGAAGCATCAAACGGGAAGCGACTCACAGCGTCGCAGGTTCACTGTATCGCCCGAACACTGTATCGGCCAAACTCCGGCGGGGACATCTGGTTCGGAGTTACGTCGAACTGGCGATGGTTGTTTGGCCTGCCCGTTGCCTTGATGAGGAGGACGGTGGTTTTCAATGAACTTTCATTGGGATTGAGCTTCAAAGTGGCGTTCGTCAGAGTGAGGCTGATCGAGGTTGGTTATACGCACGCTGTCATCGATGAGATGTTTCTCCAGTTTGAATCTTGGTGAGCCGGGTGTGCTTGAAATTACAGTGTGTCTGAAATCAGGGGGCGCGATGTCGGTCAACGCAATCCACAAACGTCACGAGCTAGGTGGAGAACCTCCCCGCTACAGACGCCGCCGGTCGTGGTTCGGCGTGGTGTTGACGCTCGTGCTGGTCGGAATTGTCGGTGAGTTGCTTGCCGGTCAGTGTGTCTGGTGGCTGGCCAGCCGAGCCGACTCCCAGGGCCGATTGGCACGCGCGATTCAGTGGACGGCTTGGTCTCAGCGCCTCTCCCCCTGGGATGCGGACTCCGATTGGCTTGCCGTGCGATGTGCTCGGCGGCGCGGTGAGCGAGATGTCTGGACGGCCCTCGTGGAACGTCGAGCCATCGCCGATCCCAAGGCAACTCGA
Source organism: Schlesneria sp. (assembly GCA_043749505.1). GTDB lineage: Bacteria > Planctomycetota > Planctomycetia > Planctomycetales > Planctomycetaceae > Schlesneria. The sequence goes on along the minus strand of JAYVDI010000090.1, from coordinate 5,430 downwards.
CCTGCCTTTGAACGGGAGCTGATGCGCGTGCAGTCCGGCCAATTTGATCGAGACGCTCAGGCGCAATTGAAACGGCTGGTGATGGCAGGCGTCGATGCCGGAGACGTGGCCGAGGCGTTTGTCCGTGGATACCTCGTGCGGCAGGACGCTCAGCAGGCTGACGAAGTGCTGACCGCCTGGGGCACGCTGCAACCGCAGGCGGTGGACGTGAAGTTTTATCGGGGCATGGCGTCGCGTTTGCGAGGCGACAGCGACCAGGCGCGAGAGGCTTTCCAGTCGGTGTTGGTCGATAGCCCGCAGCACGAATTGGCACGCGAAAATCTTGCCGAGCTGCTGCTCGAACTGCGTTTGCCACGCGATGCATGGACGCACTATCGACTGGCGATTCGCGAGAACCCCGCGTCGATCCCCGCCGACGTCGGTGCCGCCCAGTCCCTGCGGAAGCTTGGCAAGTGGACAGCCGCCGAGGCCGTGTTGAAGGACATGCTCAATCGCCCGCATCCCGCGCCCGAGGTCTTGCAAGAGGCCGGACAACTGGCCTTGGAAACGGGACACTACGATCTCGCCGAGGCTCGTCTGACTGAGGCCGCCAAGTTGCGAGCGCCTTTGCGCGGTGAGCGACTGGCCCACGCGACGGCCTGCGCTCTGCAAGGTCATCACGACGAAGGCAAAGCACTTCTCCAACAGCAGGCACGCCTCGAAAGCCTCAACAAACGTCGGCGCGATTTGCAGGTGACGACGGTGCTGGAACCCGCGAATGCACCCGCGCGTCGCGAACTGGAGTCCCTCGCCAGCGAACAGAGTCGTGTCGGACCCTGATGCGGACTTCCCTGACTCGTGTTTTCATTGGGTCTCGATCTGATGGCCGTCTAAACGCATCAGGGCTTCGTCGCGATCCCAGACGAAGCCGTCTCAGATAGCAGAGACGATCGTCGCTTGATCGCCCAATTTGGACTTCACCGCGAACGCTCCGGCTGCAATTAGTTCCGCCTCATGCTGTGGGTGCGACGCGCTTAGCAGTGCGATGATTTTCGACGACGGATATTGCTGGCGTAGAGATCGTACTTGACCGAGTCGCATGTCGTCCCACGGATCGGCATCAAAAAGGATGGCGGTTGGCAGCAAGTGCGAGTCTGTGCGATCACTGGCGTTGACCGTGTGTCCTGCTGCGGCGAGTAGTTCCTTGAGGAAGCGGCGATACGCCGGATCGGACGAGACAACAAATACGTTTTGCGGCGACGAGGTCTGCTTGAGCAGGCAATGATCGTGGGCGAAGACTTCTTCGCGGGAGGCGGAAAGCGGCAGAGCTTCGATCCCGATTGCTGCGTGCAGTAGTTGCCATTCGCGCTCGATGCGAGCCGCTGCGTTGGACATTGAGACCCGTGCAGCGAGTGGCCAGAGGCTGCGATTACGTCCATCCGACTCACACCACCCGCCGTAGGCCACAACGACGCGGGCGAGTGGCGCGAACGCGAAGAGACTCGCGATCTCAGTCGGCGCGAATTCGTCGGGCTGACTCTGCACGATGACGATCAAGTCGGGAATCGCATTCGCGCGCGAGGCCACATCCAGCGCGAGGGTCAAATCGGAGAACTGACGTTGTTCCGCAGGTCGCAGCGCGGCGGAGAGCCACTCCACCAGCGGCTTGGCTTCCGCCCGTTCCGTCTGACCGACGATGAGCAAGTTGAGGGGCATGAAGAGGCAAACACCAAAGCTCAAGAACCAAGCGTTCCGTCATTTCATCGCGTGACAACGCCTCGCGCGTCGAAGGTGAAACAGGCCCGAACATAACTCATCGCACGGTTGAGGATGGCACATTTCACACTAACCCGAAGCGTAAGCTTCAACCGTTCGTTACATCAGAATGTCACCAATCTTGTGCAGCGACTTTGCGAGCGGGCGGAGTTGATTGACACGGCAGGTTGTATGGTAGGGGCAACGGCCGGTGCAATCTTCGTCGGCGTTCTCGACGAGGAACTTGCCGGAACGCAGGCCCTCCGCCAACTTCGGGATCAGGTCGTTCAGGCTTTGCTCGAGCGAATCGACGATGGCGGAGTCGATGCCGTCGAAGGCTTTGGTTTCGCGCTGATAGCCCCGCTTGAAGCCGGTCTCTTTGAGCGGCCAGTAGCCCATCACGAATGGCTCGGCGTCGGGACCGGCCAGCCCGAGACGACGCACCGCGAGGGCATACAACGCGAGCTGGATTGCGCGGCCCGTTTGGAGTTCGGACTCATTGGATTTGGGGGGCTTCCCGGTTTTGTAGTCGATCACACTGAAGACCGTCTTCCCGAGGACGGTCCCGACATCCACGCGGTCGATCCGGCCACGCACGCGCACGGCTCGGTCTTCCTCGCCGAAAACGATCGGTTCGTGATGCTCTTCATTCGGCGACAGCTCTGCGTCGGGGAGACTTCCAAACGGAATTTCGGGGGCGAGCGAGGGTTGGATGCCGCTCCACGCGGAACTCAGTCTGTCTTGATAGGCGACCTGCTGTTGAGCGAAGGCGTCGCCCCAGAGACCGAGCAATTCCGATTCGATTCGAGTTAATGCTCGTTGCAGATCAGTCTCGTGGAAGCGAGCAGCCAGTTGCTCTTCGGCCAACTGCCGAAACCGCAACGCGAGTGCCTCTGCGTCGGAATCCATTCCTTCGGTGAGCAGTCGCGCCAGCACATCGTGAATGAGGCTGCCGCGCGCGGCGTGGTCGGTTCCTTCTTCCGGCGTCGGGATCGGATCAACCTTCAGTACCTTGCCGAGCCAGAACCGGAACGGACACGTCGCGTAGCCTTCCAACTCCGTCGCGCTGAATTGATGCTGGGCACCGAATCGTTTGCGGAGCAACTCCAAATTCTGAGCGACCTGCAACCGACCTTCGTGGTTCGTGAAGCCGCGCGTGTGGAACCGCTGCACGTTCACATCGACCGCGGCCAGCAGATTCTCTCCGACGGAATGCCATTCGGGTTGAGCGAGCAGGTGCGTGAAGAGGCCCGGTCGAGCGGCGCGCGCTTCGGTCATGGCGGCTAGCCTGAGGTCTGTGTCAGTGAGGGCTTGCTCCACCGCTGGAATCGGATCGAGCCGTCCTTCGTGCGACAACGGCAAGGCGGCGTCCGTGAACAGCGTGCGGATCGCAGCGACATACGGGCTAGCAAACACCGTTTGACCTTTGCGGTTGACCGACGGGTAGCTGAGTGTGAGCCTTGACCGAGCCTTCGTCATGAGGTTGTAGAACAGGAACATCTCGTCCTGCTGGTGCTGCTCGCGATGCCGGAGTGCCAGCCCGCGCGCGGCGAGTTCGCGTCGCTCGGCGTCACCAAAGAGGCAGTCGTCGGCCCCCTTCTGCGGAAAGCTGCTCTCGGACAAACCAACCACGAAGAGATGCGGCACGCTGAGGTGTCGGACTTGCTCCACGTCGAGGACTCGCACGCAGCCTCCCGGATCAGCCGGGCCGGGGATTGTCTCGCTGCTCAATAAGTCACGCAGTTCGGTGGTGAACTCGGTCAAGTCGAGCTGCGGTAGTTTGCGAGAGGCCTTGCCTGCATGAACTGTATTCCGTGGAACAGCGATGAGTTTCTCATCCGCTTCGGCCGCAGTGCGAACGATCCGTTGGAGCAAATCCCAATCGCGAGTCTCGTTCGTGTGCTCGGTGCCGCCCATAGGGACGAGGCCCAATCCACCGCGCGACCAGCCAAGCTCTTCACCCAGTGTCGCCAATACGTCGGCCCAACCGATCAGCGTATGCTTGCGACGCAGTCGTTCTGTCGTGTGAGACAGCCGCGTTAAGAGTGGTTCGGCCAGCGCGGCGAGGGCTGCTGCGGAGGACTCGGCGACGGACAACTCGTCGTCGTCGTTCTCGGATGTCGAGACGACTTCCTTGAGCAGGCCGGTCGAAACACGCGACAGCACGCGGAGCATGAGGTCTCGTTCCGCGTGCAGTTTCAGTCGGCGGAGCGAAGCGGCGACGGCGCGCACGGCCCGGCCTTGTTGAAGCTCCGGCCACTGGGGTTGGAAGAGGTTTGAATCGAGAACCGACATGAGCCGCGCGAACGGCCAGTCTTCGTGTTCGAGTTGCAGCATCGCGAATAAGGCTTTGACGACGGGGCTTGCGGTGAGGGACGGCTTCGCCTCGCACCAGACGGGGACGCCCGCCTTCGCGAGGAAGTCGTGCCACGCGGGACCGTCTTCGGAGAGGGAGCGGATCGCCACGACGATCTGCTTCGGCGCGATGCCCTCTCCCAACAACCGCTTGATACGCCGCGCGACCGCCTCCCATTCGCCCGCTGGTCCCGTGGCCGCGATCAGTTCGAGGCCACTCGCGTCGTTCGCCGGTTCGATCGCACGCGGGCTTGAGAACAGACCGTCGGCGATGCGAGACAACCCCGCAACGTGAATGCTCGACAGAGATGCGGACTGGACCGACAGTGACTCCACGCGCATCGTCGTTCCGTTCGGCAGATGTTCGATCAGCCGAGAACTCGCGGCTGTTGATTTGGCGAAAAGGTCAATACGCGCGGTCGGCTGTTCCATCGGCAGCGTGATAGTCGCGCGATCAATCCACGACAGCAGGTGCCCGAGGATTTTGTACTGTGTCCGGGTGAAGTCGGCGAAACCATCGACCGCGAGGAATTCAACCGACGCGAATGGGCCACGCACTCCCTTGGCCAGTGCCGAGCAGGCCAGCCAGAAGCGGCCCTCGTTGTCGTACCAGTTTTGTTCGGTAAGGCACGCTTGATAACGCTCATAGATGCGGCCGAGTTCCGCGTCGCGCTGCGAGCGACTGCTAGAACGTCGTGAACACGCCGCAAAAAAGTCCTCCGGCCAGATCTCTTCCCGCTTGAGTTCCGAGATAAACGATGAGACGACATCCAAGAAGCCGCTCGTCCGGATGACGGAAGAGAAACTGGAGAGCATCCCTGTCCCGTGCAACTCCGCCACGATCCTACGCAGCATGAGCCGTTTCATCACCGGCGACATCGCCGTCGCGGGATGACCTGCCGCCGCGAGAATCTGCTCCGCGAAGACATCAAACGTCAGCACCTGCGGGCTGAGCTGAACCGGCTCCGTGGGTGACACTAATCGCTCGACAACCGCCTGCTGCGTACGGCGCGTCGGCGCGAGCCACAGCACGGTTCCAAGGCGTCGATGTTGGCGAGCGTCCTTCAGTGCGACGCGATACTCCGCGAGCAACCGCTCGGTCTTTCCGGAACCAGCTCGCCCAGTGAGCAATGTGAGTTGTGATGTCATGCGGCCGATTGTAGAGAACGATCTACGTACTCGGAACAAACGTCGGGTATGCTTGCCGCTCGCCAGAGCGTGGCCGAGTTAGAGCAGCTTTGCGATTGGTTTTCGGGTCTCTGTTGAGTTTGCTGTATTCTTCCTGAGTTGTTCGGACTCACGGAGGAGGAAGACGATGGCGACGGCGTTGGCGGGTGATTT
>JAYVDI010000089.1:0-4616 GCA_043749505.1 Schlesneria sp. | reverse complement strand
CTCTTTGAAAGAACCGGGGGGCTGACGCCGCCCCGCTCGGGAATGTCTCACTTTGTGCCGCGTGAGGTAGCCCTGTCGCGGAGCGACAGGAAGCGAGATCAGCAGGGGGCGTTGATCTGCCGAGTCACCGCGAATCAACGGCAAACGCCAATCGTGTGTTCTCGCTTCCTGTCGCGGAGCGACAGGGCTACCACTAATTGGCGACTGTACCCGGTAGATCAAGACACTCCTCAGAGCGTGACCCCTTCCGCAGCGCTATCCGGCGCGGCGGGGTTCACGAGTGGTGGGCGAGTCGGTTCGACAGCGGGCGGCTGCCAGTCGAGATCGATCTTTTGATCGAGACGAAACGAACGAGACTCATCGTCGGCGACGGGCTTGTGGGGTGAGTCATCCGCCTCGGGCAACGCACTCGCCAGCGTGGTCTCGCGAATCTGAACGGACCAGTCGAGGCCGCGTGTTCCGAAGATGCGGATCAATTCCTGCTGGGCCGCGTCGCGTGGGAAACCCGGTGCAATCCTGCGCCAGACGCTCCGCGTTTCTTCGAGCAACGCGCGGTGAGTCGGGTTGTGTTTGAGTCCCGTCAACAGCGTGCGCCACGCTGCGGGAACGTTCTCCTCAAGCTGTTCCCCTTGGGCGAGTCTCAGCCAAACTCCCGCCAGCGATGGGTCGCAGAACACCGCGAACTGAAGTGTCTTCGTGCGTGCGAGTGGATTGACCAGATGGTCTGCCGCGTACCAGTGATAGCGACCGTTTCCAATCGGCTGCATCGCGTACCACGTCGCGGGGAGCAGGCCGATGTGAGCCAGTACGAACAGGAGGCGGATCAACGTTGTCGAGCGAAATGGTCCGAACAACGCCCACGTCGCGAACCAGCCGTAACCCAGCCCGACGAAGTGCGCCACGTTGGCGACCTGCGCCACATCAATTGCGGTCGCCCAAGCACACAGTACGAGGAACACCAAACCGAACTGCACCGTCTGATCGGGGAGAATGTTGTCGTCGTCGAATTGTTTGAGTGCGATCAGGGCACCGAACATCGCACAGATCACGCCCGAGAATCCGATCGCCGCGTGACCGAACACGGCCTCGGCCAACAGCGGCACGGGGATCATCGGCAGGAGAAACAGCCCGAAGCGGAGGCTGCCCCAGTGCCGCTCCAGCCGCTTGCCGAGCACCCACGCCGACAGGCAGTTGAGTAATAGATGCCCCGCGTCGGCATGATGAAAGGCGCTGATCGGGATGCGCCACCATTCGCCATCCCAAAGATCGAACGGGCCGTTCAAGTCGGCATCGACCGCTTCGCGCCGGTCTCCTTTCACCGCGAAGACCTGCAACGTGACGACCGCCCCCCACTCGCGCTGCGCGTCCCGAAAATGGACGCCCTCCCACGACTGAGTCGTGCAGACGGCGAACAGCACCGAGCAAATGAACAAGCACTCAGCGGTGACAGGGGCAACCCGCAGCGGACTCACGATGGAAGAACCTCACGACAGACGATTCGGGCGGCGGCACCACTAGTGCGCGAATCCATCTCGCGCGAAAGTGTGAGAACTATACCTGTCGCGGCACAAAGTGAGACATTTCCGAGCGGGGTGGCGTCAGCCCCCCGGCTCTTGGGCGTCAGCCCTCGTTGGAAGAATCGGGGGGCTGACGCCGCCCCGCTCAGAGGTCTCATCACAGACCGCACGAGGTATCTGTGACACGCGCTGATGAGACGGGTGAAGCACCCTCTGCCACACGTTCGAGTCAGTGTGACTCTCAGAAGTCGTGGGCGATTCTCATCCCGAAGCCGTGGATGACCCCCGCGCCGGGAGCGGTCGGGCTGCCGAGTGAGTCTCGGTCGGTCGCCACATAGTTCGCCTGAATCTTCATGTTTGGATTCAGGAACCAGTTCAAGCCCAAGGTGTAGTCCTGCAACTGTCCGCCGTTGATGCCACTGTCGCTGAGGTCGAGGTTCGAGTACCGAGCCAGCACCTGCCACGCGCCCCAGCCTCCTTCGGAGCAATCTTGCGGACACCAGCGTGAATTCTTGAACGGGATCACACGAACGAACGTGCCTGCCTTCTTGTCGTAGGTGCGATGTTCACCCGTCAGGAAGTACGACGCCATCACGTAGTAACCGTGAGTCGAGTACGTCCCGTGATTGCCGCCTCCGTTGGTTGCGTTGATCGCGTTCGACAGGATGTACTCCGATTGCAGTTGGAACGAGCCAAGCACCATCGCGAATTCAGCCCCCGCCAAATCCTGTGCGTCGGTTGTGAAGAGACCGCTGTCGGCAAAGACGGGATTGAGCGGTCCGGGGCCGTTTCTGAGCGAGCCACGGCTGCGAATGCGGAGTTGGTTCAAGATCGGATCGCGATGGCTGAACGAACCACCGATGTGCATCAGTTGCCCACCGTCGTTCTCGTCCCACAGTAGGTAAGTCATGCGACCATCGACCGCATAGGCCCCGTCATCGACGGCATAGGCGAAGGCGTTCACCGAATTCTTGAACACGCCCACGGTCCACAGTCCGCGATCATCCTCACTGAAGTTATTGAAGGCCGCCGCTCCCAGCGAGAAGCCGTTGTTCGACGGACCTGTGTAAGCATCCTGATTGAACGAGCGTTCCATGAAGTCGAGATACCGGCTGCTCGTCATGTGTTCCAGACCAATCGGTTCCTTCAGTTGGCCGACACGGACGTTGCCGACGATTGGCGTCTCTTTGAACGTGAAGTAGGCATCGGTCGGAGCGGGAACGTGAATGACGTTTGCCGCGCTATTTGGTTGCCCCGGCAGCCCGCCAACCAACCCCGCGTTGTCGTTGGAAGCATTGACGAAGTCGTATTCCACCACATAGTCGATCGTCTTGTAGATCGTGCCGTCGGCGCGCAACCGGGCGCGGCGGAAGTTGGCGGAATCGTTGTCACCCGCGTTGTTGCCTGCCCCAAACGCGGCCGGGTTCGACTCCAGAAAGACCGTGTCGATCTGAGTCCGGCCACCGAGATGCACGGCAAAGTTCTTGTCGTTCGACTCGAAGTTCAGCCCGTGCTTCCAACTCGCCTTGAAGGCTTTCGGGTCGGCCTTCTCCTCCTTTTTCTTTTCTTCCTCTGCCGCAGCCATGTTCAGATGGGAGATGTTCCGAAACACGTCCGAATCGCGCGACTTCCGAGCCGACTCGACCTCTTCGAGCCATTGCAGACGCTCTTCCGCCGTGAACAGGCGGTCGATCAGCTCCTCGTGCGTGAGCGAACTTCGATCGCGCTTGGCCACCGGACGCGACGCGACGGGCGGCGGCAAGACCTCCGTCATGATGTCCGTCTCGGGAATCGGCGGCTCCGCGCCGCGAACGTCCGTCATGACGGAAGCTGACATCAGCGCCGCGAGCAACAGCCCGTACCAGCGCGCAACGGTCCCACGATGCCGCACCACGATCCGCCTCCTTGCGATGTTTTGAATTCGAGTCGAACCACTGGGATCGACTCGACCAGAAGTGGGACCGGTGCAGGCGTCGCGAACTCGACGCGTCACTCACTTCCCGCTTTGCTTCCTTGCAGCTCCGGCAGATGTTGATTCGGCCGTAAAGGAGCGGATGCGGATTTCTGAAGGGCGCGATACGCCATTCTTAACAGTGTTAAGAGCCTTCAAAGGCAGAACCGTTCCACACGGCAAAGCTTACCGGCAACTCCCGCCGCATTCCGCAGGATGCGAACGTGTGTTAGCTGATTTGGCGAACAGCTTCGACGAGCGCGCGGACTCGTGCGGGATCGACCGGGTTGGAGATGCGACCGTCGAATTTGAGTGAGGTGCCCACGATCAGGCCACTTGCGCCGTGCGCGATCAGTTCGGGGATCGTCTCCACCGAAACACCGCTGCCGATGAAGACGGGTGTTTGTGAGGCTGCTCGCGTGGCGGCTTGCAGTGTGTGCATCTCCGTCGCGCTGCCGGTCGCTGCTCCCGAGACAATGATCGCGTCGGCGTGACCGCGTTGAATCACGTCGGAGACCTCGACTTCCAGCGGTCGTGCGGCCAGCGGGGCCGAGTGCTTCACGTCCACATCAGCCAGGATGCGAATGGCTTCCGCCTTCAAGTTGGCTCGCTCGCGCAGCAAGTCGTGGGCGATTCCTTGCAGCAGACCTTGGTCCGTCACGCGGGCACCGCACAGGACGTTGACTCGAATAAACGCGGCACCGCTGGCTACTGCAACCGCCAGCGCGCTGCGGCCGTCGTTGCGCAGCATGTTGATTCCGAGCGGCACGTCGGTGGCGCGACGGACTTCGGAGGCGAGTGCCGTCATCGCCGCGACCGTGATCGCGGGGACTCGATCGGGATAGAACGGAGTGTCGCCGAAGTTCTCGATCATCAGGCCATTAACTCCGCCCGCGCAGAGTGCCGTTGCGTCATGCAGAACGAATTGACGCACGGCCTCCCAGTCGCCACCCCATCGTGACGAACCGGGCAACGGTGGCAGATGCAACATGCCGATCACGGGAAGTCGTACCGAAGACCATTGCGGTAACAGAGACATGTTCAGGCTCGCTGAAGTCCGGCTTTTCGGAAAGCCGGACTTCCTGTTGGAGTGTGGGTGTCGAAGGAAGTCCGGCTAACAAAGCTAAGGATCGGCGCAGAACTAATTG
>JAYVDI010000088.1:0-26673 GCA_043749505.1 Schlesneria sp. | reverse complement strand
ATGGCGTAATCGTCTGGCACACCAACCAGCGAACAAAGCCGTGAACCGGAGCGGCGAAGTCTGGCGGTTTTGCGATAGACAATCTTTCGTCGCCGCTAGGTTACGGCAGACGTTGGGCGTTCTAATCGCAATCAACCGCGCGCTCGATGCGTTGTCCCCGTTCGATGCCGTTTGGCGTGATTGGACCACCATTGATCCGCGTACTCAGTTCTTGCTCGTCAGATGAGCATGGCATAGGATCGGCCAATGGAATTCGAGTGGGATCCTGACAAGGCTGATCGCAATTGGCATAAGCACGGTGTTTCGTTTCAAGAAGCGGCAACCGTCTTTGATGACCCGTTGGCAATCACCTACTTTGATCCAGAACACTCTGAGGGCGAAGATCGGTTTCTGACTTTCGGTCATTCGGGAAACGGTCGCTTCTTGGTTGTCTCGCATACGGATCGCGAGGACCGGACGCGCATCATCAGTACTCGGCAGGGAACTCGCAAAGAGAGGAAATCCTATGAAAACAACTGACGATTTCACAGACAGCGACGATGATTTGCTTCCGGAATATGATCTTTCCAAGCTCAACGGAGGCGTCCGAGGCAAGTATCTGCAACGCTACCGTGCCGGAACGAATCTGGCCCTGCTGGCTCCGGACATTCGAGCGGCCTTTCCAACGGATGAATCTGTAAATCAAGCGCTTCGTTCGTTGATACAAAGCACGCACCCCGCATAACAACTCCGTGGCCAGTGGCCTCGCAGGCCGAACTCAAAACAAACAACAGCCGCCTGATGGTCTGTCGGCGAATGGAATGCGGTTCGACGTCCGAAAAGTTTTCGATTGAACCGCAACCGAGCCATCGCCCAACAAGTCGGTCAACTGGAGTGGCGAATCGCGCGTGTTCTGAATTCCAAACTTCTTGGCCGCCGCCCGCTGAACTTGGACGTTCGGCTGTAGAGCCACTTCAACTGAGAAACCCGCGAGTGCAGCTCGCTTGCCACTGTTCTTCGTCAGGCAGGGGCGGCTCTGCGCGGATCGTTGAACATCGACGGACGTGCCACTTGTTTCGGAGTCTTCCGAGAAACAGCGCTGGTTGGGAGGCGAGGTTCATCAATTCTGCGGCACAGCCACAACGGACGAGGACGACGCCTGACATGCGACTTGCGACCGTGTTGACTCCGATGTCTGATGAGAACCTCACGTTGGCGGCTCAGTGTGGCGTGACCGATGTCGTTGGGCGGTATCCCGGTCAGAGCCTCGACGATTTGTTCGAGATGCGAGATCGAGTCGAATCGTTTGGGATGAAGCTGGCGACGGTCGAAGGCTACCTGCCGATCGAGAACCTCAAGCTCGGACGGGATGACGGGACCGAAGTGGCGGCGATGAAGCGGCTGTTCGACAATATGCGTCAGGTTGGGGTGAAGATCCTCTGCTACAACTTCATGGCGGGGACCGATTGGGTCCGCACGCGACTCGACGTGCGCGATCGCGGCGGCGCGAAGGTCACTGCGTTCCGTCTCACCGAGGTCAATCGGGCGCTGTCGCTGAACCAAGGCAGCCCTGTCGCTCCGCGACAGGTGTCGCCGAATGCGGGCGTCAGGACCAACTCACCACTGACGCCCAATTCGCCATCGCGCTTCGTCTCGCGGAGCGAGACGGCTACCTTGCAGACGCCGCTCGCAGCAGTCGATGTCATCACAGCCGACGAACTCTGGCGGAACCTCGCACACTTCCTGCGTGAGCTGGTTCCCGCTGCCGAGGACGCGGGGGTAACGCTGTGCATGCACCCCGATGATCCGCCGTTACTGGAGCTGCGCGGTCGCGCGCGGATCATGAATTCGGTCGAGAACTTTGAGCGGCTGGTGCAGCTCGTCCCGAGTCCCTCGAACGCGATCTGCTTCTGTCAGGGAACGTTCGCGGCGATGGGCTGCGACATTCCCGCAACCATCCGCCGCCTCGGTCCGCACATCCAGTACGTCCACTTCCGAGATGTGCGAGGCACGCGCGACGATTTTGTCGAGACCTTCCACGACAACGGCCCGACCGACATGGCCGCCGCGATGCGTGCCTATCGCGACATTGGCTTCACCGGCCCGATGCGTCCCGACCATGTGCCTCAACTGTACGGCGAGGACGACGGTGAACCGGGCTACACGATGCTCGGACGATTATTTGCTTTCGGCTACATGCGCGGACTGATGCACGCGACCGAGACCAAAGCGGTTTCCAAGTGACGTTGCGGGGCCATCGCCTGTTTCAACGTAGGGTGGGCCAGACCCAACAAGACGATGGCCCCGGTGATGTTGAAGTCCTGCGTGGCAATCCGGTTCGCATCTGGCAATCATCTCGCCACTGTTTGTGGTCGTGTTTCCCGCCACGTTGCCCGCTCTTCAACACCGCGCGTTTCCTCGTCTCTCAAGACGAGCGCAGCGTGAAGAGACCAGAGAAAGTCGCCCACTTTGAACCAGCCCGCTGAATCGAACCCACTCAACGCGACATCACCAATCTCAACCGAAGTCGTCGATCATGGCAGCCTGCCCGCGTGGGAGCGGGCCGATCTGCCAGAGCCGTTGCCGTTTGGATTGGTCAACATGTTCAAGACGATCGGCCCCGGAGCGATCCTGTTGGCGGCGGCGATCGGCGGGGGCGAGTGGATCGTCGGGCCGCTGTTCACGATCAAGTACGGTCGTGGCATCTTGTGGATCGCCACGGTGGGGATCGTGCTGCAAACGATCTTCAATCTCGAAGCGGCCCGCTACACGATGTACACCGGCGAGCCGATCATCACCGGCTTTATGCGACTCAAGCCGGGATCGAAGTTTTGGGCGTGGTTTTACATTTTGATCGGCACAGCGCAACTGGCGACTCCCGCGTTAGCAGCCGGATGTGCGGCGGTGTTGTTTGCCGCGTACTTCGGTCGGCTCCCCGAGCAGGCTGACGCGACGATGCTCGGCGGGATCGCGATGGCGGTGATTCTCTTCTCGGTCGGGCTGTTGATGTCGGGCAAGTCGATCGAACGCGTCTTGGAGCGGCTTTCGTGGGCGATGATCGTGTTCATCTTCACGTTCCTGATTGTGGCCAACGTGCTGTTCGTCCCGGCGGCGAGTTGGTGGGAGACAACGCAGGGGTTCCTCATCCCGCAGGCATTGCCTGCGAACGTGGACTTGATCCTGCTGGCGGCATTCGCGGCCACGGCGGGGTCGGGGGGACTCGGAAATCTCGCCATCTCCAATTGGTTTCGAGACAAAGGCTTTGGCATGGGAGCGTGCGTCGGCGGAATCAGCAACGTGTTGAGTGACAGCCACGAAACGCTGAAGCCGGTCGGCGTGACGTTCCCCATCACCGCCGAAAACATGCGGCGTTGGAAAACATGGTGGCGTTACGCGGTTCTCGATCAGACCGCGTTGTGGGGCTGCGGTTGTTTGCTGGGGATGTTCCTCAATGTGAATCTCGCCGTGGCCATCATCCCGGCGGGTGAAGTCGCGAAGCTGAGTGGCTACGCGGCCGGGACGTTTCAGGCCGAGTACATGGCCAAGACGCTGTGGCATGGCTTCTGGATGCTGGCACTGCTGAACGGCTTTTGGATTCTGTTCTCAACGCACCTCGGCAACACCGACGTGTTGGTCCGCACGGTGAGCGACATCTGTTGGGCGGCCTTCCCAAGTGCGAGGCGCATTCCGATCGCGAAGCTCTACGCGATGCTGCTCGCGGGACTCACGGTCTGGGCGATGTTCTCCGTCCACCTCGGCAGCGTCCTCGATCTGTTCAAGGTTCTCGCTGTGATCGCCAATCCGATCATGGGGATTGCGGCCATCCAAATCCTGCGAGTCAACCTGCGGTTCCTCCCGCGCGAAGTCCGCCCGCCACTGTGGCGACAAGCGGGACTCGTCCTCGCCGCCATGCTGTACGGCGGGATGACTCTCGCACTGCTGTACGACGGATATCGGAAATGGACCGCGCCCGCTCCGAGTGCTGCCGCCACGTCGGCAACGAGTCCACCTTCGACGAAGTGAGCCCCTGCTTCATCGTGTGCGGTCCAAGACGGCCCGCGCGTCGAAACAAATCAAAGGCCACCCTGCTTCCTACGCGAGGATGTCGTGGACGACATGGCCGAACACATCGGTCAGACGCATGTCTCGGCCGCCGAAGCGGAACGTCTGCTGCGTGTGGTTGACTCCCAGCAGGTGCAGCATCGTGGCGTGGAGGTCGTGGATTTCGACCTTGTTCTCGACGGCGCGATAGCCGAAGTCGTCGGTCGCGCCGTAGGTCGTTCCACCCTTGATGCCGCCACCTGCCAGCCAGATCGTGAAGCCGTAGGGATTGTGATCGCGGCCGTCGCTGCCCTGCGCGAACGGCGTGCGCCCAAACTCGCCGCAGAACACGATCAGCGTCTCGTCGAGCAACCCGCGTTGCTTGAGATCGCGGATCAGCGCGGCGATCGGCTTGTCGACCGTGCGGGCGTTCTTGTCGTGACCGTCCTTCAAGTTGCCGTGTTGGTCCCAGCGGTCGCCGTTGCCGCCGGGGCAGGTCAGTTCGATGAAGCGGACTCCCCGTTCGATCAGCCGCCGTGCGGTGAGACAGATGCGTCCGTACGTCCTCGTGTTGCCGAAGTCGTCGAACAGGCCGTACTGCTCCTGTGTCGATTTGGTCTCGCTCGACAAGTCCATCAGTTCGGGGACGGCTATCTGCATCCGGGCGGCCAGTTCATAGTTGGCGATGGCCGATTCGAGAGCGTCCACTTTCCCAAGCTGCACGAGCCGCTGCTGGTCGAGTCGCCGCATCAGCCCGAGCTTCGAGTCCTGCAGCGCGCGGGTCTTCTCACTCGGCCGGATGTTGGCGACGGGAGCCTCGCCCGACGTGAAGACCGATCCCTGATAGGCCGCCGGCAGGAAGCCGCTGCCAAAACAATCCATCCCGCCCGGCGGGATCAATCCGCCGTTGAGGACCACGAACGCCGGCAGGTCATCGCATTCCGAGCCGAGTCCGTAACTGACCCACGCCCCGTGACTCGGCCGCCCCTGTTGCCCGTGGCCGGTGTGCAGGAAGTAGTTCGCAAACGTGTGTTCGGAAAACGGCGAGACCATCGACCGCACGACGGCCAGTTCGTCGGCACACGATCCGATGTGAGGGAACAAGTCGCTGACCGGCAACCCGCATTCACCGTACTGTTTGAATGCCCAGAGCGACTTCAGCATCGTCCCGACGTTGGCGAACTGAGTCGCCTCGACCTTGCCGAGCACTTCCTTCGCGTTCTTTCCGTCGTACTTGTCGAGCATCGGCTTCGGATCGAACGTGTCCACCTGCGACGGCCCGCCGTCCATGTAGAGGAACAGGACGTGCTTGGCCTTCGCGGGAAAGTGAGTCCCGTGAATGGAGACGCTCGACGGCACCGCCGCATCCGCCGCCGATGACTTGGACGGAGTCAGCATCGACGACAACGCCACCGCGCCGAAACCATGAGCGGCTTGCGACAACATCTCACGCCGCGACAGAGGCGGCTGCAAATAACGCTGACAGGGAAACATGGCGGGCTTGCTCTTGTCCCCTCGCCCCGGCTTTGCGGGGAGAGGGTTAGGGTGAGGGGTGACGATGAAAACAGGACTCTCGATTACTCATCAGGACCAGTCAGCAAGGTTGTTTGCTCACGAAACCATTGGATCTCACATTGCACGGAATCCATCGTGGAGTTGCCTTTCGCGTGTTGCCGCAGGTACTCGCACAAGGTAACCAAGTGCCCGGGTTTCGTTCGCGGATCGGGTGACCACGTCTGTCCAACCAACG
Organism: Schlesneria sp.; assembly: GCA_043749505.1. Taxonomy (GTDB): domain Bacteria; phylum Planctomycetota; class Planctomycetia; order Planctomycetales; family Planctomycetaceae; genus Schlesneria. Next base: position 20,903 of record JAYVDI010000088.1, on the reverse strand, counting down.
GATGGGATCGGTGTCCCTCGAAGACAAAATGGTAGCTGACACCGTCGAGTCCATCGCGATCCGAGTCTGCAACCTGTTCAAGCATCGCTCGCCAAATCTGGCACGCATCAGCAGCAATCGCCTTGTCCAATTCCATTTCATAGCGTGCGACATCTACGGTCGAGCCTTCTGCAAACCAGATATTTTCCTTTGCTTCTTGAAGAATGACACTCGCCCCGCTGCGATACTTTGGCCATCGCACAGCCAGCGCCCACTCAGGCTCAAAGGATGGCAGGCAGAAGACGAACGCCTGCGACTTCGCCCCTTCCACTTCCGGTGGCTTCAGACGAGCCTCGATATCGACGCGATATCGGCTCTGCCGGGGCAAGAGTGAAAAGAACGAGTCTTCCGGAGTCAAGCATTGGTTCGCTTGGCTCCAATTAGCTTTCGCAATCTCACTCGTGGTGCCCACACCTGACATGAAAAGAACCTCTCACCCTAACCCTCTCCCCGCAAAGCCGGGGCGAGGGGACAGGAGTCACTCGACGTAGATGAACTCTTTCACATTGAACAGCACGTGACACAGATCGGTCCACGCTTCGTGTGGGGCTTTGGTGGCATCGGGCGTTGCGTCGGAGCGACCGGGATAACTGGCGAGGAACGACAACGCTTCCGACTTCTCCGCATCGGTCGCTCGGCGGGCGAAGGCGGTTAGGTAGAGCGACTCGACGCGCTGCTCGGGCGTTTGTGACGAGTCGGCCAGTGTGCGATCGGCCCAGCGTTTCGACTGTTCGATCACCAGTGGATCGTTCATCAGAATCAACGCCTGAGCCGGGACATTCGAGATCGTCCGGCGGCCGACCGTCGAGAACGGCGAGGGTGTGTCGAAAGCCAGCATCATCGGCGAGAGGAAGTTGCGGCGGACCGAGATGTAGATCGACCGGCGTCCGTCACCATCGACCGGCCCGCTGTTGCCCGGTCGGCCACGGCCCTGCATGAACGGAGTCAGGTGAATCGCCAAGCTCGGTCCAAACGGCTTGCGGTCCAGTCGTCCGGAGACCGCGAGTAACGAGTCGCGAATCACTTCGCCCTCCAATCGTTTGATGGGCATCCGGTGCCAGAAGACGTTGTCGGGATCAGCGGCCTCCGCAGCCGGATCGGGTTTGCTCGACATCTGATACGTGCGGCTGAGGATCAGCGACTTGATCAGCTTCTTCTGCGACCAGCCCTCCTTCACGAACTGCGTCGCGAGATGATCGAGCAACTCGGGATGAGACGGCGGCTGGCCGAGGACTCCGAAGTTGTCCACGGTCGGCACGATCCCGCGTCCGAACAAATGATGCCACACGCGATTCACCGCCACTCGCGCGGCGAGCGGACTGCGCAGCATGTCGCTCGCCAGTTGCATCCGTCCGCTGCCGTCTTGCCTTGTCCCCTCGCCCCCCGCTTTGGGGGGGAGAGGGTTAGGGTGAGGGGGGCTTTCGGAGGCGGGTTGAGGGTCGAGGGTTGAGGGTTGAGTGGCAACAGAAGCGGCCGTTTGAAGTGGGGAAGTCGGTTCACCATTCGGCCCCCTCACCCTAGCCCTCTCCTCCGAAGACGGGGGCGAGGGGACGACGGCAGCCTGCGGCTGCCTGATAAACGCTTCCAAGAATCGGCGCGGGACCGGTTCCTTTGGCGTGCTGGAGTTCCCGCGAATCAGCAACTGCTCGTTGACGCCGTTCCCTTCGAGCATCGCCGGGGCGAGGTGCGATTCCCACTGCACGGCCTTCGCGAGTTCCGCCTCTTCCTTCGTGTCGAGGACGGGCTGTTGCCAGTCCTTCACGAACAGATCGCGATGTTGGACGAACCAGTTGCCGACTTCGGCCCAACCCGTTTTCGCCTGCCGTTGCGATTCGGAGGGAGGACTGAAGAGGCCGTCCAACGCCACGGCTGTCACCGCGCCACTGATCGCCTCACGGTACGACTTGGCTCGTGCTTCCAGCGGTATGCCGGGTTTGACGAACTCGTCCATCCAACTCCACGAAACCAGCGGCAGCGTGGGCGCGGAGTCTTGTTGAACGACCATCGCGATGCCGCATTCGGCATCGTCTCCGGGCGTGAACTCCACATGCAGCCGATGGCCGCGATAGACTTCGAGCGAGTGGCCGACCCAATGCCACTCGTTCGGCTTGTCGTGTTTGAACTCACGCAGCAGCGAGCCATGCAGCGGGCCGACGACGATCAGATGCGAGTTGACCACCGCGTAAGCCCGCACGGAACCGCGCACGAGTGACCACACGGTCCCCTTGGTCAGCGTGAACTCGGGCGTGCGGACCATGCGGCCATGACGCTGCCAGTTGCTGAGCGTTCCATGATCGTCCTCAACGCCCGCTGCGAATTTGATCCCCTTCCAAAACAGTTCCCGCTCCCAACCGCCGATCGTGGCGACGGAGAATTGCCGTTGGTCGGCAGGCCCGCGCATCTCGAACCGGCCCGGCGGAACGGGCTGCGTGCCGAAGGAGATGCCGTCTTGCAACAACCGGTGTTCGGGCAAGTTCACGAAATCGACGATGAGTCCTTCCAAGGTAGCCGTCTCGCTCCGCGAGACGAGGCGCGATGAGGTATCCAGTGTGGGTTGTGTCGTTGACGGACCCGTTGCGGCGGCGTCCTTATTCGACGCATCCTGTCGCGGAGCGACAGGGCTACCTTGAAACAGTCCGTGCAGCGGATGCCGCATGTCCGCGCGAGCCGCTTCGAGTTCAACCGTCCAGCGTGCGAGCAGTTCTCCATCGAGCTGCTTCGTGCCTGCGAGACCATTCAACTTTTCGCGCGAGTCAGCCGCGATGCGCCTCTGTTTGTCCTCGCCCACCTCCAACGTGGCTCCGTCTTTCAGCGCCTGCTCTGCCGCGAGCAGGTACTGGTCCAGCCTGTCGAGTGTCGGCTTGGCCTCTTTGATAAGACTCCCCATCACGATGGATCGCTGATTGGCGCGAAGGTCGTCGAGTCGCTCGGCAATCTCTCGGTGTTGTGCCTCGGTGTCGATGCGAACTTGCCGGTAGCTGCCACTGATCGCGAAGCCCGCCAGAGCGTAATAGTCGCGCTGCGAGATCGCGTCGAACTTGTGATCGTGACAGCGGGCGCACGCGACCGTCAGACCGAGAAACGTCTTCGAGAGGACATCCAACCGGTTGTCGATCCGGTCCGTCTCGTCCTTGCGAATATCGACCGGTGAGTGAACCTCTTCGCCAAGGAACCAGAAGCCGGTGCCGAGTACCGATTCGTTGAAGCCACGCTCGGGATGCCGTCGTGGGTGCTCAGCCAAGTCTCCCGCAATGTGTTCCTTCAACAGTTGGTCATACGGGATGTCGGCATTCAGCGCCCGGATGACGTAGTCGCGGTACTGCCACGCGTTCGGGATGATCGGCTCGAACTCGTGGCCGCGCGTTTCGGCGAACCTGACGAGGTCCAGCCAGTGCCGACCCCAGCGTTCTCCAAAATGGACCGAGCCGAGCAGCCGGTCGATGACGTGTTCGAGGGCCTGTGGGGATTCGTCTTTCAGGAACGCGTCGAGCTCCTCGACCGACGGCGGCAGCCCGACGAGATCGAAGTAAACCCGACGGAGCAGCACCAGCCGGTCCGCCTGTGGCGCTGGTTCAAGCGACTTCGCTTCTAACTTGGCGAGGATGAACCGATCCACCGCAGTGACCGGCCACGCGGAGTCCTTCACCGCCGGAGGAGCATGATCCTTGATCGCCTGCCAACACCAATGCTCGGCCTTGCGCGCGGCCAGATCGAACGGCTTGACCTTCCCGACGGACGCGGCCTCCTTCGGCCAAGGCGCTCCCATCTCGACCCACTTCGTCAGCGTGGCAATCTCTTTCGCGGGGAGCTTCGACTTCGGCGGCATCTGGTAGACATCGCCGTAGTTGATCGCCGACACCAACAAACTCTCGGCCGGTTTGCCGGAAACGATCGCCGCACCGGTGTCGCCCCCCTTGAGCAACTCGGCCCGCGCATCCATTCGCAGTCCCCCCTTCGGAGCCTTGTCGCCACCGCTGTGACATTCGAGGCACCGGGCCGTCAGGATCGGCCGGACATCCTTCTCGAAGAACTCGATCGAGGCATCGTCGAAGGTTGGTTCAACAGACACGGGATCAGCCGCGACGCAAACGGCCCCCAGCAGCAGACAAAAGTTGCTCACCCCAAAAAAAGGTGTCGATGGCGAAGTGAGTTTCGATAACATCGTGGTCTCCGCATCTGTAGCCGGTGGGATAAATCGCTGGTGGGCTGGATCGCGTTCGAGGAAGCGTATTTCTAACGCATTCGCCAGCCGATGAAAGCGCGGGGAGCCACACAATGCCACCCGCTCACGGAAGTCCGGCTTTAGGAAAAGCCGGACTTCGAAAGATCGATCACATGATCGGCGGCTTGCCTCAGTTCGACGGAGTTGTCGATGACGACAATCGAGTGGCCGATGGCCAGCAGTTCGCCGAAGCAGGTGATCAGGCGTGAGACATCGGCCGGGTGGAGTCCGACGGTCGGTTCATCGCAGACGATCAGCGTCGGGCCGCGCGAGGTCGTCAGGCGCGAGGCGAGTTTCAGACGTTGAGCTTCACCGCCGGACAGGGTGTCGGTCGGTTGGCCGAGGACCAGATAGTCCAGCCCCATTTGCTTGAGCAGGTGCAGCCGTCCTTGCAGCTTCGGATGGTTACGAAAGAACGTCGCGGCTTCGGCGGCACTCATGGCCAGCACGTCGGCGATCGTGCGGCCGCGATACTTCACTTCGAGGATCTCTCGACGGTAGCGCGTCCCCGCACACTCGGGACACGTCAGCGACACGTCGGCTAGGAACTGCATGTCGTGGCGGAGCGTTCCCGTGCCGCGACAGGCTCGACAACGTCCGCCTTGAGCCGCGTTGAAACTGAAGTGCTGCGGCCCGAAGCCGCGCTGCTTGGCTTCACCGGTCAGCGCGAAGACCTCGCGGATCTCATCGAACACGTCGATCCATGTCGCCGCGTTGCTGCGCGAGGACCGTGTGAGAGGCGACTGATCGACGAGCGCGACTTCCACAAGCGCGTCACCCCCCGCCAGCGAATCGCATTCACCAGGAAACGCCACCGCGCACGATTGGCCAAGTCGCCGACACACGGCGGGGACGAGCGTCTCCACAACCAGCGATGTCTTCCCGCTGCCGCTGCGTCCCGTGACGACGCACAACACGTTCAGGGGAACTCGCAGCGTTTGCCCGCTGAGGATCGGCGGATCAATCGCTGTCGCAGTGTCGTTTTTCGCTCCGCGAAAGACCGCGTGCTTTCGCGGAGCGAAAGACGCCACTGGTCTTTGTGAGCCAGCCGTCGAAAGAGTGTCCGAGACCCTGCAAGCACCCGCTCCTTCGCCCCAGTGACGATGGCGGACGTTGGTGAGCGTCAATCCGTTGGCGAGCGTTCGCGGGAAAGGGTTCGCGGGGACAGCGACGGTGCGTTCGTTCATAGCCGCTCGCTCGCGCAACACGCGGCCAGTAATCGAGGCTTCGATGTGCGACAACTCACACGGCGGCCCCGCGAACATGATGGAACCTCCCGCCGAACCGGCTCCCGGCCCGAGGTCGATCACATGATCCGCCGCCAGCACGATCTCGGGAGCGTGATCGACGACGATCACGCTGTTGCGCAGTGACTGCAATTGGCGAAGCGCGCGGATCACGAGCGGCAACTCGTCGGGATGCAGCCCGGCCGACGGCTCATCAATGACGCAGAGCGTTCCGGTCACGCGCGACCCGAGCGCCGCCGCGAGCAACAGCCGGCGAGTCACTCCGCCTGAAAGAGTTGCGGCGCTGCGATTGAGCGCCAGGTGATCGAGGCCCAAATCGCAGACGAGCCTCAGTCGCGCGGCGATCTCGGCGCGAATCAGTTCCGTTCGCAACCGCTCGTTCTCGTCGAGTTGAGCCTCAATGAGAGTCAGTCGCGAGACCGCCTCGCGCGCGGTCAGCGCGAGAATCTCTGCGAGGTTGCTCTCACCAACACGCACTGCCAACGCTTCACTTCGCAACCGCGAATCGAGACACGTTGAACACGGCCCCGGCGAGGCTTCTCGTTGACGGCACGCTTCGCAACCGCCGCCGGTTTCGACCATGAACAACCTCGGATCGGGAGGCAGGAACTCACGCTGGCAACCGCCGCAGTCCCAGCGACGACTGAACCGATGCACGAACCAAGCTCGCCCATCAATCACACGCGACTCGTTAACGGCCGCAGTCACACCCAGCAACGGGCCGGATGCCGACTCATCGCGCGCGACGAGCAGCAAGCAGCGCCCCACTCCCTCTCGAAACGCGGTCTCGGCACTTTCAGTAAGCCGTTCAACCGTCACTTTTCCCGCGACGAGCCGATCCGCGACGAGCCACACTTCGTCATGATCTGCGGCGTGTCTCGCGTTCTCGTCGTCTGCGTTGAGACCATTCCCGCGACGACTTCCCGCCGCCTCCCTTGCATCATGCTTGGTGAGCCGGGCGGCATCAGCCCCCGGATTCTTTGCGAGCGGAGTCCGGGGGCTGACGCCGCCCGGCTCACCAAGACCGTCCATTGAGACACGCCCTGTCGAGAGCGGCGCAAGGCACAACTCTTCAACGGTCAGCGACTGCTCTCCTCGGATTGCGCGCGTGAAGCCGCGTGCTTGCCAGGTCGAACCCTCTCCAGCAGATTCTTCATCGGCGGGAAAGCAAAGTTGAAAACGAGTCCCCTCCGTGAGACCACTCGCGGCACGAACGACATCCTCGGCCGAGTGCGATCGGACTTCGATGTCACACGCGGGACAGATGACCTTACCGACGCGTGCGAAGAAGCGACGCAGCCCCTCGTCAATCTCAACCAATCCCGCCACGGTCGCCTGCGATGACGATTTGGCACGTCGAGCGTCGCTGCGAATGGCGATGGCAGGCGGGACGTGCGCGATGCGGTCGGCATTCGGTCGTTCAATCCGTTCGAGGTACTGGCGCGCCGTTGCCGAAAAGCTCTCGATGTAACGCCGTTGTCCTTCGGCGAAGAGTGTGTCAAAAGCCAGACTACTCTTTCCCGAACCGCTCACTCCCGACAGCACGACGAGTTGCCCGAGCGGGATGTCGAGGTCGATCGCCTTGAGGTTGTGAACTCGCACGCCCCGCAATTCGATGCAGCGAGTGGAAGGTGTCGTCGGTGAAGACCGGTTCAAAAGCGAAGGCATGACAACCGTTCTGAAGTGTGCGTCGAGTGTTCACAGCGGCGAGAACCAACAACGGTTTGACTCCCGTGGGAACCCCGTCTCTAATCCTGTCGTGACTTTGGCGATTGGAAAGTAGACGAGTCACTCCGTGACTGGAAGTTTCGAGTCACGGAGTGACTCGTCTACGTCGTCTTTCGCTCCGCGAAAGAACGTTCTTTGCGGGGCGAAAGACGACAATCGCGACCGTTATTTCTGAGCCGATTCCTGAGAGCCGATCCAAGAACCCCTCACCCCTCTCCCCGCAAAGCCGGGGCGAGGGGAGAGGTTTGCGGATCGGCTCTTAGCCGCCGATGCCATTGTGAGTTCCGAACGAGAGGTCGCACCGCATGAGACGTTCGTTATTTCTGACTGCGGCTCTGGCCGGCGTGTTCGTGAGACTGGCTCCGGCGTTCGCAGCCGAGCCGAAGATTGAGTTCAACCGCGACATTCGGCCGATTCTGTCAGATGCCTGTTTCCACTGCCACGGCCCCGACAGCGCGAAGCGGCAGGCCGGGCTGAGGCTCGATCAGGAAGAGGCTGCGAAAGGAGAACGCGATGGACACCGAGCGATCTTCGTCGGTGAGGCGGCTCGCAGTGAGTTGGTCCGGCGGATTACATCCACTGACGCGGACGAAGTCATGCCGCCGCGCGACTCGAATCGTTCGCTCACGGCTGCTCAGATCAGACTGTTGAAGAAGTGGATCGACCAAGGTGCCCCGTGGCAATCTCACTGGAGCTTCATCGCGCCACAGAGACCCTCGGTTCCGGAAATTACGAATCATGGTGAGCCGGGCGGCGTCAGCCCCCGGACTGCCTTGGAGAAGAATCCGGGAGCTGACGCCGCCCGGCTCACCAATGTGATCGACGCCTTTATCCGGCAAGGGCTCGCGCAGGAAGGGCTCGCACTGGCGAATGAGGCCGAGAAGACGACGCTCATCCGGCGCGTGACACTCGATTTGACGGGCGTGCCACCGACGTTGGAAGAAGTGGACTCGTTCCTCGCCGATCCGTCGCCCGATGCTTTCGAGCAACTCGTCGATCGGTTGCTCGCATCGCCGCGCTATGGCGAACGGATGGTGCTCGACTGGTTGGATGCGGCGCGGTACGCCGACACGAACGGCTATCAGGGCGACGGCACGCGCACGATGTGGCCGTGGAGAGATTGGGCGATCCGGGCCATCAACTCGAACATGCCATTCGATCAGTTCACCGTCGAGCAGCTTGCGGGCGACTTGCTGCCGAACGCGACGCTCGATCAGAAAATCGCGACCGGTTTTCATCGCAATCATCCGCTCAACGGCGAGGGAGGCCGCATCGCGGAGGAGTCGCGCGTCGAATACGTCATGGACCGAGTTGAGACAACCGGGACAGTCTGGCTCGGCCTGACGATCGGCTGCTGCCGCTGTCACGATCACAAGTACGACCCGCTCGCGCAGAAGGAGTACTACCAGCTTTACGCTTACTTCAACTCGATCGCCGAATCCGGCGCGGTCGATCGTGGTGGCAACGCGAACCCGGTCGAACGCCTCGTCACGCCTGAGACCGAACGCCGCGTGAGCGAGCTGCGCGAGGAAGTCGCTCGGGCAGAAAAGGCTCAACAAACGGGACTGGCTGCCGTCGATGCGGCTCAAGTCGAGTGGGAGCAGAACCCGAGCGGAATGACCTCGTGGACGGTCCTCGATCCCATTTCGATCAAGTCCAAAAACGGAGCGACTCTGACCAAGCAGCCCGATCAATCGGTGCTGGCTTCTGGCGAAAGTCCGGCCAAGGACGACTACGAGATGACATTCCGCTTCAATGCGGGACTGGCCGACAAACCGACGTTGGTGACCGGACTGCGGTTGGAGGCGATGGCCGACGATTCACTGCCGTCGAAAGGACCGGGGCGTGCGCCGGAGAACGGCAACTTCGTACTCACGACGCTGGAGTTGTTGGCCGCTTCGCCGACAGACCCCAAGAAGTCGATGAAGGTGCCGTTCAACAGGGCTGACGCCGATTTCTCACAAGGCGGCCTCACACCTGCGGGCGCGATTGACACTGATAAGAACACGGGCTGGGCCGTGGCAGGCAGCGACAACTCGAAAGGCCGAGTTGCCATCTTCGTCTGCACGAATCCACTCGCGTTGACCGGCGAGACCGATCTGAAACTGACCCTGAAGCACGAGTCGGTTCACATCCAACATAACCTCGGCCGATTCCGCATCGCACTCACGACGAACGGGACACCGCGACTCGACTCACTTCCCGCCGAGATCACCGCCGTACTCGCCATCTCCGCTGACAAACGCACCGACCCACAGAAGCAGCAGTTGCGAGACTACTTCCGTAACAAAGTCTCGCCCCAGTTTTCGAGCCTGAAGACCGTAGTCGATGCCGCGAAAAAGAAGTTGACCGACTACGAGAATTCGCTGACGGTGACGATGGTCATGCTGGACCAGCCGAAGCCGCGCGAGTCGTTCATTCTCACACGTGGCTCGTACAACCAGCCGGGCGAAAAAGTGAGTCACGGTGTTCCCGCCGCCCTCCCGCCACTCGCGGTCAATGCGCCGCCGAACCGCCTCGCGCTGGCCAAGTGGTTGGTCGATCCCTCGAACCCGTTGACCGCGCGCGTGACGGTCAACCGCGCGTGGCAATCGTTCTTCGCCACGGGCCTCGTCAAAACGACCGAGGACTTCGGCACGCAGGGCCAGCCGCCGTCGCACCCCGAGTTGCTCGACTGGCTCGCGGTGGAGTTCGGTGGAAGCCCAGAGCGATGGGACATGAAACACATGCACCGCCTGATCGTTACGAGTGCCACGTATCGGCAGTCGTCTCGCGTGACAAACGAACTGCACGAGCGAGACCCCGACAACCGGCTGCTGGCACGCGGGCCGAGGCATCGGATGTCGGCGTTTGCCATCCGCGACATGGCCCTCGCGATGAGCGGCCTGCTCGTCGAGCGCATCGGCGGGCCATCGGTGAAGCCGTACCAGCCGGCGGGCATCTGGGAAGATGCGTCGCTCGGCAAGATCGGCTACACGCCGGACAAGGGTGAAGGGCTGTACCGTCGCAGCCTGTACACGTTCTGGCGTCGCATCGCCGCGCCGACAATGTTCTTCGACGCCAGCAACCGCAACGTCTGCACAGTCAAGCTGCCCAGAACCAACACGCCGCTGCAAGCCCTCGCCCTGATGAACGACATCACCTACGTCGAAGCCGCCAGAAAACTGGCCGAACGCACATTGCTCGAAGGAGGTGAGACCACCGACGCGCGCCTCACGTTCGCCTTCCGCATCGCCACCTCGCGACAACCAACTCCCGACGAGAGAACGCTGCTCACGCAAGCCCTCGCGTCGATGCAGGCCCACTACGAGCAAGACTCCGCCGCCGCGAACCAACTCATCGCGGCGGGCGACTCGCCGCGCGACCCACGCCTCAACGCGACCGACCTCGCCACTTACACGGCACTCACCAACCTGATCCTCAACCTCGACGAGACGATGACGAAGGAGTGAGACACCTTCTGATGTCGAGTGTGAGATGTTCAAGGCGAGCCGTGTGCCGTAAGGCCACGGGTTTCCTCCGACGATCAAGAACCCGCAGCCTTACGGCATGCGGCTCGCCGATGTCGAACTCTTGGCCGTGTGAGGTTTCAGAACGACGGAAGGGGCCACAGCTAGCCAACAATGGAATCCGGTTCACTGTCTCGAATCAGGCGGACTTTTATGATGGCCGACAACATCTCTACCGCCGACGAATTGGACACGCCCCAAACGGGGAGCCGTTGGAACCTCGTGTTCTATGCGATTTTCTTCCCCATCTTCATCGGGATCCTCTGGATTGCGGTGTGGAACCTGTGGCACTTCCGCGAACGAACATTCGTCGAACTGTTTTCATCTGGTTGCTGGTTGATGCTCAGCGGATTCGCCTGTTTTGGGTTCTGCTATTACGAGCCGGGCAGTGTTCGCCAGTGCTGCATCAACTGGCTGGGACAGTTCGGGGCGAGACAGCTCGCCTGGATTGAACGGAGAAAAGGTGAGTTGCCCATCGTTTGCTTCGGCTATGAATTGCGGGGCCACCGGTTCCAGTATTGGTCTGCTCCAGCCGACCGCATCCGTTCCGTGGAATGGTCCCTCGGGCAAGCGTCGTCGATAACCGGCACAGACATGAATGACTGGCACGTTTACGTCTGGTTTCGAGTAGAGGCACAATCTCGCCGCGCCCATGAGATCGCACCCAACGGAGAGCGGATGTCGTTGTGCTTGGTCGGCAATCAAGGTCCAAAGCAGGCGGTCGCCGAATTCGGACTGAGTGTCGTGCGATTCATCGAGCGGCTGGGGATTGAGTTGGTTCCCTCCGACGACGGTTGCCGATATTCCGTCGTTGGTGGAAGTGAAGGTGATCTCCCCGAGTTTTGGAAAGTGAACACCTTCAGTCTTGATCCTACCTCTCGTGACCAGAGTTGAGATATTGGCGAGCCGCATGCCGTCAGGCTGCGGATTCTTTTGATTGAGGCCGGAAACTCATAGCCTTACGGCACACGGCTCGCCAAAACTCCAACTGAGGATATTTTTGCATCCAACAGCCTCCCGATTGGTACTCGCGTGACTGAAACCTCAGCCGATTCGGCCTCATCTCCACTTGTCGAACTGCGTGGCCTGTCGCACTTCTACGGGCGGTTTCAAGCGTTGAAGGATATTTCGTTCGCGGTCGCTCCGGGAGCGATCGGACTTGTCGGACAGAACGGGGCGGGGAAATCGACGTTGTTGAAACTGCTGCTCGGGTTGATGCGTCCGACGAGTGGCGGTGGGACGGTGCTGGGATGCGATCTGGTGCGTGAGCAGCATCTGTTGCGAGGCCGGATCGGGTTCATGCCCGAAGCCGAATCGCTGATCCCCGGCGTGCGCGGCGTTGATCTGGTCGGGCTGGCGGGTGAGTTGTCGGGGATGCCGCGACGGCAGGCGTTGCGACGCGCTCACGAAGTCTTGTCGTACTTGGAGCTGGATGAAGTTCGTTACCGCAAGTGCGACGAGTATTCCGTCGGCATGAAGCAGCGGTTAAAGCTCGCGGCCGCGCTCGTTCACGATCCGCAGTTGCTGCTGCTCGATGAACCGACCGCCGGACTCGATCCGCACGGGCGCGACTCCATGTTGCGACTGCTACATGCCATCGCCAGCCGTCACGGAAAGTCGCTGATTCTCTCGACGCATCTGCTCGGCGATATCGACCGCGTCTGTGAGCAGGTCATCATCGTCGATCGCGGCTCGATTCTCGGAGTCGGTCGGATTGGTGATCTTCGCCAGCACTGGCGCAACCGCTTCCGAGTCCGCTGGCGTGGCGAGGGCGCGGCGTTCGTAACGTCACTGCACGATGCGGGCGTCTCGGTGGAAGAGTCGCCTCGCGCCGAACAGGTCTTGGTGGATGTGCCGCTTGGTTGGAACAACGGCCGTTTTTTTGAACTCGCCTCACAGCACGGCATCACTCTCAGCGATGTCGTTCCGGAAGAGGAAGACTTACAGCAGCTTTATCACCGGCTGATTGGTTCGTAGAGTTCAAAGCGGGAGTGTTCTTCAAGGCGAGCCGGGTGCCGGATGGCCTGAATTGGTCAGTGGTGTTCGTTCGAGTGAATGAATGAAGCAAAGCCCCCTCCCCCTAGCCCTCTCCCCGCAAGGCCGGGGCGAGGGGACAAGGCAAGAAAGCAAAGACAAGAAACCTCCATGCAACTGACTCAAGCGGGTTATCGAACGTGGGACGGGAAGCGGCGGTCTCCGTGGTGGGGCTGTTTGTCGCTTGTGCGTGTCGGGTTAATGCTCATCGTGCGGCGGTGGGTGTTTTGGATTTTGCTGGGCCTCGGCCTGCTGAACTTCCTCTTCCACTTTGCCTTCATCTATTTGAAGGCGACGATCGTCGTGCAGAACGGCAACATGGCGCGGTTCCTCGACAACTACAAAGTCACGGGAACCGGGCAGGCGTATGCCGACTTTATGTTCGCGCAGGCGACAATCTGCGCGTTACTGCTGGCGTTCGCCGGATCTACTCTGATCGGCAGCGACTACCGGCAGGGAGGCATGGTCTTTTACCTGTCACGCGGGATCGGCAAGTGGCACTACATCGTTGGCAAGTTGCTGACGATCGCGGCTGTGGTGACGATTGTGACCACGGTTCCCGCACTGATCCTGTTCATTGAGTACGGGACGCTCAGCAGTTCGTTTGCGTACTTCACCGACAACCCGCGCGTGCTGTGCGGGATCCTCGGTTACGGCGCGGTACTGGCCGTCGTGCAGAGCCTGATGATTTTCGCCATTGCCGCGTGGGTGCCGCGCACGGTCCCGCTGGTCATGACGTGGCTGGGATTGTTTGTGCTGCTGAAGGGACTCGCCGACGCGATGCGCGCGATCGACGACAACCGTTATTGGCTGCTGCTCGGAATCTGGGACGACATGCACCGCATCGGCCGCTGGTGTTTCGGATCGCTCGATGAGAGCAAGATTCCGTCGGCGGGCTGGTGCTTGACGGTGCTGGCTGCACTGTGTTTGGTGTCGCTCACGCTGATCGTTCGCCGCGTGAAGGCCGTTGAGGTAGTGTCGTAAGAAGATGAAAACAGTCTCAGAGATTGACCGAAGTGAATTGGGGAGATCCGTAATCATGAGACATACCCAAGCCTGTCATGGGTTGTTTGTGGTGAGTGTTGTCGCTGCGAGCGTTATTGCAACGGTTCTGTTTGCCGCGAGCGACGAGCCACCTCGTCGAAGCGAGCCTGCACCATCAACGAATACAACGAACCGGTTTCTCGACGTGTTGCGGCTGACGCAGCATGTCGGTTTAGTCGAGGCCGTCAATCCGCTGCGCGATGCGAGAACGAAGACCACGATTGGGAAGAGACTCAGCCTGGAAGGGATGCTGATGAAAGATGCGGCCACGGAACTGATGAATGCCGAGACGTTTGCTCGATTGTCGGGAGGGGATGACCAGCTTGATTCGCTGGAAATTCAACGAGCATTGGCCGACCAAGTCCCGATCAGTCGCGCGCGACTCCGTCCGAAAGTCGTCGATCATTTAAGCCTGCTGGCGACGGGCTTCGATCAGCTTCAAGAATCGCATGTCCTGGCGGGACGCAAGCTGACCGACTGGATTGTCGAGAACCACCGACCGGGACAGTCGCTGGCGATCACATGTGTCTGCACGGGCAACTCGCGACGGAGCATTCTGGCGGCGACGATGTTCAGCGTATCGGCTGCCTACTACGGACTGCCCGAGATTCGAGGTTTCAGCGGCGGGACCACGCCAACGGCCTTCAATAAACGGACCGTGACAACGCTGCGCGAGATCGGCCTCGAGATCACCTCGCTCGGTGAGGAAGCGGCTCGCGGTGATGCGGTCACGGCGAACCCCAAGCATCGGATTCGGTGGGGTCTCACGCCCGATGACGCGGCGATGGAGTCGATCGAGTTCTCGAAGAAGTACGACGACGCAGCCAATCCGCAGTCGGGCTTCGCGGCGTTGCTCGTGTGCAGCGATGCCGAAGAAGCATGTCCGATCATCAAAGGAGCCTCGGTTCGTATCGCACTGCCGTACCTCGACCCAAAGGCCTACGACGGCACCGCCATCGAAGCTCACAAGTACGCCGAACGCCGCGATGACATCGGGCGGTTGATGATGTCGGTCATGATGGAAGCCCGGCTGCGACTGATCGCGGCGGGGAAATTTACGGTCGCGAAGCCGTAATGAGTCGACAGGCAGAGCAATCCTCATGGCATTTGCCTGCTTGAGTCTGGGCAAACTTGTAGGGTGCGTGGAGCAAAGCGATGACCCTGCCCCCGGCGCGAACCCATTGGATAAGCCGAAACATGTCACGAACACGGCCATCGCTCGTCTGTTCAACTTCACTTTCTGACACTCAGCGGAGCCTCCACTTGATCGCAGGATTGTTCGTCTGTGCCGTTCACTGCGTGGCACAAGTATCGGCCGCCGAGTCTGAGGCGTTTCAAATTCGTGTCATCGATGAGGAGACCGGGCGGGGCGTGCCGTTGGTTGAATTGCGAACGGTTCACGACCAACTTTTTGTGACGGACTCCGCCGGACGAGTCGCCATGCGTGAACCGGAGTTGCTGGGGCAGAACGTCTTCTTTCACATTCGCAGCCACGGGTATGAGTTCCCCAAGGATGGGTTCGGCTTTCGAGGCCGTGCGATTCAGATCGCGCCGCATGGGGAAGCGATCCTCAAATTAAAGCGGCTCAACATTGCCGAGCGGCTGTACCGCGTGACCGGTGCGGGGATCTATGCTGACAGCGTTTCGCTGGGACAGACCGCGCCAATTCAACAGCCGTTGCTCAACGCTCAGGTTGCGGGATCGGACAGCGTGGTCACGGCGATCTATCGTGATCGCTTGCATTGGTTCTGGGGAGACACGAACCGGCTGCGGTATCCGCTCGGTAATTTCCAAGTGACGGGAGCCACCTCCCGTCTGCCGCGCGACGGAGGACTCAGCCCGTCAATCGGCGTTGATCTTGACTATTTCACCGGTGACGACGGGTTCGCCAAGCCCGTCGCCAAGATGCCGGGTGACGGCCCGACTTGGATTTTCGGAGCCATCGTCCTGCGCGATGCCGACGGGCGCGAGCGGCTCTTCACGGGCTACGAGAAGGTGCGCGGTACGCTCGAAATCTATGAGCGAGGTTTGGCCGAGTTCGATGATGAGCGGCGTGAATTCGTCTCACGAAAACGCTTCGACAAGGACATCCCGCTCCATCTGCACGGGCATCCGTTTCTGCACAAGGTGCATCAAACTCCCCTCGCCCCGGCTGTGCGGGGAGAGGGGCTAGGGGTGAGGGGGCTTTCTGAAGGAGGCCAATCTCCAAACGCACCGGAAAAGACCGAGCAAAAAACAGGAGCCGAAGTCGTGGAGTACGTCTACTTCGGCGATCCGTTTCCAATCATGCGCGTCCGCGCGACGGTGGATGACCTGCTCGACCCGTCGCACTATGAAGGCTTCACATGCCTCGTCGCGGGCGGTCGCGCGCAGGAGCAACAGGTAGAGCGAGATGCCTCGGGCAAACCGATCTTCGGTTGGAAGAAAGATACCGCCGCGTTGACGCTCGAATTGCAGACGGCCCTCGTCCGGAGCGGACAACTGAAACCGAACGAAGTCTGGTGGAACCTCCAAGATGCCGAGACCGGCCGCCCGGTGATTGCACACCGTGGCTCCGTCTCATGGAATGAGCATCGCCAGCGATGGACGATCATTTTCACGCAACACTTCGGCACGTCGGTCTTGGGTGAGGTCTGGTACGGCGAAGCCGATCGACCGGAAGGCCCGTGGCTTAAGGCCACGAAGGTTGTCACGCATGACAAGTACAGTTTCTACAATCCGAAGCAGCACCCCTATTTTGCCGAGGACGACGGACGCTCCATCTATTTCGAGGGCACGTACACGAACACGTTCTCGGGCAATCCGACACAGACCCCGCGTTACGACTACAACCAGGTCCTGTACCGACTGAACTTGTCCGACGCGCGACTCAAAACGGCGAGAGAGAGTCGGTGACTCGTGCGTCATCCAGTCTTAATCACGGGGTACAGTCGTTTCAGCTTTGTGCAGGCGGCGGTGATCTTGAATTGCCAATTAACGCCGCGTTGTTTGGCATTGGTTTTGTCGGCCCAGATCTTGATCTCGCTTGGCAGCGTCGTCAGTACAGGGGCGTCAGCGATGATCACACTCAACATTCCCCCGCAGACCCTGACTCACGATGACTTTGATCGCACCGCAAACAAGCCGTGTTGCAGGACCTCAGTTTCCTCCATAGCATCCGTCGCGACTTAGCATCCGGCCCTGCTCGTTTTTTCACGTCAGGCTTCAACGCAGAGTGTCGGATCATTCCATCGTTCTGCGCCGAAGCGGGCCACTGGAGGTGGTCGCGATGATCGTCATGGAATGCGGTTCAACCGCCACTTCAGGAATTCAACATGCCACGGATTGGGCGACTTGTTGTGATGGTGTTCGCGAGTTGCGCGCTGCTGGCAGAAGCCGCAGTGGCACGAGCCGTTCCCGGTTGTCCGTTTTGCGGGCCGACCGAACCACCGTTCAGTCATCGACTGGAGAAGTGCGATGCGGCGATTCAAGTGAAATGGGTCTCGCTCGTCGGCGATGAGACGACCATGACCGCGATCACGACATTTGAAGTTGTCGAAGTTTTGCGAGGTAAAGCCCAGGACTTCAAATCGGGAAGTCGCGTCACGATTCCCTTCGCAAGAAACGGCCAGCCGGGCGACTTATTCCTGCTATTCCGCGAACCGGGCGAAGACGAGCCGGCATGGACGGACCCCGTCGAAGTCACCGAGCTGCGCTACGAGTACATCCGCCAGGCTCCGTCTCCCGAGACTCCCAATCGGCTCACCTTCTTCCTGAAGTTCCTCGAACTGGCAGATGATGAGATTGCGGCAGATGCCTTCGCCGAATTCAGTCGTGCCGAGTACAAAGATGTCGCGGCACTGGCTCCGAAACTGCCGCGCGAGAAGCTGCGAACGTGGCTGGCCTCGAAAGATTTGAAGCTGCAAGTCCGGCTCGGTCTCTACGGAATGCTGCTCGGGTTGGCCGGTGACGACACTGATGCGGCATTCCTCGAACAGCTCATCATGACGCGGCCCGATCCCGAGCGACCTCGGTTCGGCATCGACGGCATGATGGCGGGATACATCCTGCTCCAGCGCGAACGAGGACTGAACAAACTGTTGGACGCGAAGTTCAACGACCCACTCGCTGAGGACGACTTACTACCGATCCGCAACGCGTTGGTTTTCATCTGGGATTATGCGCGCGACCGCGTTCCGGGGGAGGCGCTTCCGGCGGCGATGCGACGATTTCTTGATCGGTCCCAGTTTGCCGCGAGTGTTCTACCCGACCTTGCCCGCTGGAAGGATTGGTCCGTGCTGGATCGCCTGACGGCGGCCTACGGAAAGGCACCGTTCGACTCCGAGCTAACCAAGCAGGACATCGTGAAGTTCGCGCTCGTCTGTGAAAAAGACGGCCTGAAGCAAGACCCCAACGCACCGCCTGTCCCGCCGCCTGCCTCTGCACTCAAGGCCCGTGAGTTCTTGAAGGGCCTCGATCCCGAGTTCGTTCGCGGCGTGGAACGAACTCTCGGCGGGATCAATCGCCCGTTGAGCAACTCGAGGTAGAACCCGCACGGGCAAGGCTGAGTCGTTTAACCGCGTGGGCAACGAGAACGATAGACCGCCATGAATGACGCCGCCCGTTCGCCAACTCCACCGTTACGCAGCCGACGCGGCTTCACGTTGATTGAGCTGTTGGCTGTACTCACGATTATTTGCATCTTGGCGGGGCTGCTGCTGCCCGCGATTCAGCAATCGCGTGAGGCAGCGCGGCGGATCGGTTGTCAGAACAACCTGCTCCAGATTGGTCCGCGCTGCAGAACTATGCCCACGCGCACGGTGTGCTGCCACCGGGAACATCGAATGCCACCGGCCCCATCGTCAGCCAAGAAGACGCGACGCAGTACCACATGAGCTGGACCGTTCAGATTCTGCCGCACCTGCAACTGAAGCCCGCGTATCGGCACATCGACTTTACCAAGAGCGTCTACGCCGTTGAAAACGCGGCCGTGCGGGCGACTCACATTGGAGCGTGGATTTGCCCTGCATCTAATATAGGGTTGCCCACTGGTTCCAATGCCTCAACCTACTGCGGCGTCCACAACGACTTCGAGACGCCGATTGACGTGCAGCAAAACGGAGTGCTGTTTCTCAACAGCGCGGTACGGCTCGATCAAGTGACCGACGGTCTGTCGCACACCATTTTGGTGGGTGAGCGGGGCGGCCAACTCGCGTCGCCACTCGGCTGGATGTCGGGAACTCGAGCCACTCTGTGCAATGGCGTGTTGTGGATGAACAAGTACAAGCCTTCAGAGATTCCACGCTATCAAGCTCATACGGCAACTCATGGCAGCGCCCTGTCGATTCAACAGGAACTGAGCACACTCATCTCAGTCAAGGAGTTTGTTGGCGGGTTCAGTAGCAATCACGGGATTGGCCACAACGCCGTGCTGGGGGACGGATCGGTTCGGTTCCTAAGCAATACCATCACGGCCAGCACGCTCCGCAATCTGACGCATCGGTCGGACGGCGAAATGATGGACGACTTTTGAGGGACTGTTGTGAATCATCCACCAAGACCTGGTGCCGCCAACGGCAACGCATTCCCGAACGGGGCGGCGTCAGCCCAATGGCACTCACTTTGTGAAACACGGGGCCGGAATGTCGTCTTTCGCTCCGCGAAAGAACGTTCTTACGCGGAGCGAAAGACGACATTCTCAGACAGTGAGACCCAATGTGAGTGCCATTGGAATGCCGCCCCGCTTGGAAGTCCCCTTAACAACTCCCCTCGGTGTCACTCTCGCCCACGCGCGGGCTTCTCGTTGATCGAACTGATGGTTTCGATCGCCATCATTGCCGTGCTGGCGGCGTTGTTGTTGCCTGCCATCATCCAGATTCGTGAGGCGGCGCGGCGGGCGCAGTGTTGGAGCCAACTGTCACAACTCGGCATTGCACTTCAGACTTACGAGTCGCTGCATGAAGTCCTGCCGCCGGGAACGCAGAACCGGACGGGACCGATCGTCAGCAAGGAGTCACTCGACGACCAGCACGTCGGCTGGTTGACTCAACTCCTGCCGTACTTCGATGGGATTCAACTCCACGAGCAGATCGACTTCCGCCAGAGTGTTTACGCTCCCGATCACGAGCCAGTGCGTGCGTACCGGTTGCCCCTCCTACTCTGTCCGTCCGACCCCGATGTGCGTCGCGGCTTGGTGGGTCTGACGAGTTACTGCGGCATTCACAATGACACCGAAACGCCGATCGACGTGAATCAGAATGGAGTCCTGTTCCTCAACAGTGCCATTCGTTACGAGCAAATCGATGACGGGACTTCGTACACGATCTATGTGACCGAGTCGCGTATCGACCACGGTGGCGAGTTGGGTTGGATGTCGGGAACGCGAGCCTCATTGCGCAATGGCGTGGTGTGGACCAATCGGGGCGCGGTCGATGCCGCTGGCAATGCTGCTCCCCCCGAATTTATCACGCGACCGAACGAGGAAACCGCGTCAGTCCAAGCTCTACGACTGAAGGCGAATCGGCGTTCAACCGGCAACGAAGTCGGGGGACCAAGCAGCCATCACGGCGACCTTTTCAACGTCATGCTGGGCGACGGCAGCGGCCGTACTCTGTCCATGAGGACCAGCCCCAACGTGCTGCGACAAATGACGCATCGCGCAGATGGAGAACTGCCTGAAATCGAATGATCGACAGCGGAGGCTCGGCCTGCTTGATTGAACGCAACTCTTGTTGGATCTCGTTCGGTGATGCGACTTCGTCTCGGCCATCGCCGACTGTTTCGCAATGTCTGCGGCCTTGGTCGCTTCCACGGCCTGCTTCATTTCAGCTTGAGCCGCCGCCCGGCTCACTTGCTAATACCTCACGCGTTCTGAAGTGAGACGTAGCCAAGGTGGCCAGACCTTGGGAGTGACCTCTCGAAAACACCCCCATCTCTGGCGAGATTGGCTACCTTGAAAACGTCTCACATTGGGCCGTGCGAGGTCTAGATTCCGTTGCTGGTTCATTTAGGGCCTGGGCCGGAATCACTTTCCGATTCGCGGTGACGTAGTCCGGCCCCCTTGGTCCGGACTAAATGATCAACGACGACAGTGAAGAGACA
>JAYVDI010000087.1:0-7857 GCA_043749505.1 Schlesneria sp. | reverse complement strand
AACCCCGGCTGGCTCACTCTCTGGCGCGGCCTCGACAAACTCCTCCTCGCCATCAGAGGATTCGTCGCAATCAACCAAAGATGTGGGTAAGTTCAAGAGTTGAGTGTCCGCGATACCCCCGGTGGCAAGCCACCAAGATTGGATTTGCCTCCTGAAGGGATGCTGGCAGGTTCCAAGTGTTAGCGAGATCGAACCGTGCTGGCATCCCTTCAGGATGAAGACTCGAACCGACAGAGGAGACTTTTTAATCCTGATGTCCCCCAAAACCTTGGATGAACCGTTTGAGTCATCCATTCGCCCTCGAACACCACGAATCCGGCAGAAGCCTCACGATCGGACAAGATTGTCCCAAGAGATGCTGTCGTTGCGACCGATAGTTCTCTCACAACCGTCAAAGTCGGCGCGGTTGCGCATGTGGTTCGGCACGAGGCCGAACGGCGTGGATCGAGTTTTCGCAGTCTTCCAGGAACGCGAACATGTTCGGGCGAATGTCTCTTGGTTCGCTGCTCGCCTTGGCCCTCGCGGCACCCGTCGCGTGTTGGGCACAGGCAGGCACTGGCTACGGCCCCATGAATGGACCGAATGGTCAAATGATGTCGCCGTACTCGGGGCAGTACCCTGCTCAACCCCCGGGAGTGGCCGCGCCCAACGGCGGTTATCGCAACACGATTTTTGAAGAACTCCCCGATGATCGCGGCTGGCTATTCGATGACTCGCCATTGAGCAAGTCGATTGAAAATGGCTTCCGCCACGCCTACTTCCGGGCAGAGTATTTGAACTGGGGAATGGGTGATCCCGGGCGTGTGGCTCTGAGTGCTCCACAGTTTTCAGGAGCTGACCCGCGAATCCCCTTCAACGTGAATGATCTGACAACTGGTGCGCCACTGGGTCAAGCCACGGCTCCGACATTGGACAACGCCAATCTGCACGGCAACAACGGGTTCCGTGGCACATTTGGAATCCCCCTCGGTCAGGGTGCGTTTGAAGCGAGTGCCTTCACGCTGCTGACTAATTTCGATCGCCAAGATTTGTCTAATCTCCGGACGGTCGCGGATCCGGGCGATCCCATCGCGGTGATTCTCGCTCCGCAGACCTTCGTGGCTCAGCCGGTGCTTTCGGATGGAGCGTTGTCGATCGACAGCCTCGTATACACGGGCATCAACAACGGGGCCGGGCGCTTCTCGGATGTTTATAGCGCGGTGCTAAAGACGAGTGTCTGGGGAACGGAAGCCAATTACGTGTTCTCGTCCCCTGGTGTCGGTGCTGGAGACTTCGTGACCGTCAGCCCGCTGGTTGGATTCCGTTACGTCAACTACCGGGAACGACTCACGCAGCGCGGCATCTATCAGTTCTCCGATGATGGGGGTGTCACTTTTCGCGATGTCGAACGCTTGATCGACGCCTCCACGTTCAACAACTCTTATGGTCCGCAGGTCGGCCTCCGCTTGGAGGCACACATGGACCGTTTGACGCTGGGTGTAGAACCGAAAGTCATGCTCGGTGTCAACAACTACGAGAGCCGCCTACGCACGGAGCGAATTCTCAGTGACACGGAAACAGCACTCAATCTCAGCCAGAGAAAAACTTCGTTTGGCCCCTTGGCAGACCTCCGGTTGTACTCGCGGTTCTCCATGACAGAGAACGTCAGCGTGGTCGCGTCGTATGACCTGATGTGGCTGGGGCTGGTCACACGCCCCTATGACAACACCGTCTACAACGTGGCCGGTGGTGCCGGTGCCTTTTCTCAGAATGTTCGCCACACGGATGTCCTGATCGAAGGGATGACCGTCGGCGTTGAGTACAAGTATTGAGTTAGGCGACCGGCAGGAGTTAGTTGACCCTAGATCGAAGCCTGACGCCCAAGCGAAGGATCATTCTCCCAGCGTTCTTCGCTTGCGCGTCAGGCTTAAATAGGCTGCGGAATACTTTTGCCGCAACTCGCCATCGGAGTGTGAGGACTGGAATCGGAGCTGTAAATCAGCCGGTCAGTCCGGCGACGAAACGTTGTTCGATGAAACACGGTTCGGTGAGCGTTGGACAGGGACATTTGCTGGCCAGTCCGCTCCCTGGTCGATCCAGCCTCTCAACAAGCCGACCTGCTCGTCAGTGAGCTTGTCTCCCTCGGGTGGCATCAAGACGTCGGGGTCCACGCCCGCGACATATTTGATGATCCGGCTCTCGGCGCTCTTCCCACTCACGAATGCCGGTCCGCTGTCGCCACCATTGAGTGCATCGTCACGACGATCCAAACGAAGGCCGCCCTCACGCTTGGACGCTCCGTGACATTTGTGGCAATGAGTCACCAGCAACGGCTTGATATCGCGAACAAAGTCCACCTTCTTTTTCGTCGCGGCGGGAAGTGTTGGCTCCGCTGAAAACGCAACTGCTGCGGTGATTATTGCCACCGAGATCGCAGTCATAACACCCAAAAGGCGATCATTCATTCTCTGTCGGTCGCGTGAGGACATGGCAGGCTCGAAGGTTGAGAATCTCAGGGCAAACAAGCGGATGAAGGCGAGTCATACGTTCCGTCGGTTCACACGCCGAACGGCCCCGAAAGCTTGAGTAGGAGCAACTCTTTCGCTCCTGTCGAGCATCAAGCGAAACGGGCTTGCCGAATGATCGGCAAGCCCGTGAGAACCATGTTGAATCGATCGTCATGCAAAGCCGAACTTACTTTGACGACGGTACTCGGACAGACGATGTCGCCGGAGTTTCACTTGCTGTGGTGGCAGGTTGCTTGACCTTACGCTCCTCGGCTTTGCGTGTGGACAACCCGAGCAACTGCTGAGCACCTTGGAGTTGTGCCACCGAGAAGTACGGGGTCGGGGGTTGACCTCCGAGATGCGTCACCGCCTTGGAGGCGAGTTGCTGGAAGGACATGTCGTCGGTGAGATGCCAAGCCGCAGCTTGCGCCGCCTGCGAATCGACTTTGCCAGTGCCGACAACCGTCAACAGTTCGTACAGCACGGGGTCTTGAGACACCTGTTCGACCGGCACGAGCTTGTAGCGGCTGCTGGATGTCGGCTCGGGTTTGCCGTGTTCGAGGCACACGGAGTTGAACTGCAAAGAGACAACTCTCTCTGCGGGGACCGAGAAGAATCCACCCGCACCACCGCCCTGTTGACCACCACCACCACCACCACCTTGCTGGCCACCGCCGACACCGCCACCTTGCTGCTGTTGTCCGCCACCTTGCTGGCCACCTTGCTGGCCACCGCCACCGAATCCGCCACCTTGCTGGCCACCGCCGAACTGAAAGTTCATCGGGACGCCAACGAGCGCCTCGGGGATTTTGACATTCAAGGGCTTGTCAGTTTTGTTCTCGATCAACACGTTTCCGCCAAGGGCATTCTTGGGGATGAGCTTCGCTTCGATCTGCCCCGCTTCCATCGCGGCGAAGAGTTCAACAGGCTCACCAGTCGGGTCGAACTTCGGGTTCTTAATTGGCTTCTTGTAGGGTGCTTTTTTATTGGCGGCCGAAAGCTCGGGGACTTGCGAGATCGATAAGACCAACGCGAAGGAAGCCAAACTACACACGATCACGGCAGCGGACGAACGACGGACCATCGGACGTTCCTTTCTCAAAAGGCAACACAACCGCAGCTCGCCATGGCGAACCGTCTCCCGAGCACATCGGCCGACGCTCGGAGTGTCCGAGACGGCTGATCTTCCGATGGGGTGAGAGGGTAATCGGTTTGAAGTGGGGCGGATTCTAAGCCTCTTCAAATCCGATAGACAATGAAAACTTGCAGGAAGTCGAGACTTTCTTCTGCCGTGAACCCTTCCGACGATGTGGCACCATCAGTTTGGAACGACCCTCAAAAGCGAACCCCATTCAATGATGGGGCGATTGACTGCAGCAGGTTATCGTCCACCGAGTTGCCTTGTCGCGCGAATCTCTGGCAACCACGCTTTAGCCGCTACATTCGGCCGAACCGACCGTTGTGACAGGAGCAGATGAGCAGAAAGTCGCTCTCCTTGTCGTGTGAGGCGATGCACGGCGGGCAGACTCTTCCAGCCGCTTTGAGTCATTTGAAGCGGAAATGCTTTTCATGCCGATCAGCCTCACGGCACCCATCGTGCCCCATTCTCCTTGCAACTCGGCTTGTTCCGGTTGTGACGGAGTTCGCATCGGCGAGAGGAGCAACTTGCCATGTCAAACGCATTGAGAATCAGCGCAAGGTGGAAATTTCTCGTCGCAGTGTGCTTGCTCCCGTTCGGCTTGGCGTCCTGCCGAGTCACTCCCGAATCCATCACACAATCCCCGGCGACACACGATTACAGCCGCTTGGAAATCATTTACCGCGCCCACTTGGCGGAGGGCGTACTTCTTCAGGCTTCTCAATTTCCATCCGTTCCTGATTCCCGATTGGCTAAACCAAACGAAACGGAGATCGTGACCGTCTCTGCCCGATCCGATTCGGCCGGGGCCGTTTCTGCTGCGAAAGCAGAATCCGTTGGCTCCGAACTCAACTGGTCGGTGGCTGAACTGCGAGTCCAGTATCCTCACCCCGACAAGCGCGAAAACTACGCGCGCGTCACGCTTCAATTGCAACCAATCGACTACGGGCAAACGTTTGAACAACGCTCACTAAGAGCCGCATTGGAGGAAGGCGTCGAGATCCGAAAGTCACGGCGTGAGACTCGTCGAGATCGTTGGTTCTGGGAGCGGGGCAGTCCGCGTGAAGAAGGCACGACGGTCGTCGAGTTCGACCTGCCGAGGGCGGAATTGGATAGGTTGGTGCGTGAACTCAATTCCCACGGCTTCTTCTCCCGAGAACTGGTGCCGCGTGATGTCGCGACATCGGAGCGCGCCTCACAATTGGAGGTTCGGCTCGACCGCCGCTGGACATCGCGGGCCTGGCGCTACGAACCGGCCCTCGATGCACTCACGACACAGGTCTTTGAGCAAGGACGAACAAACTTCTCCAATAACGCGCAGAGTGGGCAGAACACACGACATTGGCTAGACATCAAATCGTTGATGCAGAACGTGCATTAGTGATGAAGCGTTTCACCAACTGGAGGTCTTTCGATCCCGGCTGCGACTCAACGCCACTAGCCACGTCAATTCCCCAGGGCTGAGTCGCACGAACCGCGTCGGCTGCGTTGTCAGGTGTTAATCCACCAGCCAGGATCAGCGGTGGCCAGATGCTGCGTTGATAGACTCGCGCGAGTGCATCCCACGCCACTTTGTGACCGCTACCACCGTAGACACCCGGTACGCGAGCATCTATCAAGCAAGCTGCCAGCGAGACATCCAGTGCCTGACACGCCGTCAGATACTCATCAAGGTCTACCAGACTTTCGCCCGCCATCCGCCACGCGCGAATGAGTGGCATGTGCGGCAGCCGACGGTGTAACACAGCCAACTGATCCGGCGATTCGTCACCGTGCAGTTGAACCTGATCGAGCAAGCAGTCATTCACGAAGTCTTCGAGCTCGTTGACCCCGTGATTGACAAACACTCCAACGCGAGTGACTCCGCGCGGAAGTTGCCTCCCAATCCGAACGGCCTCAATGCCGGAGACGCATCGTGGGGACGCGGCGTAAAAGTTGAGACCGATCGCGTCGGGAGCCAACTCGATGACTGCGGCCGCCGTAGCAACATCAGTGATACCACAGATTTTCACCCACATGAATTGCCTCCGTGAACACGTGACGCTCCCAGCAAAAAAGGGCGAGCGGGGCGGCACCACACCGGCCCGATGACAAATGACAGCAGATTAGAAACGACAACAGCCCGGCCAGATGGCCGGGCTGTTATGAATCCAAAATTGAGGCCCGACAGGAGGCTTTTGCCCACCTGCGCGGTCACTCGTTGGCGGCTCAGTTCATTCTTCCGACACATACGGGAGCAGGCCGATGAAGCGTGCTCGCAGGATCGCTTCGCGGACGGCTCGTTGCCATTTGGCACAGTTGCCGGTCTTACGTCGCGGCAACATGTTCCCTTCGCGGTCGATCATCTGACGCAGCGTCTTCAGATCCTTGTAATCGACATAGATTGGATGTGGCGACTTGCCATTCGGAGCGAACCGGCAGCGGAGCTTCTTCTTCAGCCGCTGTCGCTTCTTACGAATTTTCTTAACTTCGGTCTTGTTGTACGCAGCCATCAGTTCGCCTCATTGGGAGACCTCACACGAAGGGAGGCCCGTTTCTGGGAGAGAAACGTGGAGGAAATCGGTTCGCACCGGCAACACCGCACGGCACGCCCCTCTGGAAACGGACTCATCCGTCCACCAAGAAGGGGCGGGGAGTATTAAGGCTGAAGCAGTCAAATGCAAGTCTCGGTGGCGAGATCACTTGGCCGCGCGTGCCCGTTCGTGCCGAGGTCCGCCTAAGGAACTGGCCCAAAATAACTTCCCGCGATGTGTGGCTGGGGTCGGTGCTTGCCTCCCCACAGATTGCGGCGTGTTCAAATGACTCTGGGGGCAGCGAAGCGCGGACCCCAACCACACGTTTCGGGAATCGGGAAGTTATTTCGAGCCAGTTGCTCAGTTCCTCGACAGGCTCGTCACGACAAGGTTGTCACGGTGAATGACTTCGGCGTAGGGGATCGAGCCAATCGACTTGGCGATCTCGTCCGAACGTTTGCCAGCGATGGCCAGCGTGGCGGTGGCGTCATAATTGGTCAGTCCCCGCGCGAACTCTTCGCCGTGCAGATCGATCAGCGACACGACCTCACCTTTGGCAAAGTCTCCTTCCACACGAACGATCCCTGCCGCGAGAAGCGACTTGCCCTGCTGCTCGACCGCGCGACGAGCACCGTCATCCAACACGAATCGGCCCTGTGGCGGCATCGTGTAGCCGATCCAACGCTTCCACGCCGAAACGCCGTCCCCTTCACCGAGAAATAGCGTCCCAATATCGTCGCCACGCAAAATCTCATCGAGGACGCGCGGTCGTTTGCCGTTGGCAATGACGACGTTCACGCCAACGGCCGTTGCAGTGTGAACAGCTTCCAACTTGGTCTTCATCCCGCCGGTGCCGCGTGAGCTTTTCGAGGTTCCAACGAGCTTCAGCAGGTCGTCATCGAATCGCTCGACCAGCGGGATGCGGTGGCTCTGAGAATCGGAAGGATCGCCCGTCAGCAGCCCCTCGATGACGGAGAGAACGATCAGCAGATCGGCCTGAATCAAACCGGCGACCATCGCGGCAAGACGATCATTGTCACCCAATTTGATTTCGGAGGTGCTGACGGTGTCGTTCTCGTTCACGATCGGGATCGCGCTGTATTCAAAAAGTGTTCGCAGCGTGTTCCGCACATTGAGATACCGCGATCGGTTCTTGAAGTCATTCGCGGTCAGCAGCAATTGCGCTGCGTGATAGCCGTGCGGGCGAAAGGCTTCGTCGTAAATGTGGATCAAATGCGCCTGTCCTGTCGCGGCGGCCGCTTGCAGGTGAGGCAGATCTTTCGGCCGCTCCTTCAACCCGAGCAACCCCATCCCCGCGCCAATCGCTCCGCTCGAAACCAGCACGACTTTGCGCCCGGAGGCACACAGCGCATGAACCTGTTCGACCAGAGAAGTGATCCGCGCGGCATCGAGTTGATCGTCGTCCGTCGAAAGAACATTGGTGCCGACTTTAACGACAACGGTGCGTGTGCGATCCATGACCTCGCGTCGAAGAGTGGCGGCGTTCTCAGTCATGAGGGTGAGAGTTCTGATGCGAATGTCGAATTGGGATCAGCCCCGGAATCATTCCAGAGACCGCAACGAAAGATGGCTCTCCGCCATTTGCGTTGAATGTCCATCATCAGCCGCAGGGCGCTAGCCCCGGTTGCGGCGAATTTCAACCGGGGCTAGCGCCCTGCGGCTCATTCGCCACGAGAATCAACACGGATGGCGGAGAGCC
>JAYVDI010000086.1:0-17168 GCA_043749505.1 Schlesneria sp. | reverse complement strand
TAAATCAGCCGCAGGGCACTCGCCCCGGTTGTTTTGTCGAGAACCGGGGCTAGCGCCGCGCGGCTGATTTACGGGACAGGGCCTAGTAAGCCAGCGAACCAAATAGTGTTCCTGTCGAGTTGTTGATTGTAGGAGGAAACACATTTTCGCCCACACGCACGCCGACGGTTTGGGGATGTTGATCAGCGGCACGGAAAGAGTTCGGGCAAATCTAAGGAACGGGAGCGCAATAACTTTCCGAACTCGAAAATGTGTGGCCGGGGTCGGCGCTTCGCCGCCCCCAGATTGGGGCGAATCCCGCTTCGCTGGGGGCCGCGAAGTGCGGACCCCAGCCACACTCGGGAAATTATTGCGGCCCCGTTCCTAAGGGCCTGGACTCTTTGAAAGGCAATCCCAAGAAACAACGAGTCCTGCCCTGATGTCTCCCCCATTCTCAATTTACTTCCATGCCTACAACTGTGATGTGTTTCGCCTGTTGTCGCAAAAACAACGGAACGGGCGCACAAATGAGGCGAGACTCTGCTCAGTAGGCGAGCGGCGCAAGTTGCCGTATCACAGTTCAAAGCCTAACGCGCAAACGAGGACTCAGTTACCGAGCGGCTTCGCTTGCGCATCAGGCTTTGACGTTTAAGCCACTTCCCGCCGCTCGCCTTAGAGCCGAGATTGGCGGATGAATTGCGAACAAATTCAGTCGTCGCGTAGCGTTGATTTCTTTCTGAGCAGGTGGTGATAGTGCTGAGCGAAGCGGTGGGATTCGTCGCGTACGTACTGCAACAGCCGCAGTGCGAAAGAGTGTTTGCTCAAGACTTTCGGGTCAGATTCGCCCGGCAGATAGATTTCTTCCTCGCGTTTGGCCAGAGAGCAGACGAACGGTGCCGTGACGCCGATGCTTTCGAGTGCCGCCATCGCCGCACCGAGTTGTCCTTTGCCGCCGTCGATCAGCAAGATGTCCGGGAACGCTTCCCCTTCTTGTTGCAGGCGGCGGAAGTGGCGGCTGACGACTTCGCGCATCGAGGCGAAGTCATCGACCCCTTCGACCGTCTTGATTTGGAACCGCTTGTAGCCGTGCTTGAACGGTAGGCCGTCGATGAACTGAACACAGCTCGCGACGGTCTCACCACCCTGCAAGTGAGCGATGTCCATCCCTTCGATTCGGCGCGGCACCTTCGGCAGATTGAAGACTTTCTTCAGCCCGAGCAGCCCCTTGCGCGGATCGACTTGAAACGCTTCGGGCTGGGCGTGGTCCTTGAGGTTCCCACAAAAATTCAGTCCCTCAAGGTTCTTGATTTGGTCGCGCAGCCGAGCGGCTTTTTCAAATTTCAACTCCTTCGACGCGGCGAGCATTTCCTCACGCAGTTCTCGGAAGAGCCGCTTCCGCTTCCCTTCGAGGAACAGCCGCAACCGGCGGATGTCGTGGCGATACTCTTCTCGCGAAATGCGCAGGTTGCACGGAGCGGTACATTGGTTGAGGCTCGCGAGCAGGCACGGTCGGAACCAGCGCCAGCGTTCATCCGCTTCCTTGATTTTGAGCGAGCAAGTGCGAAATCGGAAGACCTGCTGGAGGACGACGATTGCACCGCGCAGTTGCCGCGAATTGAGGAACGGGCCGTACAACCTCGTCCCGCGCGGCTGCGGCTTGCGCGTGAATTCGACGCGAGGGAACTCTTCACGCACGAAGATTTCCAAGTAGGGAAATGTCTTGTCGTCCTTGAGTGCCGTATTGAAGCGCGGCTGGATGTCCTTGATGAGTCGCGCTTCGAGCAGCAGCGCATCGACCTCGCTCTCGGAAGGAATGAAGTCGATGTCGCAGATCTCGGGAACGAGGTTGGCGGTGCGCGAGTCCTCAGCGGCGATCTTCGTGAAGTAGCTCGACGCGCGACTGCGCAAGTTGACCGCCTTGCCGACGTAGATCACGCGACCGACGGAATCTTTCATCAGATAGATGCCCGGCGTCGTGGGAAACGACTTTACTTTCTCTCGCGGTGGCAGGTTGTCGGTTGAGGTGGAGGCTGCTTGCGGAGATGGCACGGCCTCACCCGAGGTCTCCGGAATGGACGAGGGTGCGTTCGCATCGGGCAGGGGCGCAGAGTCTGACATGAGAGCGGGCTATTCCACATTTCGTGCGGTTGTCATCAACACTGCCAACTCGGATGACTCACCACGAATCTCACGAATACGCACGAATCCAAACAGCGGAAAGAACATGCGGCGCGAGGGGCTTCAGGCATGGTTCAGCGGTCTGTCTTCGCGCTTCCGTTCTGAAGTCTGTTCTGATTCGTGCGTATTCGTGAGATTCGTGGTTCCTCATGAATCATCCAGGCTGACGCGATTCTCGCGCCGAGCTGTGTCGCTGTCGAGGTCGCTCGATTTTCGGTTGGTCAGAATGAAAAAACGCGGCCGACTGTGAAGTCGGCCGCGTTGTGTTTGATCTGAGTCCCGTCGGCAAGCGGTGCCTACCGAGCGGCATCCCACCACCAACGACCGGCGGGGAGTTCGCCCGGTTTCGCCGACTGGGCCACGTTGGCCAAGCGAGGTGATTCGGTGTTCAAAGCTTTGTCCTTCACGACGGACATCACGTCCCCTTTCACGCCACCCGCGATCTGGACCACGATGTCCTTGCCGTTGTAGACGCGATGGTTGACGACCGATTCGCATTCCTTGGGAACGGCGTATCGGGCTGGCGAGTAAGCGCCGTTCGGAGCGAACGCACCCATGTCCCAGTGAGCCTTGTCGTCCAAGTTTTCGTGTTGGATCAGGGCCGAGACCAACGCGAGATCGAAGACGTTCTGAGTATCAGCGAACACCATGTCGCGAGCAGCGAGTTTGTCGTAGTTCGCCGTGAAGTTCTGAGCGAACATTCGGTTGGTCGCTTCCGACTTACCGGTCGGCACATGCTTGCCATCGGCCGTCAGCAGTTGATTTTCGGACTGACAGAGAACGGAAGAACCCGCGATCTCGAAGGCACTCTTGTCGGCACTGTGTTGCACGCCGTCGTACTTCATCGTCAGCCACCATCGCAGAGCGTCCATCGTCTGAACGTTCTTATGCTGAGCAACCGGCAGCAGATCGAAGTAGCTGGGGACATCTTTGCCGGCATCGAGTTTGTCGATGCCGATCAACTTCATCCGATAGTCGGCTTCCACGATCACGCGGGCGACGCGGCTGTCACCGGGAACGCCCCAGACTTCGATGTCCTGGCGGCCGAGTTTGTGTTGGAGGGCCTGTACCCAGCCTTTGACCGCGACCGAACTGATCGCTCCCTTGGACTGCGACTTTTGCACATAGTCGGTCAGCGCCCGGACCCCCGCATCGCGAGTATTGATCGAGCAACCGAAGTCGGCGTTGCCTTTGGCAAACGTCCGCAGCACGGTCACGAGGTCGTCCAGTTGCAGTGTCGGTCGGCCATTGCTGACGGCGACCGGCTGGCCTTGAGCGTTGTATTGCCAGCCTTCGGCCGGACCCGCCAACACGATCTCGTTGGCTTCCGGATACACGAAGACGTACTTGATTTGGGACAACCCGGCGAGTTGAGCCATCGTTTCGGGAACCGGCTCGCCGTCAGCCAACCGCTGAGCGACCACCTTCTCCAACCGAGTCAGTGAGACCATCCGCAGGTCCGAACGTTGGGCCACATCGGCGTTGAGGTCCGCTTTGCGAGCGGTCGTGCCCAGCGAAGCCAGCACGCCGGTTTGTTCTTCCTGCGTGAGCTTGTGCAGCAGCCCACCCGGTGCGACGCGAACGCCGGTGGGGAACGGTGACATCGTGCCACCTTCGCCATCTTCGGCTTCCCACTTGCCCGAGGTGTTCTCCATGATGAGCGTCATCAGCGTGGTAAAGTCGGCCAGCGAGCCACCGCCGCCGAATCCACCGCTTCCCGCTTGACTGCCACCGCCAGCACCTTGCCCACCGGTTCGACGACCATTGGCTCGACTGGCCCGTTGCATTGTTGCCGACGCCGCAGTCGTTTCACCGGCACTCTGTTGAGCCGCCGCGACGTTGTTCAGCAGCCCCGCTTGTTCAGCAGGATTGGCTACCGTCTTTGCCAAATCGAGTGCCGGGCCGAACTCACCCGCGGCGAGGTGAGCTGCCACCTGCTGTGCTCGGTCGAGCTTGGGTTGAGCCTCGGTGGCTCCCACAGAAACCGACAGGGCGAGGACACACCCCAGACCTGATACCAATTGAGCGAATACAGAACGGCGACGCAGCATGATGACACCCGATGTGAACTGGCCGCGATGAGTTGGGAAGTCGCTTCTCAACTGAGGCGGCGGAATGTCGAACGAGCCGTGCGGAAGACGGCGTCTCGGGAAGTAAGATCGTCCGGCGGCCCTCGATGGTCAAGGAGATTCTGCAATTTCCGCTGCTCGCACGACTCCTCGCGGCCCATCATCCCACTCATCGCGCCAGCCGCTAGAATGCTGTCGCCACGCTCGCGCGACAGTCCTTGCAAGGGGAACCCGACCCGAAAAGTCGGTGAGGCGACGATGGTTGCAACCCAACATAGGCCGGAACCCCTTGGTCCGGTCGTCAGAAACAGCCGGACCAAGGGGCTCCGGCCCACGGAGCTTTCCTTTGCCAGAGTTACCCGAGGTCGAAACGATGGTCCGTGGCATTCGGCCGTTCGTCGAAGGTCGCCGCATTCTCAAGGTCAAACGCTGCAAAACACATTGCCGACCGATCGGCATCACGCCGACGTTCGCTCGGATGGCGAGTCGCATCGAAGGGCAAGTTGTCACGGCGGCGCGACGGCTGGGGAAGCGGGTTGTGCTCGATTTGGCGGTCGGATCGAGTCTCGTGATCGAACCGCGGATGACGGGACTCATGCTGCTGGCCGATCCGCCGGATGTCGAACACCTGAGAATCGAATGGGAATTCGAGGGACATCGCGACTTCAATTCGATCTGGTTCTGGGACCGTCGCGGATTGGGAACCATTCGCCTGTTTGGTCCCGGCGAATTGGAGCGTGATCTCGGCCCCAACAAGCTCGGCCCGGATGCGCTGGTGATTTCGATGACCGAGTGGCGCGAGCGACTCGCCGCGACCCGCCGCGCGATCAAGGTCGCGCTGCTCGACCAACGGCTCGTCGCCGGGATCGGCAATCTCTATGCGAGCGAGATCCTGCACGTCGCGAGGATCGACCCGCATCGCGCCGCCGATTCGTTGCGACTTCCCGAAGTGAAGCGACTCGCCGCCGCCGTGCAGTCTGTCCTCGAACTGGCCATCACTTACGAAGGCTCAACGCTGGGAGACGGCACGTACCGCAACGCCCTCAACCAAAGCGGTCGCTATCAGAACGAACACCGCGTTTATATGTGTGCCGATGAAACGTGTCCGACCTGTAACCGAGCCACCGTCGTGCGCGTCGTGCAAACCCAGCGGTCCACGTTCTACTGCCCACGCTGCCAACGGTGATGGCCATCACTCACGAATCGGATTCATAGGACGGGCGCTCTTGACGCGCCCGACAAAACTACCGTAGTCCTGACGCTCCGCTGGCAGGACGTGCTGTACGGTGCGTTATTCATTCGGGAAACGCTCGGCTCCGTACACGTCCCGTCGGCGGAGCGACGGGACTACAGTAGTTTCGTTGGTCACGTCACTCTTGACTCGCCACTCTTCTGCGAGAAAGTCGGATTTCAGCCTCACCGCAACTGCGGGATGGTTCCTTCGGTCCAGTTGGCCGAGTCGCGCAGTGGTGGCAACTCGCGTTTCTTCGGTGCGGGGGGGAACAAGCCCGGTGCGGGAAGTTCCCCCGGAGCTTTCGTTGCCGACTTGGCCCGTGCAGCAGGCGGTGTTGAAGCCGGACCCGGAGCCGCCCACGCGGGGAGTTCCTCGGGCTGATCCTTCAGTGGCGCGGGAGGCGGATCATTGATGTCATCCAACTCGCGCGGCACGGTGTCGAGGGCTGGTCGGTCGAGTACAGAACGTTCAAGCACGGGACGGTCGAGTACCTCCCGACGGCTGCTGGCGGTGAGCGCCGTCGCTGGCGAAACGCGCACGATTTGGCTCGCATCGAACGATCTGCCATCCACCGTGGTCAGCTTCGCGTGCAAAACCAAGCTGTCGTGAGCGGGTGATGCGGCGAGCGGCACCGTGAACTGATACCCCGCGCCGGTCAGCCCGCGCGTCCAATGCTGACGGCACTCATCGACCGTGAAGTTCCAGCGACCGACTTCGCGCTGGCCCTCCGCCACGGCAGGGTCAAGCAACGTGAGTTCGATCTGCCCGGGCAGCTTCACAACTTCACCGTCCACATCGACGGGAGCCAACTGCGCCACAAAAGCATCGTCACCCGGTTGCTCGTCCTTGTTGACGCCTCCGGACAACAGCGAATGAATCTGGAGCTTGGTCACACGCACGAGCGCTTCCGTTTGCTCAGCCATTGGCCCGCCGCTGTTTCGCTTGGCGAGTTCGGTTCGCAGTCCATCGGCCTCGCGCCGCGCCTTGCCAAGCTCGGTCTGAGTCGTCGCGACCTGCCGCTCGGCATCAGCGAGGTGAACCTCCTGATCCCGAATTCGAGCCTGCAACAAATCGGTGCCGCTGCGACTAAAACAGCCGCACGCCAGCACCGCCAACATCCCTGTCAGCACAATTCGCATCATCGCCTACTCCTTGGCGAACGAGCCAACATCCAAAATCTCCGGCTCGTAAGGCCGGGGAAGATAGTCGCAGAGGGTTCACTCCGGCAATCTCAAACGAGAACGCCCCCCGCAGACAAGTCTGGCTTTAAGAAAAGCCGGACTTCAAGATCGCTAAATGGTTGCCAACGACCAGTGACTGCGGACCATCACCCAGTAGCCGCCCCTTCGGCCCAAATGTATCCTGCGCCGCCACAACATCCGTATCTCCCAGCAAGGCCCAACCCATGCCCCACAAAGTTTTGATGCCAATCGGTGATGCGACCGAAGTCATGGACACGCTCTACCCCTTCTTTCGGCTCCCGGAGGATGGATTTGAGGTCGTCGTCGCCGGTCCTGAAGCTCGCAAATACCACGGCGTGATGCACGAGATTCCACCCAACGACAGCATCCCGTGGGACATCACGCGCGAGCAACCGGCCTATCACGTCCAGGCCAAAATCGCGTTCCGAGATGTGCATCCCGACGACTACGTGGGGCTATTTCTCTCGGGCGGACGCGCTCCGGAATATCTCCGTTATGACCGCGATCTGCTCGCTCTGACGAAGCACTTCTTTGACGCGGGCAAGCCGGTGGCCACGGTCTGCCACGGGGTTGAAATCGCCGCCGCCGCCGGTTGCTTGACCGGGCGAACTCTCACTACGGTTGCCAAGTGTGCGATCGACATCACGTCGTTTGGCGGTCTGTACGTGGATCAGCCCGTCGTCGTCGATGGCAATTTGGTGAGCGGTCGCACCTGGCACGACAACACGCCGCTGTTCCGCGAGTTCATGAAACTGCTCAAGCAACATGTCGGGTGAGCGGCTCAGCCTTGGCCGCGAGGCATGTCGCGCTACTTCCCGATCGCCTTCTTGAGTGCCTCGACGATCTCGGGAGCGACGGTTTCGTTGGCCGATCTGTAGCCGAACTTCGCGGCGATCTTGCCCTCTTTCACGACGAGTGCGGTCACTTGAGCATCGGTGTTCACCTGCCAGCCTTCCGGGCCTTGCTTCATGCTCGGAAAGATGACGAGCGGGTTGGAAGTGAACTGCAACGACAGCTGAATTTTCGGCAGGCGGTCCTTTGCAACCGCTTCGTCATCGGCGAGAAACACGGTCACGACGGTCGCTTCATTCCCCGCCTCAATCACAGACTTTTCGAGTGTCTTCAGCAGTCGAGCCAACGGGCGGTCGAATCGGTCATACGGGATGAACATATAGACGGTCGGTTTCGCGCCGCGATCGGCCGCGAAGTCGAGTTCCTTTCCCGTGTGATCGCCCGTCGCCGCGAAAACCTTCAGCATCGTCACCACTGTCCCCACGTTCGGTCCCGATTCAATGTCGGCTCGCGCGATGGACGGCACGAGAATCATCATCGCGATCAATGCTGGTTGGGCGATGCGCATCGCAAACTCCTTCGTGATAGATTGGCCTTCAGAAACACCGGGATCAAATCGCGTGGCGAGCATAACAACCGCTCTGCGGGAGCACAGTCCTCCCGCAGACGGGTCGCGATCAGCGGTTTCATTGACGTTTCCGACTTCCCTTCTCGAAGACTTTCAGAAGTGAAGCAGGCTGCAATCAGCCGCAGAGCGCTAGCCCCGGTTTGTGTCCTCTGAACCGGGGCTAGCGCCCTGCGGCTCATCGGAAAGAAAGCGGCTCGCCTGAATCGAACTTTTTCGGAAACGTCTTCATCAGGCTCTCAGTGAGAGAACGATTTCGTGACATCCCCGCTGTGCATCCTCTATGAGGACAATCATTGCCTCGCTGTTGAGAAGCCCGCCGGGTTGCTCACGATGGGCGATCATTCGGGCCAGCCGACGCTGGTCGATGCGGCGAAGGACTATCTCGCGCGGAAATACAACAAGCCGGGAAAGGTCTTCGTCGGCGTGGTCCATCGGTTGGACCGGCCAGTCTCAGGCGTGGTGCTGTTCGCGCGCACGAGCAAGGGCGCGTCGCGACTCTCCGAACAGTTCCGCGTTCGCAGTGTCGAAAAGACGTATCTCGCGTTGGTCGAAGGCACCGTCTCACCGGCCGAAGGAGTCTTGCACGACCGGCTCAACAAGGACCGGGCGCGCAACGTGGTCTCGGTCGTCGATGACGAAGAGAACGGACAGGACTGCGTCTTGTCCTACGAGCGCGTTCAAAAAATAGGCCGCTTCACGCTCGTCAAGATTCTGCCGCAGACCGGTCGCAGCCATCAGATTCGCGTCCAACTCTCCACGCGTGGCTGGCCGATCGTGGGCGATGGCAAGTACGGCGCGAAGTCTCGCGCCGAAGGCTTCATCGCACTGCACGCGGCCTCGCTGATGTTCACTCATCCGACAACCCAAGAACCGATCACCGTGACCAGCGACTGGCCGATTGCGTGGCGCACGTTGACCTCGGGTTAACCGACGAATCGCAGTCACTCTCGAGTGCATCGTCAGTGGTCGAGTGCGATCACAGTCTCAAGGTGGTTCGGATGATTTTAATGGCCTCGCTGAGAATGGATGGTCCACGAGACGGCGGCGGCAGGTTGATGAGCTTGTCGGTGATCGTTGGCTTCGGGACGACGACGATCTTCGCGGTTGCCACTTGGCCGGGCTGAAGAGGAACGGCGAAATCTGACCGAAATGGTGGCGTCAGGTTTCCCTTCGATGTCCATTGCTCGTGATGGATCTCCACGTCCGAAGGGCCGCGTCCGGGGAGACCGGTAACGACCACTTTGCCATGCGCGTTCGTGACACCTCCAAACTTTGCTCGCAAAAAATTCGGATCGTTCAATCGCGAGTCCCACTGATTCGACGGTTCTCGAAGAACGTCGCCGACGGTCTGGTTGTTCGTCTTGGGAGGAAGCTCGCTTCGTCCCGCCCATCCGAACATCGTGCTGCCGCGACCGTAGATGACGTTGGGAGAGAAGCCGACTTCAATCCCTTCTACAGGTTTGCCACTCGATGTGACGACGGTGACCTCGCACTGTGCGCCCGGTTCCATTCCGATCTCGTACTTGGCATCGGGTTCCACGGCGAGAAACTGAGGCCGCGAGATGGTTGACTGGGCTGTTGCCCGCACGATCGCAGGCAGTGTGGACACGTCCGGCATCTTGGAAACAAAGCCGTCGCACCACGCGAGCAATCGGACTTCGCTCGACGGCGGCAATGAGGCGAATTCAAATTCGCCGTTCTCTGCAACATTCGTCCACGTCTGCCACTGCACTCCGTCAATGTTTGTACCTGTGACCGCGATCGGTTCGTCGTGAATCGTGACGACCACGAAGCCGTTCTTCACCGGTCGGGGGATCGACGGATCGAGCCTGCCGCGCACCGACATCCCCGGACTCAGCGCCACGTCAATGCCGGTCGTCTGACCTGCGGTCGAAGTGAATTCGAGCGCGTTGCTGAACTGAAGTCGCTCGGGGTCGGTGCGATCAATGATCCGGAAGACGCGCGGCCCCGGTTCGATCACGGGTGAGAGCCGCGCGTCTCCTTCCGTCTGCCACTGACCGGGAAACCACTGGCCCGAGATCAGCGCTTGAAAGTCGGTCAGAGGAGTCGTCTCGCCCTCGCGAAAGGCTTTGATCCGCAGGCGACCGCCACGTTTCAGTGTGATGTGTGGCAGTCGAGCCACGACGCCTTTTTGAGGAACCGGACAATCCACGTTCCACTGCGTGCAGTAGTCGGGATGTTCGGCCACGACGGAGACTGCACTCGTCAGCGAAGCCCCCGCGCGCGAGACCCACTTCGGGTACGCGATCTCTGCCCGACCCAGCTTGTCAGTGGTGACTGTGACTGGCTCCCCATGCTCCTTCGTTCCCCAGCCATAGCCCGTCCCTGGGTCCAGCACCGATCGCAATCCATGCTGCGTGAGCTGAACGCCCTCGACCCGATCACTCGCCTTATCGTCCACGATCACCGAGATCGTGCCCCCCGCTTCAAACGGAGGAATCTCGAAGCCGATAAACAGCGGCTGGCGGAAGCAGTACAGCGCCGCACCCAGCAGCAGGCCGGTGACCAGCAAGGCTCGACGCGCGATCCACCTCCGGCGACGAGGCGGCAGCAGTGGCGGAACAGATGGGACAGAAAAAACGGGCGTCGCGGTCATGGATGGCTCCAATCTTCGTACTTCATACGCAGTTCACGCCAGCAACTCCTTCACCGCCGAGCAGCCTTCGTGTGCAATGGGGAGCGGTTGGCCGTGGTTGTCGTATTCGAGCTTTGTGGCGTCGAGGCCGAGCGCAGCGAACCACGTGTGGAACATGTGGCCGATGTCGCTGGCGTCGCCTTCGACCGCTGTGCCGAGACCATTCGTCTTGCCGATGACGAGGCCCGGTTTCACACCGCAACCGGCCAGCGCGAGCGACCACGATTCCGGCCAGTGGTCTCGACCGATGTGACCATTGATGCGCGGTGTGCGGCCGAACTCGGACATCGCGATGACGAGGACATTGTTCAACATTCCGCGCTCATGCAGGTCTTCGATGATCGAAGCGAACGCCTGATCGAAGCGCGGCATCAGGCTTTGGTGACCGAGAAAGTTGTCGCCGTGCGTGTCCCAACCGTAGCTGGTCACCTTCACGAAACGCACGCCCGCTTCCAGCATGTTTCTCGCGAGCAAGAGATACTGGCCAAAGTCGTGAGTGCCGTAGCGCGCGATATCGGTGGGGGAGAGCTTGGTCGTGTCGAACAGATCCTGCCGCTTCATCAAAGTCGCGGCCATGTCGAACACGGCGGTGTGAGCATTCGCGTTCTCGGAGCGACGCCGCTCGGCATAGCGCTTGTTCAGGCCGATCCGCAGCGCGTTACGAGCGAGGTCGTCGGCCTCGCTGATCGACTCGTGTCGCAGCAAGTTTTCGGGAGGCTTGCCGTCACCAAACGCCAGTGCCCCGAACTGAGGCCCAAGGAACCCGGCATCCTGATAGAGGAAGCCGCCGTTCCCCGGCTTGATCGACACATACGGCGGCAGACCGCTCTTGCCCGACCCCATCAGCTTCGAGACCGCCGAGCCAAAGTACGGATAGACGACGCCACGATCTTTGGGGTCGCCTCGTTGAATGCGTGGGACGCCCGCCGAGTGGGAGTTGTCCTGAGTACACAGGTTTCGCACGATGGCCAAGTGTGGCATGACCTGCGCGCTGCGGGGCATCAGTTCACTGATCTGCACTCCGGGGAGAGCCGTCTGGATCGAGCGAAACGGCCCGCCGAACTGTGTCCCCGGTTTGGGATCCCAACTCTCGAACTGGCTCATCCCGCCGTCAATCCAGATGAACAGGACTTGCTTGTCCTTGGCGGCCAACTCCGCCACCGCCGTCTCACTGATGAGACCGCCCAATCCACCCGCGCTCAATTCACCAAGGCCCAGGCTGAAAGCCGTCGCCCCGGAAGCGACCGCCGTGCCCAGCCATTGTCGGCGCGAGACTTCATGCTCCCAAGGCTGGCAGAGTCTGTTGGAATTCATCTAAAGACGGCTCCTGAACGGGCAAGCGAACGAGGGTGACACCGGCGGGCACAGTCTGTCGGCTGCCATCATCGTCGGCAAGGTGAGCTTAATTTCTCCTGAGAGTCATCAGTGGCGACACGTCCATGTTGCCAGAGGGTGGCGCTGACGACAAACTGCGACGCGCTACTCCTGCCCGAAGCCGCTTTCTCGCCGCCATCACAACCTCGAGTTTTCCTGCCGCTTCAACCACTGCCACTGAAAGACACGTTTCAGATGAGTTCCAAAACAGTGACTGTTCTGAATGAGACTGGACCCGGTGTTGTCCCGCTGACTCAGCGGAAGGTGCATGACGGTGTTCGTCCCTCATCGAAATGGTCTGGTTGGGTGTGGCTGATCTGCTGCGTGCTGGCTACTGCGGCGTGGTACTACCGGCCGATGTGGTGGCCGTGGGTGGAGCCGCTGTTGCCATTGAAGGCTCCCACGCCATCGAAGCCCGCCGCGCGCGTCATTCCCGTTGTAACGGCGGTGGTGCGACAGCGCGAGATGCACCTCTACTTGAATGGCCTCGGCACGGCGACTCCCTTCAAGACAGTGACGGTGAGGAGCCGCGTGGAAGGCGAGTTGGTCAAGATCGGGTTCACTGAAGGGCAGATGGTTCGCGAAGGAGACTTGCTGGCGGAGATTGACCCGCGCGCGTTTGAAGTGCAGCGAGACCAAGCCGAGGGGCAACTGGCTCGCGACGAAGCGGCCTTGAAATCGGTGAACCTCACCCTGACGCGCTATCAGGATTTGTTGAAGTCGAAGACGATCGCTCAACAGCAGATCGACGATCAGGTCGCACTGGTACAGCAGGCGGAAGGAGCGCTCCGTGCCGATCAGGCTCTCGTCGCGAACGCGAAGCTGCAACTCTCGTACTGCCGGATCGAGGCTCCGATCAGCGGTCGGATCGGGCTGCGGTTGGTTGACGAGGGAAACATCGTTCGCGCCAATGAGCCGACGGGGCTGGCGGTCATCACACAACTCCAACCGATCACCGTCGTCTTCACGATTCCTCAGGACGACATTGCCCGAGTCCAACAACAGTCGCGTGACGGTCGGGTGCTGGAGGTCGATGCGTTTGATCGCGACTTCAAACTGAAACTGGCCAGCGGCGCGTTGGCGGCCATCGACAATCAAGTCGATCCGCAGACCGGCACCGTCCGGCTGAAAGCGGTCTTTCCGAACGAAGATGGGCTGCTGTTCCCTAACCAATTCGTCAACGCGCGGCTGCTGGTGGAGACACGATCCAACACCCTCGTCGTCCCGTCGGCTGCCGTCCAACGCGGCCCGGCGTCGCCGTTCGTCTACGTCGTTCAAGCCGACGAAACGGTCGAACTGCGCAGCGTCGTGATCGGTCCGACGGAAGGGGTCGAGACCTCGATCACGAGCGGCTTGGAACTTGGCGAGGCCGTCGTTACCGAAGGGATCGACAAGCTGCAACCGGGGGCAAAGGTCTCGCTGCGTGAGGCTTCAGCGAAGGACAAGCAGCAGGAGCGGGGCAAGGAACACTCGCCCCCCAAAGCCAGCGATACTCTTGGGCGTTAGCTCTCTTCTATTCTTCCGAGCGGGGGATGTGAGTCCCCTGGCTCTTCGTCGAGGCCGACCTCAGAACTGAACGGGCTGACGCCCAAAACTAAGAGCCAGGGGGCTGACGCCGCCCCGCTCAGATATCGAATCAAGAACCTCACCCGATGAACCTGTCTCGACCCTTCATCCTGCGACCCGTGGCGACCGTGCTGCTCATGGTGGCGATTCTGCTGGTCGGGATCGTTGGCTACCGGCAGTTGCCTGTCTCCGCGTTGCCGCAGGTCGATTACCCGACCATTCAAGTGGTGACGTTCTATCCGGGAGCCGGTCCCGACGTGATGGCGTCGTCCGTCACCGCGCCACTCGAACGGCAGTTCGGTCAGGTTCCCGGTCTGACGCAGATGACCTCGACCAGTTCGGAAGGTTGCTCGGTCATCACGTTACGGTTCGAGTTGGAGCTGAACATTGATGTTGCCGCACAGCAGGTTCAGGCGGCGATCAACGTGGCCTCGAGCTTCCTGCCGCGCGACCTTCCGAACCCGCCGATCTACACGAAGACGAATCCGGCTGACGCACCGATCCTCACGCTGGCACTGTCGTCCGACACGCTGCCGCTGTCGAAGGTCGAAGACTTGGCCGACACACGGTTGGCTCAGAAAATCTCGCAGTTGTCGGGTGTCGGGATGGTGAGCATCAGCGGAGGCCAGAAGCCCGCGATTCGCATTCAAGCCAACCCCGCTTCGCTCTCAACGCTCGGGCTGAACATGGAAGACCTGCGAACGGCGCTCGTTCAGGCCAACGTCAATCAGGCCAAGGGAAGCTTCGACGGAACGCGGCAGGCGTACACGATCAGTGCCAACGATCAGGTTCTCACCAGCGAGCAATATCGGCGGTTGATCGTGGCCTACCGCAACGGTGCTCCCGTCCAGCTTGCCGACGTGGCCGATGTGATCGACGGGGCCGAGAACCAACGACAAGCCGCGTGGAGGAACGAAACTCCCGCCGTGATTCTCAACATTCAGCGACAACCCGGCGCGAACATCATCGAAGTCGTGGACCGCATCCACTTGCTGCTGCCTCAGTTGCGAGACTCGCTCCCGGCGTCGGTGTCGATCTCCGTCCTGACCGATCGCACGGTGACGATCCGCGCGTCGGTGGAAGACGTGCAGCGCGAGTTGCTGATGACCATCGGCCTCGTGGTCCTCGTGATTTTTCTGTTTCTGAGGAACGTCGCAGCGACAGTGATCCCGAGTGTCGCGGTCCCGCTGTCGCTCGTCGGGACGTTCGCCGTGATGTACCTGCTCGGCTACAGCCTGAACAACCTGACGCTGATGGCTCTGACGATCTCGACCGGCTTCGTCGTGGACGATGCGATCGTGATGATTGAGAACATCATGCGGTACATCGAAGAGGGGGAATCGCCGCTCGCCGCATCACTCAAAGGGGCCGAGCAGATCGGCTTCACGATCATCTCATTGAGCGTTTCGCTGATCGCCGTATTGATCCCGTTGCTGTTCATGGGAGACATCGTCGGTCGGTTGTTTCGCGAGTTCGCAGTGACGCTCAGCGTGGCGATCCTCGTCTCCGCCGTCGTCTCGCTGACGCTCACTCCGATGATGTGCGCGAAACTGCTGAAACACACTCGCCCGGAAGAACATGGCTGGCTGTACCGATCTTCAGAGTCGGCATTCGACGCGGTGATCTGGCTCTATGGCCAGACGCTGACGGTCGTGCTGCGACATCAGACGCTGACAATGGTCGTCTCGGCAGTGACGCTGGCGGCAACGGTTCAACTCTACTTCCTCGTTCCCAAAGGCTTCTTTCCGGTGCAAGACACGGGTGTGATCCTCGGTATTTCGGAAGCTCCGCAAAGTATCTCGTTCGATGCGATGGCCGAGCGACAATTGGAGCTGAACCGCACAATTCTGACCGACCCCGACGTGGCCAGTTTGTCGAGCTTCATCGGAATCGACGGCACGAACACGACACTCAACAGCGGACGTATCCTCATCAATCTCAAGCCGCTGGAGGAGCGACATCACTTGCCAGCGACCGACATCATCCGGCGATTGCAACAGCGACTGGAGAGCGTTTCCGGCATCACCCTCTATCTGCAACCGGTTCAGGATCTGACGGTCGAAACGCGCGTCAGTCGCACGCAGTACCAATACAGCTTGGAAGACCCCAACGCGCAGGAACTGAGCGAATGGGCACAAAAATTCGTGAGTAAACTCCAGACGCTACCCGAATTGCGTGACGTGGCGAGCGACCAGCAGAACGACGGCCTTCAGGCGCGCGTCGTCATCGACCGCGACACGGCCTCACGGCTGGGAGTCACGCC
This sequence comes from Schlesneria sp., assembly GCA_043749505.1. Classification (GTDB taxonomy): domain Bacteria; phylum Planctomycetota; class Planctomycetia; order Planctomycetales; family Planctomycetaceae; genus Schlesneria. Next base: position 1,227 of record JAYVDI010000086.1, on the reverse strand, counting down.
ACAGATGATCGACGATGCGCTGTACGACGCCTTCGGGCAGCGCCAAGTCTCGATCATGTTCACGCAGTTGAACCAGTACCGACTGGTTCTCGAAGTGAAACCCGACTTCAAGGATGACCTGCGCGACCTGAGTGCCGTCCACATTCATCCACCTGGCGGCGGCATGGTCCCGCTCAGCAGCTTCGCGCGCGTCGAGGAAACGACGGCCCCACTCACGATCAACCATCAGGGGCAGTTCCCCGTGGTGACGGTCTCGTTCAACTTGGCACCGGGTGTGTCGCTGGGGGAAGCGGTCGAAGCAATCTCCACGGCGAAGGCGGAACTCGACCTGCCACCCAGCATTGTTGGCGGCTTTCAGGGAACAGCCGCCGCGTTCCAAGCCTCGCTCTCAAACACACCGCTCTTGATCCTCGCAGCACTGGTGACGGTCTACATCGTGTTGGGCGTGCTGTACGAGAGCTACATCCACCCGATCACGATCCTCTCGACATTGCCGTCTGCCGGTGTAGGTGCGCTGGTGGCTCTGCTGCTCTGTCGTCACGACCTGAGTGTCATCGCGCTGATCGGCATCATCCTGCTGATCGGCATCGTGAAGAAGAACGCGATCATGATGATTGACTTCGCGCTGGATGCTCAGCGGAGCGAAGGCAAATCGCCTCGCGATGCGATCTATGAAGCGTGTCTGCTCCGCTTCCGCCCAATCATGATGACGACGATGGCCGCGCTGCTGGGAGCGGTCCCACTCGCGATGGGCACGGGCGTCGGTTCGGAGCTGCGCCGGCCGCTCGGCATCACGATCATCGGCGGGCTGATCTTCAGCCAGATTCTGACGCTCTACACCACGCCGGTGATTTATCTCTGGTTCGACCGCTGGGCCACACGCCTGGGCATGACCGTCTCATTAGCATCGCCATCGCGGGAGGACGTCTGAGCCTGTTGGACTTCGGTCGAGGCAAGCCTCTGCACTGCGGAACGGTGTGCGGATGGCAGCGGCCGTCTTGCCTTCTTGAGAGCGATGAGCTTCTTCGATCAGGAACGCCACACGCAGGTTTCTCAGAGCGTGGTTCTTCTTGATCTCTTCCAGAATCGAACCGATTTGTTGCACCGTTGTGGCAATGATCGGCTTCCGTTTCGGAATCTTCCGGTCCAGAGGGACACAGGTCGTGACGGACGTCGCCAGTTGTTCCTTCAAGGCAAACAACTCGGCGATCGTCATCGCCATGATTG
>JAYVDI010000085.1:0-21353 GCA_043749505.1 Schlesneria sp. | reverse complement strand
ACCAGCCCGCGCCTGTCAGTCTTCTCGCAACAAGACAAAACATTCGCAGGCACTGCCCCACGGGGCAACCAGCCGCAACCGCAAGGGGGCGGCTTTTTTGTTGCGCGGCCTTTAGGCTTGAGAAGTGAAGCTGAACGATTCCGTTGTCACGGTGCGGTCCAATCTTCAACCACCAGCCCGGTGACTCGGGAGAACTCGCGGACGTTGTTTGTCACCAGCGTCACACCCAAGCTCAGAGCGTGGGCGGCGATCATGGTGTCCAAGGGGCCGATGGGAGTTCCAAGAGATTCCAATTGTGTGCGGAGCGTGCCGTAAGTCCGCGCGGCGTCTTCGTTGAACTCACATACCACGACTGTTGTGAGGAAGGCATTGATGACCGCATGATTCTTGCGCGGGTCGCTGCTCTTGTCGGCACCGTAGCGAAGCTCCGCCAACACCACCGCCGAAATGCCAACCTCGCCCGGCTGTGTTTGATACAGACGTTGAAGAACCGGCGGAGACTTCCTGCGAAAGATGAACACGCAGATGTTGGTGTCGAGCAGGTATCTCACTCGAAGATCGCCTCACGCTGCTGTTCCGGTGGTTGGTTGCGGTCTTGCATGAAGTCATCCGTCACGAGACTGAGGCTCTCGTCCAAAATCTCCCACGGGTTGGAGTCCACCGGAATCAACACAATGGAGCGCCCCATCCGCTTCAGAATGACCTCTGGCCCGTCCACGAGAAAACCTTCCGGCAAACGCACGGTTTGGTTGCGACCTTCAGTTTCAACGGTTGCGGTCACCATGATTCATTCCTCCAACAGGCAAGACACACTCGGCACAAATCCTACGTGCCCGCTCAGTCCTCAGCAATCAGCGTTTTCGCCACGCGACGATCTTTGATTCCGCAGAACTTCATTTCCTGCGGAATTGCCCGACCAGCAGCAGGATACTCTCGCGAACAGGTTCAGGCAGATTTGACCACGATTCTATCACTCGAATGAGTTCTGGAGAGAGTTGTCGAGGCGGTATCGAGTCACATCGACCTTGATCGGTTTTCAACCCCGAACTGCGGGAGATTTTGGTTCCCGTCTCGTCCGTTTGATCGACTACGCAACCAAAGTGCTGCGCTTTCTGCTGCGCGCAATTGCGAGCCGTTTCCGTCCAGTTCTCTAACTCGTTTGGCTCAGAGGTCGTTGCGCCGTCACCGTCTTCACCGGCAACAGGCTTCATAAGCTTGGGGTCGCGGGTTCGAGTCCCGCTCTTGCTACTCACGAAATCCCCTGTTTTGCAGGGGTTTTCTGCATTCTTTGGGCTTGCCAGCATCACCGCCGATTCTTCGTCGTTGCGACGTGTTGCTTGGACTTGCGTCGAGTTGCCGGAACTTTCCGCTGCGCGCAGCAATGGCGAAGAGGCTGAGGTGCTGCCGGTTTCACGGACAGTTGAACGGCTTGGTTTTTGCTTGACTGAGCGGCTATGCGCGTAGTTGCGTTGAGGTCAGCAATGAACTGAGTTCTGGTTAGGTCGTGTGGACATTGGTAATGTTTTGGGGTAATGCTCAGCTTTCCGCCCCTGCCAAGGAAGGCACTGCATGCCGTCTCGTCACGCGATTTCGGATGCCGATTGGGTTCGGATCGAACGTTTTCTTCCCGTTCGCGCGGGGGAACCGGGCCCAGTGAGCGCAGGCAATCGCCTGTTCTTCAATGCCGTGTTTGAGATTGCTCGAACGGGTGCCCCGTGGCGCGACTTGCCCGCGCGTTTCGGTCACTGAAACTCCCTTTGGAGGCGGTTCGACCGCTGGGCGCGGAAGGGGATCTGGAACGCGGTGTTGGAGGTGTTGCAAGACTCCGATGTGGAGTGGCTGATTCTCGATTCGACCGTGATTCGAGCCCACCCCTGCGCCGCAGGAGCCGAAAAAAAGCGGACGGCACCGGAGGCCAGGCCGATCAGCAGTTGGGCCGCAGCCGAGGTGGCTTCGGAACCAAGATCCACGCCGCCGTGAATGGGCTGGGGCTGCCAGTCAGGCTGATTTTGACCCCGGGCCAAGCGGCCGACGTGACGCAGGCGAAACCTCTGATCGAGGGGCTGTCGTTCGAGACCGTGATTGCGGACAAAGGGTACGACTCTCAAGCCGCTGTGGAAGACCAAGGCGGTGAGGCCGTGGTGCCCAGCCGGTCGAACGCGAAGTCGCCACGAAAGACCGATGGGGCGCGAGACAAGGACCGAAACTTGGTCGAACGCTTCTGGTCGAAGCTGAAGCATGACCGCCGAGTCGCCACACGCTTCGAGAAAAAAGCCCAAAACTTCCTCGCCTTCGTGCATTCCGCCTCCCTCATGACCCTGCTCAAATAGTCAGGAAAATAAGCCAGACCGACTAATGTCCACACGACCTAGACCTCAACGTGTCCGCGAGAGAGGCGTTTCAAGCGAGTCGTGTGCCGTCAAGCCAGGGGTTTCTGGCTGTGATCAAGAAGCCTCATGCCTGACGGCATGAGGCTTGCCAAGCTCTTGCTCTCAGCCGCGTGAGGTCTTACGTGAGTTTCCAGAGGGATGTCATCGTCAATCGGCTTCGTGTTTGAGGAGAGTGAGAGGTGAGTTGCAAAGAGCAAACCCGTCACTCTCACTCACTCACTCTCCCCTCAACAAAGCGTGGGCGCAGAGGCCAGACGGCAAGCACCAGCCCAGGCGATGCGAGCTGGCCAGTGGCCGAACACAACGGCATACACTAATTTTCTTCTGCGGCCAGTCGATATCCCACGGCGTCCCTCTGAAGGAAGCTGAGAACCGATGAAGATCACCGAAGTCATTTGCCAATTGTTGCGAGTTCCCAGCGTCGAACAAAAAACTGCCAGCAGCCAGGATGCCGTGCTGATCCGCATTCGCACCGACACGGGACTGGAAGGAATTGGCGAGGCCGATTCGCAGCCCGAGGTGGTTAAGGCGATCATCGACGCACCGTTTAGTCACAACATCGCCTGCGGATTGCGCCAGTTGCTCGTGGGAGAGAACCCACTGGAAACGGAGCGGCTCTGGCAGAAAATGTATCGCCGCACGATGTACTTCGGTCGTTCATCGGTCACGATCACGGCGATGGCTGCGATCGACATGGCTTTGTGGGATTTGAAAGGAAAGCTGTACGGACAGCCGATCCATCGACTGCTGGGTGGTAAGCAGCACGACCGTATCCAAGCGTATGCCTCGATCCTATTCGGTCGTGACGGAGCGGAAACGAAGGCCATTGCCGAACGCTGGCGTGAAGCCGGATACCGCGCGATCAAGTTTGGCTGGGAGCCGATGGGGCAAAGCGAATCACTCGACATCGAGCTGGTCCGATCAGCTCGCGCAGGGATTGGCGACGGAACTCTGCTCATCGACGCGGGCTGCGTCTGGGACGCTCGCACTGCTTTGCAACGAGCCAACGCATTCGAGCAATTTCAACTGGGATGGCTCGAAGAACCGTTGCGGCCCGACGACGTGGAAGGCTACCGCTGGCTCCGCGACCGCTCGCCGATCCCGATTGCGGGTGGCGAAGAAGAATGTGGTCGCGAAGCCTGGCGGTCACTCATCGAGGCACGAGCACTCGACATCTATCAAGTGGACCTCGCACGAAATGGTTTCACCGACGCGGACTACATCAAGCAGCGCGTGCAGGAGATTGGCGCGCGACTCTGCAACCACTGCTACACCAGTCCCGTCACCGTCGCCGCCAGTCTGCACTGGCTCTCCACCTGCCGCGACGCGTTCTTGTTTGAAGACTGCGTGGACGATTCGCCGCTCCGACACCAACTGACTCACGAGCGAGTGCAAGCGGTTGACGGTTGGATCACGCCGCCGGATGGCCCCGGTTTGGGCGTCACCTTGGATGAAGATTTCATCGCGTCACACTTGGTCGCCGAATCGGGGTGTAGCGCAGCGACATGAAAATGGCCTACCAATCGATGCCTGACGGATAGCTCGCTAAGGCACGAGACGACAATCACTTCTCGATTCGCGGTGATTTCGTCCGGACCAAGCGGGCTAGACTACGGGTCTCGGGAAGTGGTTTTCCGAAATCAACCGGAACGCGCTAGCGTCCGATTAGGGACTGGCTCGAAACAACACCCTGGATTGACACTGGTGATTTCGCGAGCGGCACGGCATTAGCCGCCGGTGCTGGAACGTTTTTGCTGGGACTTGTTCCCTCTACAAACACCATCACGATTGCAGCTCTCGCACCGCTACTGCCAGTCGCCGGATTCCTTCAGTGATCCCGGTCGCGTCTTGAACGCCGTAGCTCAGCCGCATTTGGTTCTTGCGGACGGCGGTGGTTCCGGCCGGGTAGCAAAGCTCGCCGGGGACGTACATCACGCGGTGAGTCTTCGTGGCGACGTGAAACAGTCGGCTCGAAAAGCCGGTCTCGATCTGTTCGGGGAGCGTCAGCCAAACGTAAAGACCGCCCTCGGGACGCTGCCACTTCACGCCAGCAACGCCCGCGAATTCGTGGTCAAGCGCCGCGAGCATCGCATCTCGCTTCAACCGATATGCCGCGCAGACCTCCTTCACATGCGACTCGTACCGCCCCGAAGCGAGGACCGTGGCGAGGAGATGCTGATTGAGGTTGGGCGATCCGAAGTCGTCGTTCCCCTTGAGGTCGCAGACCGGGCCGATGAGCGACTTCGGCAACACTCCCATGCCGACGCGCACTCCCGGCGAGAAACTTTTTGAGAACGTCTGCGCGAGGATCACGGTGTCGCGCGCTGCGTCGAAACTCCACAAGCTGGGTCGCGCGTCGCCGTCGTAACGCAGTTCTCGGTACGCCGCGTCGTCCAGTACGAACAGCCGGTGAGCGCGAGACCACTTTTTCGCGAGAGCCACGACATCGCGCCGCCGCTCGGTTGCGATGCTGACTCCGCTCGGGTTCTCATATTCGCTCACGATGTAGATCAGCTTCACACGCGGCAATTCGCCGGCCGCGTCGAGGCGGGCCAACTCTGCATCGAGGGCCTGCGGGTTCAGCCCTCGTTCGTCAGTCTCAATGGGAATCACGCGTGCCCCGACGCCATTCAATACGCCGAGGAACACGAAGTACGTCGGAGCGGCCACGAGGCAAATGTCGCCCGGATCGAACAAGGCGTCGGCGACGAGAGTCAACAACTGCTGCGAACCCGTTGTCAGGACGAGCTGCTTCGCATCGAGATTCAACTGCTTAAAGGAACACCCTTCAAGCCGCGCCAAGTGGTGAAGCAACTGTTCTCGCAGCACATCCGCGCCGCCGGTCGTTCCGTATTGGAGGGCCTGTCGCGCGCGAGCGTCATCGGCGAATAGCTTACTCAACGCCGAACGGCATTCCAGCACCGGCAGGCTCGCCTCATCCACCAGTCCCGCCGCCAACGAGATCACATCGCGGTTCTCGACCGCCTGCTGCATCAGAAAGCTGATCGCCTGATCCTTGGCCCAGCGCGACCGCTGGCTCAGTTCGATGGTGGGTGGGTTGTTCAAGTCAGACTCCAGTGAGTGAGAGGGTTGCGAGGCGGCATTGTTTAACCGCGTGGGCAACACCCGCGCGTCGATATACCTCACGCGGCCCGCAGTGACACTAACTCGAAGCGTGAGCGAGGAACGCCACACATCTCCTCGTTTACACTTCGGGTTAGTGTGTCGCAGTGACAAATGTGTCACTGCGGGCCGCGTGCGGTATAGCGTATCTCACGTCAAACGCGCGGGGCGTTGCCCACGTGGTGAAACGAGCGAATCTAGCAGCCACTCGAATTGTCTACGGCTTCAACCGAAAGGTTTTTCTCGCGGCCACGACCGCTTCAACGAGCGCGTCCACTTCCGTGAGCGTGTTGTAGAACGCGAAGCTGGCTCGGGCAGTGGCGGTCAGGTTGAGTAGCTCGTGAAGCGGCATCGTGCAGTGATGGCCCGCCCGGATCGCGACGCCTCGTCGGTCGAGTAGGTCGGATAAATCGTGCGGATGAACGCCATCGACGGTGAAACTCAGAATGGCGCCTTTGTGATCGACGGTCGGGCCATAGATGCTCACTCCGGTCACGGCGGCGAGCTGCTCGTGAGCCTTGACTGACAACGCGTGTTCGTGCTGCATGATGCTCGGCAGGCCGATTTGGTTCACGTAGTCGATCGCCGCTCCCAAACCGACCGCTTCGATGAATGGGCATGTTCCTGCTTCAAACTTCGCTGGCGGATCGGCCCACGTAGACGAGTCGAGGAAGACTTCTCGAATCATGTGCCCACCCGCGAGGAACGGGTCCATCGCTTCGAGCAACTCGCGTCGCGCGTACAACACACCGACTCCCGTCGGGCCGTACAGTTTGTGTCCGGAGAACGCGAGGAAGTCGATGCTCGGCGAGTGGACGTTCGTCGGCGCATGAGGCACGCTTTGAGCACCATCGACGCAGATCAGTGCTCCGACATCGTGTGCGCGCTGCGCGAGCAAATTAATGGGATTGATCGTTCCCAGCACGTTGGACATCGCTGTGACGGCGACCAGCTTCGTACGGCGAGTCAGCAGTTCATCAAGTTTACTCAAATCGAGAAGGCCATCGTTCGTCAGCGGAATGTACCGCAGTTCGGCACCCGTCGCGGACGCCGCCAACTGCCACGGGACGAGGTTCGCGTGATGCTCCATCGGGTTGAGTAGGATCTCGTCACCGGGCTTCAAAAACTTTCTGGCCCAGCCATGCGCGACGATGTTCACCGACATTGTCGTGCCCGACGTGAACACGATCTCGTCCGCTTCAGTCGCTCCGATGAAGCGTTGAACCTTTTCTCGCGCCGACTCCAACTCGGTGGTCATTCGGTCGCCGAGTTGATGAATGCCCCGGTGAACGTTCGAGTTGTACTGCTCATAACATTCGACCACTTTCGCAATCACCGATCGCGGCTTCTGCGACGTGGCGGCGGTGTCGAGGTAGACGAGCGGCATGTCTCCCGCCAACCGCTGCTGGAGGATCGGGAAGTCGCGACGAACGACCTCAACATCAAACGGCAAGTGGGTAAATTCAGGCACGCGAGTTCTCTGAAAATGACATGACGTAAGGCCGGGAGTGTTCATCGAGAAGACACGCAAACACATTGAACAGGTGAGCCGGGCGGCGCCAGCCCACTGGTACTCACTTTGCCGCTCTTTCGCTCCGCGAAAGAGCGTTCTTTCGCGGAGCGAAAGACGACATTGACTGACCGCGAACCTAAAAGTGAGTGCCAGTGGGCTGGCGCCGCCCGGCTCACCTGTTTCGTACGACTCTGTCTGAGACTCACCCCGAGCTGGGAGGTTCGCGCAGTTGATCCAGCGAGTAAAGCATCGTCTTGAGAACTTTGAAGCTGAGCAGTCCGCACTTCTGGCGACTGGCTGTGAGCCGGACCTTGAGCAGGTTGAGCATGTCCTGTGCTTGGAAGTCTTTCAGTTCCTCGACCGACTTGCCTTCGACTGCCTCGCACAGAATCGACGCCGCCGCCTGACTGATTGCGCACCCTTTGCCATCGAAGTAGGCCGCTTTGACTCGATCCAATTCATCGACGAGTAACTCGACCGTCACTTGGTCGCCGCAGATCGGGTTGCGATCCGAATGCGAACAAGTGGGGTGATCGAGATGCCCCCTGTGATAGGGCGACTCAAAGTGGTCCATGATGTGGTCGTCGTAGATTTCGCTCAGCGGCTCGCTCAACGTCTCGGCTCTCCTCATGCAGTCGTCTGGGCTTGTTGTTCAAAAGTGCGGCTGGAGTCGAACTCTTTACAGAATCTGAGATCGCAATCGTTCCAGCAGCGAGGCCGCCGTACCGATGTCGCGTTTCTGACGTTCGCGGTCGTGTGCGATTTCACGTTCGATGGTCAGGGGGCCGCGATAGCCGAGTTCCTTGAGAGTTTGCAGGTACGCTTCCATCCCCACGTCGCCTTCACCCAGCGCGACCTCGCAACCCCATGACTTGCCTCGTTCGGCGGGAGCGGCCCACTTCGCGTCTTTGCAGTGAACGCTGCGCACCAAGTGGCCCACCTTTTTGAGGGCTTCGATTGGATTGCCGGTCCCGTACAGGATCATGTTGGCCGGATCGAAGTTGATGAACAAATTGGCTCGCCCAACATCGTGAATGAATTCGAGCAGATGATCGGCCGACTCCTGGCCCGTTTCGAGATGCAGGTTCTGGCCGTTGACCGCGACGTGATCCAGCAGTCCACGCGTTGTTTCGATCAGTCCGATGTAGCTGGCTCCGTTTCGATCCGCTGGAACAAATCCAACGTGCAAGCCAACTGCACCGCAACCCAGCAACTGGGCGAAGTCGGAGATCTCTTTCATCTCTTGCACGCGTGCCGCGCGAGTCGCCTCGGGGACGAGGCCGACCGTGTTGGCTGTCGTGGGGATGTCAGCGTAACTCTCGCCGTCGAAACCGCCGAACACGCACGTCACTGTGATTCCCGCCGCCTTGCAGTTCGCAAGAAAGCTGTCAGCGGCCGCCTGCGTACGAGTTGGCTTGTGCGGCGAATGAACTTGAACAGTGGGGATGCCCAACTCTCGAGCGACATCCAAATGGACGCCCAGTCCGGCATCGACCGACGCGAAAACTCCGATTTGCCACGGTTGCATGGTGTCGTTCTCCGAAGCTTTGTAACTCAGAAGCGGGTGGAAAATGAATGGACGATCAGGGATCATAGGCTTCGCTCGAACGACAGGCCAGCGAGCGTTCTCTTACATCAGACCGATGTTTCCTTTGCCCTCGTGGAGTCATGCTCATCATGCCAAGTGGTCGTGCCGTTGCGACGTTATTGTTGCTGTCCGTTCTCATTGGAGCCGGTTGTGATTCGTCCTCGACTCAAGTGGTCTCCGCTAAGAAGCCACCGGAGATTGTGGCTCCCGGTGCGGTGGATGCCGATGCTGTCGAAGAGTTCACCGCGACAGAGTCTGGACTGAAATACCGCGTTCGCCGCAAATCGGAAGGAAAGAAACCCGGCCCCCAAAGCGTTGTCACCGTTCACTATCGCGGTTGGCTGGATAACGGGGACATTTTCGATACGTCTTATGGCACGGGAGGAAAGCCCTTAATCTTCGGAGTCTCACGCGTCGTCCCAGGTTGGAGGGAAGGACTGCAACTCATCGGTGAAGGCGCGATGATTGAACTCGAAATTCCGAGCAAGCTGGGTTACGGAGATGTCGGTCAGCCACCTGCAATTCCCGGCGGAGCGACTCTGCATTTTATTGTCGAACTGATCCACGTTGGTGAGGACGAGAAGCCAGTCGAAGCCACGCACGAAGGCCATGAGCATGGTCCCGGCGAGCACGGTAAACCCACGCAAAGCCCCCTACCCACCGACCTCGCGGACGACAAAGTCCCGGAAGGATTCACGGCCACTTCATCGGGTTTGAAATACAAAATCACCAAGGAATCGACCGGACGCAAACCGAAGGCCACGGACAAGGTGAAAGTTCACTACCGAGGCAAGCTCACCAACGGCACCGTGTTTGACGAGTCGTACAAGCGCGGGACGCCCGCCGAGTTTCCGCTGAACGGGGTCATCGCGGGTTGGACCGAGGGCCTGCAACTGATCGGTGAAGGAGGCGCGATCGAGCTGTTGATTCCCGGAAAACTCGGCTACCCCAGCGGCCAGCCTCCGACTATTCCGCCCGGTGCCACCCTGCACTTCACCGTGGAGTTACTCGAAGTGAAGTGACCTCGGTGTTGCAGAGGGCATGGAACGCGAAACTGCTCACGTCATCTCATACGTGAGTGGGAACCGTCCCGTAAATTGGATTGCTCGTGGTGAAATGAAACTGCCTGGCTGAGCGTCGTGGCTGTTGAACGGCGAGGTCACCGGCCGTTGCCCGACGTGACGAAGCTGAACGTGAAGACATCGGTGATGTTCGAAAAGACGGGGGACGCGGAGATGCGGACGTAGCGGCGGTCTCCCGAGACGGCGGCCATCGCTGTCAACGAAACACCTTCACTGATGAGTGACACGACCGGCTGAAAGCCTACGTTGCCGGTGCCACCTGCCCCGCCACCCATTCCTCCGCCGATCTGTCCGCCGGGGTTGTTGCCGAGTTGCGACAGGACCGTTGTCCCCGCTGTGCTGCGTCCAACAGCCTTTTTTGGCGGGGTCTGAGCCGGTGCGGTGGCATCGGTGCGACGGCCCTTCGTCAGGGAGATGCGAACCGTTTGGTCAACTCGTCCCAGAATGACGGTCTGAGTTTCGGTCTGTTCGTGGGGCGAGTCCTTGCCGCGCGTGATTGTCAGTTGTGCCCGCTTGCCAACGATGTCGCCCAGAACATGACGCACGCGTAACACGTACTCGCCCGACATTGCCCGTGGACAAACATACTCGTCGTAACACCGTGCTTGATTCGGTCCCGTACCATCGTGGACGAAAATCCCACCGCCCTTGGTGTACGGCTTCTCTCGCGAACAGATCGTTCCGGTTGGCTCAACCACAAACAGGTCGAGATCGCCCTGTCCGCTCCAATCCAGGCGGATGTGGAGATCGAGTTCCCGCGCGGTTCGCATTCCCTCTTGGAGTTCGAGCGCTTTGGCGATCTGGCCCGCCTTCGTCAGTTGTGGGATGGCATCGGCGGCAGCCTGTTCCGCCTCACGACTGAGTGCCGTGCGATCGCTCCCCCACGCATAGGCCCGAACTTCCGGAGCCGCCCATGCGATGGCTTCGGCGTTGCCTGTGCGTCGCGCCAATGCCAGTGCCTGCAAGAACGGTTCGGGGCGGTGCGGTTCAAGGTGAGCAGCCTGCCGGTACAGTTCGATCGCCCGCTCGTACCGCTCAAACTTCGTGAGATATGCGGCCAGGACCATCATCGACGTGGCATCGAGGGGGATCACGTCCTGACTCGACAAGAGTACTCGTTCGATCTGCGACTTCGGCCGCCCGGCCGCTTCCATGGCGAGCGCGAGGACTTGATACATCCACTGCTGCATCCGGGCCTGAATAATGGCCTGCTCAAGGCAGGCGATCACTTCCTCGTACTGCCGGTGAGCGATCAGATCGTCCACGGTTTGGCGGATGGCTTCCGGGGAGTCGGCATTTGCCGTGAACCGCTCGCGCCATCGCTTGGCTCGCTCAGTGGGAGTTTCGCGGCTCTCCTTCGTCCCCACTTTGGGGCCTGCACAAAAGGTTGCGTGACGCTTGTCGCGGCGACTCAAAACAAACGAAGCGGAGGGAACCGCAATCGGCTCCCCCCGCTTCCTCTTCAATTCAACGATGCTTTCGTTTGGCTTGAACCCCTTCACGAACTGGCGGGGGATTACAAGACTCGTTTTTTTTTCATCGCTTCGATGGCACGGTTGTCCAACTTCGGGCCTTGCTGATTGGCTGGTTGGCCAACCTTGCCCTGTGGGGCTTTCATTTTAGGAGGCAACTGTTGGGCTGGAACATTCCCGAATCCACCACCACCACCGCCACCGCCGAATCCACCACCACCGCCCTGTTGACCACCTTGCTGACCACCTTGCTGGCCACCTTGCTGACCACCACCACCGAAGGCACCGCCACCCAGTTGGATGATGGGCACTACGAGATCGGCGACAGGGTAGACACGCGTGGACATCTTCTCGTCGGCTTTGAGTAGCGTCGTGATTTTCATCACCTCGTCTTCAATGACATAGGTCAGGGCCAGCGGTTCCAGCATCAGCCGGAGGGCACTTCGCAGTGAGACACCAGACATCTGCAGGTTTATTGGAGAATCGGTGTTGATACCGTCCGCCGTCAGCGTTTCCTTGTCGAGCCAAATTTCGATGGAGTGCAAATCTTCGAGGTATTTGATCGCCTCTTCCAGCGGACTATCCGTGAAGCTGACTTCGGTCGTCTCGGTCAATGCCGTTCGGATTCGCTGCTCGTTGGGACTGTCTTTCTTCAAATCGACAGTGGCCCATTTGCGGCGTCGTTCCGACAGGGACTTCCAAACTTCGGCAGCCGGGAACCGGATCGGTGGCTCATCCGGGAAGGGGACGTGCGACAGTTCGGTTTGGTGAAGTGTTTCGAGGAACTGGTCGGCTCGTTTGGCTCGCAGCCGGTAGGACCGCAACAGTTGTTGAGCTGATTCGGCATTGAACCGAGCTGCGGCCGAAGTGCTTTCACCGGGACGCAGGTTGATGGCGAAGTCAGCCACTTCCTGAGCTTGACCATAGGCTTCGTCGCGACCGTGCTTACCTTCGAGCATCAATGCTCGCACGCGGTCGATCAAATTTTCCAAACGCTCTTCGTCCAGCATCAACTGCTCGGCGAGTCTCTGCGTCGATTCGAGTTGTGCCCGGCGTTCGAGAGACTGAATTCGTTTTTGCTCAGTGACTTCCTTGGCGTTCCCCTGCTGTTGGATTTCGCCTTCCAACTGCTTCTGCAATCGGAGGCGATCTTCGGGAGCGATGTCGATGGCCGACTTGACTGCATCCAGCACTTGCTTCAACTGACCGAGTCCGGCATCGGGATCGACCGAGCTGCGAGCCGCCTCAATTGCACTGCTGACTTGGTTTCGCAACTTCTGCGTCATGACCGCCGTCGCTTGAACTTGGTCATCGACCAAGCTGGCATTGGGATTCGGATTGGACTTGGCGTCCAAGTCAGGAGTCGGCGATTCGGGAACCGTGTCAGTAGGGGCGGCTTCGACCGCGACTTGGCTCACAAGTCGAACACCCAGGCGATTGATGACCTTGTTGAGCGACACGACCTGTTTGTTCGAGGGGTCAATCTGCGTGACCTGCCCTGCGAGATGAGCCGCCTGCCGAACATCACCGCGTTCCAACGCGGCATGACCTTGATCCACGAGCCGAGCTACGCCTTGGGCAAAATCATCCTGAGCTTGATTCATCAACGACAACCCCGCGAGCGAGTTGCTCAGTCCACCGTCTTGTTCCAAGCGTCGGGCAAAGTCGGGGAGGAACGCGACTGCGGGTTGTTCGAGCGGAGCGGCCATCTTCCATTCGAGTGACGCCGATTCACCCGCAGCCGAATTGAGTACCACGCGAGCATTGGCTGGCAGAGCCTTGCTCGTCAGATAGATCGTTTCGCGATCGGTGCGCATTGGCAGCGGAATACCGGGGAGCAACGTCGCCGACTCGGGCGTAACGGTCATTTGCGTCGGGAAAAATACCGGTGACTGCATCGCCGCCGCCAAGGAACGCCCATGTTCGAGGGCCAACTCGGCCTGAGACTTCTTCGTTTCCACGGTCGTGTCAAACGTGACCAAGCCACCCGTTTGATGGGCCAAAATTCCGAGCAGGTGCAGGTTGAGTTGTGGTCCCACACCGAAGCTGTTCACGGGAACCTGTCGCTGACGTAGGCTAGTCAGCAGCGTCCGCAACTCTGACGCTTCGATCAGGTCGGCGGTACTCATCCCATCGCCGAGATACGTGATGTTGGTCGGTCGGTCGGTCGAGGCCGATTCCAACGCCGTTTCTAGGACAGCACGCAGGTTCGTCGCACCGAGCGGCACTCGCGCTTGGAGTGCATCCAGCGCGGCGCTGACTTCACTGCTGCGCGGAGCGTGAAACCCATCGTCGAGAGCTTCGGCCTGAACATCGACCGCGAACAGCCGGACGCGATCCGATTCTGGAAGCGACTGAAGCAGGGCGCTCAGCACCGCAAACCCTTGCTGGCGGTGGACACCCACTTGGCTGGCCGAAGTGTCGATCAGGATCACATGATCGCGAGCGATCACACCCTGAGGCAACTCGGTCACCTTCAGCACGACTGCTGAAAACGACTGGCCGCTGACTGCGGTGTGCTTCAGTACTCGCGCTGGTGCGGAGACTTCCGCTCCCATCAATGTCAGGTTCGCCAGCCCGGCGGTTCCCCAACAAACGGCGGCCAAGGCCGGCACCACAACACAACGCTTTGAGAATAGTTTCAACATGCCGCTTTACCTCGCATCACGATGGGTAGGCGAGAACATTGGTTCAGCGAACGGGTGTCCGCTTGGCCGTTTGGAAATTTGAGTGAGTTAGACGAGCGGGCAGGATTCTAGCGTCCGCCTGGACACCGCTTGAAGCAAATTCTGCCGCTTGGCCCAGAATTCGACAACCTCTTTCGCCGAGAGTTGGTTGCCGTGTGAAGTCCGGCCACCGTGGCTTAGGCGAATGCACGTTTCGTGAAACGGGCGCAGCCCTTCCGCGAAACTTCGAGACGGTCAGTCCATCGGTTCACTCCTAGGCGAGACTGATTGCGATTCGAGTGTGACGTTCCAATGCATTTGACTCCGATCCTCGTCACGACTCGCGCGACACGATCCACCGGCTTCTTTGTCCGAAGTTTGTCGCACGAGTTGCCGCAACAAATCCGATTGTGATGAATTCTCTGACTGCAACAACCCGATCCATTGGATGTGCAGTTGCGGGCCATCCCTTTTCGGCTGCGAGACGCGGAATGGTCGAACGATGCGAGTATCTCGCCATGCCCATATCAGGCCCTAATCGGCGGCGCTTCGCGATCAAACTTTGGTGGGCCGCTGCCAGCCTCGTATTGCTGGTCGAGGTCGGTTTGATGTGGCAGCGTTCGCGGTCCACGACGCTGGCGGCATCAAGTGTTCCGCAAGAAAGACTTGAGCGGACTCAGTCCACAGAATCCTCTCGTGGCACTTTGGGTTCGGCTCATCGGACGGCCGTCCGCACCACGAGCCCACCATCAAAGCCTGTCGCGCAAGCGAAGCCGCTTTGCGGTGACGCTTCGGCTTTGATCGCGCAACCGACTTCTTCAACGGCTCGCGAGAACTGCGGTCAACGCTTGCTCCACGGAGAGAGCCTTCGTTTGTCTGTACTCGGCCAGCAGCCATCGCTGATCTTGGTGATTGGGAGCGCGTCGTCGTCCGCAGACGACGAGTTCCGTGTGACACTGAGAATTGAGCCTGACGAGGCGTGCGGGGCAATCGAAGATAATCGTCGCGGAACATATTCACCGTTCGAGGCTGATTGTCGAGAGGTTGATCTTGTCGAGAGAACTCGCTTGGCCAATTGTCCCGCCACGCCGCCATCGTCCCAACTCGCCAATCGCGCAGGTCTCACATCGTGCTTGCCAAACTCCGATCGTTCGCGACGTGTCTTCTTTATGCACTCGCGACGCGGTCAACTCGATGATGCTGCAAGCCACCTCGCGCTCGACTGCCAGCTCGTCGCTCAGTCTCCTTCCGTGAATGTTTTTATGGAGACGAGTCCGCACGACGAGGAGCGATTGGGCGGGCTGATTGCGGAAGTGATGCATCTGGCAGAGGACGTGATCGGACCCGCAATTCGATCACTCGTCGGGCCGGTGCGCGATGTGGATGGCGACGGTCGATTGTCCGTGGTTCTCACGACGCAACTCGGGCGATTGGAAGGAACATTCGCTGGAGTCGATGGACTGACGCGCGCGAGTGACTTTCACGACGGTGTGCCTCGCCCGTTTGGGAACTCGGCGGACGTGTTGTTTCTGAACGCGAATTTGCCGCTGGGTGAACAGCTTCGCGCCGTACTGGCTCACGAATGGGGACACGCTGCCGTCTTCGGTCGCCGCTATGGACCAAGTGGTTCGCCGGACGATCACGCGCGCAGGCAAGCCGTCACGGAAGAGGATTGGCTGAACGAGGGGTTGGCTCACTTGATCGAAGTTCAATCGAGCGGCTCAATGTCGAACTTGGCTGATCGCATCGAACAGTTTCTGGCGAGTCCCGAAACGGCACCGTTGATCGTGCGTGACTATTCCCGATCCGAATACTGGCGACACCACGGCTGTCGTGGCGCGACTTACCTCTTCCTTGACTGGTGCCGTCAACATTCGGGGCCGGAATTCGTGGAGCGACTGATCGACGGGGAGGAGTCCGGCATCGCGAACCTTCAAGCGGCGACAGGTCGCTCGTGGGAAGACCTTTTCCACGCGTGGACAGTCTCACTGGGGAGTTCATTGGCGTCGGACCTCAAATCGCCAAAGCACAAGCCGCAATGCCGCGAGTGGCAGCCCGCAAAACAGGACTCGCGGGAGATCACGCTCCGACTACAAGGCTCTACCGCTGCCTTCGTCAGGCTCACACTCGATGGCACGGCGAAGAACTGGACGTTAGCGGTAGACGCTCCATCGGGCTGCCAACTGCAACTCACTGCGATCGCCGCTGAGTGATGCACCGCCACTTGGCTCGGCTCCGCAATAGCTGTCGCGATTGTCGTCTTTCGCTCCGCGAAAGACGACAATTATTGCTGCGCCAATCCTTAAGCGAGCGGGGTGGCGTGATTCGCCTGCGTTACTTCTTTTTCTCGGCCTTCGTCTCGCCGATCAGCACGCGGCGTTGGGCGCTCAGCTTCTTGAGCCTTGAGACCGGATAGATCCGCACCACTTTATTCTGGTACGTCAATCGGCCTTCGGCGTCGTAGTTCAGTTGATTGACATCAATCCAGTCGGCGAGTGACTCATCTTTGATGTTCAGCTTCTTGAGGTCATAGGCGGCCGCATACAGGGCGGCGAACGTTTCGGGATCAACTCCGTGTCCCGACTCCATGTCTTCCTTGACGTTCAGCCCGCCCACCATGACGGCGAAGGAATTGATCCCCTTTGTCGCGACTTCGTAGCGAGATTCGAGCTTCAATTGATCGACGGCCGACTTCAACGCATCGTTCGCGGCCACGATTTTCTTGACGGAATCATCCGAGGGACCGGCGTCTCCGTCCTGAGCACGCAAGGCGGCGAAAGGACTCAGGCTTCCCAACAGATAACCGGTCACCAGCAATCCGGTTCCAAGAAGCATTCGCTTGTAGCTCAACATCATCGTGGTCCTTGTTCGGGGCGTCGAAGTCGAATACAGGAGGCATTCGTCAGAAAGGTTCTATCGCGCGGTGATTGATTGGTCGAACTTACCGCGTGGGCGGATGCCATTCCGTGGACGCAGACCACGGGAAGTCGCAGCAAGACGGCACTTCCCGGCAGTCACACACGGACGCGGCCGATGTACTCAATCAGTCGATCCAGATCATTCAAAATGGCAGTTCCATCGCGGTGCGATGTCTTGCACGTATCCTCAAGTTGTCCGGCCAGATCACTTAGCCCGTGGTATCCGTAGCCGCCAGCGGTGCCGCGCAACCGATGAGCCTGTTGTTTCAGGTTCTCGTAATCGCAGATCTTGGCGAACTCCAGCATCGTCGTGCGCAGCGAAGGCAGATCGTCCACGAAAAATGGCAGCAGGTCTGTGTAGTCTGGGTCGGAACGATGTGAAGAGTAAACAGGTCCGGTGATCGACTCAGCGTCGGTGGTGATCGGCATGGTTTGTCTCAAACGTCAAAAGTGGCGGATACAGAAAGAGGCTGGTGCCTGGCCCAAGCGGCCAACTCTCTTCCGAGTCACGCTGCGCGATCGCGTGCTGCTTCGGAAGGAAAAGTCGTTGATCGAGACGAGAACGGTCGCGTTGCCTGTTCACCGCCTTCTTCACGGTTTTGGCGTGCGGCAGGTCCAATGAAATAGCTCACGTACATGAGGCCCATGGACCCGGCGAGTGCCACGAGACAGCCAATCAACGCGATCTGGTCGTCACTCGCATTTTGAAAGAGAAACATGCCATTCACCTCCTGTGTTTGATCCATTCCAAACGACACGACGGAGAGACCGAATCAAGTTCGGCTGCATCGTTGCATCCGACGAAGCGGCTTTCCGACAGCCTGCGAAATACGCTGGAGTCTGTTTCGACCGAATCGGACAAGCGGCTTCGTGCTGCCATCGGCTGGTGTGCAAGTTTGACTCGATCCGACAGCACCGGGCGCATTAGGCAATCCCTGACCTCCGTGCCGACTGGCTGTTCTGACGAAACATTGCCGGTCCGGCGAACCCGGTGAGTTCCCGCGATCTTCGCACGGGAATTGATGATCGGTCAGACGACACCGACTCATCCAGATGTAGGGTGGGCAGTAGAATCACTCCCGAAAGAGGCGTTTCGCTTTCATTTCAAATCGGGGGAGTGAACCGGCAGCGACCAGTCCGATCTCGGCGTGAAATTGCAGTCGCTGCTTGATCGCTTTCGCGAGTTGTTCACCCAACGCGATTCGCTCGGGTTCGTCGAGAGTGGCTGCGGGTTCGATGTCGAGTCGGACGTGGTTCATCTCACGCTGGCGGGAGACCACGATCCGGAACTCGACGATTTCAGCAAAGTCGCGCACGATCGCTTCGATGCTCGACGGAAAGACGTTGTTGCCGCGGACGATCAGCATGTCGTCGGTTCGTCCAAGGATGCCACCACGCAGCCGCAGCAGTGTGCGACCGGAGGCGTGTGCGTCAGGATCGGCTTCAACCAAGTCGCCTGTTCGGTAACGCAGGACCGGCGAGCCATGTCGCCCCAAGTTGGTGATGACCAGTTCACCGGGCGTCCCCGCCGCGACTGGCTGGCTCGTGGCGGGATCGATGATTTCGGCGATGCACTCGGTTTCGAGGACCGTCAAGTTGCCGGGGTCGTCGTCGCATTCACTGGCGAGCGGCCCGATCTCGGTCATGCCCCAGTGATCGAAAACACGTGCGCCCCAAGCCGCTTCGATCCGCGATCGCACCGACGGGATCGCCCCTCCCGGTTCACCTGCCACGAGAATCGCGCGAACGGAACTCGTTCGCAGGTCGATCCGTTGCTCGGCGGCGACCTCAGCCAATCGGAGCGCATACGTCGGAGTGCAGCCGACCAGAGTGGCCTCGTTCTCCAAGATCAGTTTCAAACGGGATTCACTGCTCATTCCGCCCGCTGCCAGACACATGTTTCCCTGACGCAGCGCCCCTTCAAACCCGGCCCAAAATCCGAGGAACGGCCCAAACGAAAACGGAAAGCAAAGCCGATCGTCCGCGCGGAGCTTCATCCACCGATAGATCGTCGTCCAGCAGTCGAGCAGACCATTCCAACTGGTTGGCGTGTCGAGCCATTTCAGCGGCTGGCCTGTCGTCGTCCCCGATGTCTGATGCAACCGCGAGTACTCGGCGACCCGAAATGTCAGGTTCCGACCATACGGCGGATGAGCAGCCTGATCCGTCACGAAGTCGGCCTTGGTTGTGAATGGCAACTGCTCCAGATCATCCACCGTTTGAATCGAGCGCGGGTCGATCCCCGCGCCGAGCAGTCTCTCCGTCCAGAACGGATTAGCCGGAATGATGGCTTCGATGAGCAAGCGAAGTCGCTGGGACTGCCAAGTGCGCAGCCGACTGCGATCGCTGAACTCCAAATCAGCATGGTGATCTTGATTCATCGGAACAGGAACCTTGGGCTGCGAAAGGGGAGCTGCTGAATTCGGTTTTGTACTGTCCGATTGTGTGTGCCGCTCCACACGTCGGCAACCGAGACATTCAGCTGATGGCCTCAACCCGAAATCTCAGGTGTGTTGCGGCATTAGTGCTGCGTCAATGCTTGAAATTGGGGTTTCACAAATTAGCCGCTGGGCGCTAGCCCACGGTTCATTCGAGGGAAAACCGTGGGCTAGCACCCAGCGGCTGATTTGCTGACCCCAATTCTTTGTCGTGACACAGCACTAGGCTTGGGATTCGATTGGCAGGAGTCAGGCGAGTGAGTCGTCGGATGGCGAGGCCAAGATTATCATCCGGCCCGCCCGATGCGAGTCTCATTGGTTGTGTTTCTTCAATTCACGTCAGTGTCAGGCATTCACGTTTCTTCTAGGAGTCCATGATGGTGACGATGCGAAGCTTGGCGGTGGTCGTCTGGTGTGTGGTGTTCGTCGTGAACTCCGTTCGCGCGGCCGATCCCGTCGATCTCGACGGCGTCACTGAAAAGCATGAGATGATCCCGATGCGCGATGGCGTGAAGTTGTCGGCGTTCATCTACACGCCGCCGGGGACGGGGCCTTGGCCCGTGTTGCTCGAACAGCGGTATGCCAACGGAAACGATCCAGGGACTCAGAAATCGTTCGCGAAGCTGGCGCAGGGCGGATACGTCACAGTGCTGGCCAATTTTCGAGGTTCACAAAAGTCCGAGGGGGTGTGGCGGGGATACCGGGCGCTCGGGTGGGGTGAGTTGCAGGATGGCTATGACTTGGTCGAGTGGCTCGCCGCGCAGCCGTGGTCCACGGGAAAGGTCGGGACGTTTGGAAGTTCTCAGGCCGGATTCGCTCAGAACTTTCTGGCCGTCACGCAGCCGCCGCACCTGGCCGCGCAGTACATGGTCGATACGGGATTGAGCCTCTATCACGAAGGCTACCGCATCGGCGGCATCACGCGGCCCGAACGATTCAAAGGAATGGACAAGGTCGCTCGCGTCCCCGAACACAACCGCGAACTGATGGCCGAATGGTATGCGCACCCGAGCTATGACGCCTATTGGCAGGATGAGGATTGCTCGCGGCACTTCGACAAGATGAACGTCCCCTGCTTTACAGTGGGCAGTTGGTACGACTTCATGTGCGTCGGCTCTGTGGACAGTTACGTCGGACGGCAACATCGTGGCGGAGCCAAGTCGCGCGGGACGCAGCAACTATTGATCGGCCCCTGGCTGCATGGCCGCTTCAAAGAGACGAACAAGTCGAACGAGACGACATATCCTGAAAACGCCAAGTTCGCGATGGATGCTCACATGCTGAAGTGGTTCGATCAT
Organism: Schlesneria sp.; assembly: GCA_043749505.1. Classification (GTDB taxonomy): domain Bacteria; phylum Planctomycetota; class Planctomycetia; order Planctomycetales; family Planctomycetaceae; genus Schlesneria. The sequence continues at coordinate 865 of JAYVDI010000085.1, read as the reverse complement.
CACCTGAAGGGGATCGACAACGGAGTCACCCAGGAACCAACGATCCGCTACTACGTGATGGGTGCGTTGGGTGAAGCCGGTGCGCCGGGGAACGAATGGCGAACGGCAAGCGACTGGCCCGTCGAGGCAAAGTTGATGCCGATGTATCTGCACGCCGACAAGTCCCTCAGCACGACAAGCCCGTCGTCCGTCGATGCAACCGTGACGTGGTTGGCCGATCCGCTCAAACCCGCGTCGATTTCGACGATCGCCTTTCCCGGCGCAAAGGATGCGCGCGAGTTCGAGCAACACGCCGAAGTCCGCACGTTCACGAGCGAAGTCCTCACATCACCCGTCGAGTGGACCGGCAAGGTTCAGGCCGAGTTGTTCGTCACGTCCGACGCCAAAGACACCGATTTCATCGTGCGCGTCAGTGACGTGTATCCCGACGGCCGGTCGATACTCATCATGGACTACGTGCGACGGGCGCGCTACCGCGACGGGTTCGATAAAGAAGCATTCCTCAAGCCGGGCGAAGTGGCCCAGATCGCGTTCGATGTCGGCTGGCTGAGCCAAATCTTCAACAAGGGTCATCGCATCCGCATCACGGTCGCCAGCACCGGTGCCCCGTTCTACGAACCGAATCCGAATACCGGCGAACCGCTAACGATCGACTTCCCATCCAATGCAGTCATTGCAAAGAACACACTGCACGTACACAAGACGCACGCCTCGCGAGTGATCGCGCCGGTGAAGGTGAAGTGAGTGGATGGATACCCGAGATACAACTCACGCGGCCCAAGGTGAGACATTTGGCAAATGCAGATTTGGTGAGCCGGGTGGCGTCAGCCCCCGGATTTCAAGCGTATGAATCCGGGGGCTGACG
>JAYVDI010000084.1:0-77234 GCA_043749505.1 Schlesneria sp. | reverse complement strand
GCCGACGCGGCCGATCTGACTCAGGACGTGATGAGGCAGGTGGCGCTGGCGGCTCACAGTTTGGAATACGACCCGAAACGAGGCTCTTTTCGCGGGTGGTTGTTCACCGTCGTGAAGAACCGGCTGACGGATCACTGGCGGCGCGAAGGGCTGCGTGAGCGAGGGGCTGGTGACACGGACGCTCAACAACAATTGAACGAACTCCCCCAACCGGACGGACTCGACGCGAGCGATCAGTGGGATGCGGACTATGAACGACAGCTATTTCACTACGCCGCCAACATCGTGAAGCAGGACTTCACGGAGGCGACGTGGCAGGCTTTTTGGATGACGGCGGTTGACGGGCAGCCCGGTAAAGAGATCGCCGAGGAATTGGGAATGACGGTCGCGGCGGTGTACCTCGCCAAGGGGCGCGTCATGACGCGGTTGAAGGAACAAGTGAAGCTACTGGTCGGTGAGGAATGAAGTTGCGTGCTTTGAACGCCCGACCCCATCGTGGAACGTGCCGAGAACAGAGGAACGCCATCATGACCGAATCACAAATTGCCTGTCCGACCTCCGAGCAACTGAAGACGCTGCTCGACGGATCGCTGACGGAGCCTGAGCAGTCGGCGATGCAGGGCCATGTGGACGGATGTGCCGCGTGTCAGCAAGCCCTCGAAGCACTGGTCGCCGGGACCGAATCGTGGGACGCCGCCGTCGGCCACTTGCGAGGCGAATCGGCTCGCCCCGATGCGGCCATCTTGTCTGAGGCGATTCGCGACCTGAAGGCCGACGAATTCATCGAGGCTTCGGCCCGAGAGGGATCGGCCGCGATGAAGCCGCTCGATTTTCTCGAACCCTCGGACCAACCCGGCTCGATTGGGCGGCTCGGCGTCTATGAGGTCTCGGAAGTCGTGGGGCAGGGCGGTATGGGTGTCGTGCTGAAGGCATTCGATCCGTCACTGCATCGAGTCGTCGCCGTGAAGGTACTCGCCCCGTATCTGGCTCACAACCCGCTGGCTCGCAAGCGATTCATTCGTGAGGCACAGGCCATCGCCGCCGTCTGTCACGATCACGTCATCACGATTCACGCGATCGACGAGTCGGCCGAACAGCCCAAGATCGTGATGCAGTTCATCTCCGGAATGTCGTTGCAGGAGAAGCTCGACACCGAAGGATCGCTCGACCTGAAGGAGATCCTGCGCATCGGGATGCAGACCGCGTCGGGGTTGGCTGCGGCGCATGCTCAGGGTCTCGTGCATCGCGATGTGAAACCATCAAATATCCTGCTGGAGAACGGCATTCAGCGTGTGAAGCTGACCGACTTCGGCCTCGCCCGGGCGGTCGATGATGCCAGTCTGACGCAGAGCGGCGTGATTGCCGGGACGCCGCAGTACATGGCTCCGGAACAGGCCAACGGCGACGCGGTCGATCACCGCGCGGATCTGTTCAGTCTGGGAAGCGTGATGTACGCGATGTGCGTCGGCCATTCACCGTTCCGCGCCAGCACCACGATGGGAGTCCTCAAGCGAGTCTGCCACGACCCGCCGCGCCCGATTCAGGAACTGAACCCCGACATCCCCGACTGGCTGTGCGGGATCGTGATGAAGCTGCTTGCGAAGCAACCGGGAGATCGGTTTCAAAGTGCGAAGGCCGTCGCCGAAGTCTTGGAGAAGTGGCTGGCTCACGTTCAACAACCGTCCGTCGTGCCGAGACCAATCGCCGCCGATCAGCCATCAAGTCAGCAATCGCATCGAAGCGCATCCATTCGGAGTGAGTTCTCCTCGACCACCGCCGCCTCAGTACATTCCACTTCGCCATCCTCGGACAACGTCTTCGCTTCGACCATCTTCTTTCAGCCGATCTCGGCCCGTTGGCTGTTGTTCTTCCTGTTGGCGGGGATGACGGGCGTGTTCGCGATGGCGCGCGCCAACCGCTCGGGAATCGAAGAGGCTCTAATGGTGAGCGTCTTGGGTGGGATGTTCGTTTGCTTCTGGGGATTGCTTCTCGCGGCGCTGGTTCGTTTCGTCTGGGCTAACGTCCACAAACCGGCTCCTTGGACAGCAAGTTCTTTGAGCGATGGTGCTCAACGGACTGATCGTACTCAAGGTGGTCGGACTCATCCCCTCTGGCGCCTTCCCCCCGAGAGCCTCGCGATGCTGACGGCATTCGCCGCGCTCCTATTTGTGAACAACATCCTGATCGCCGCGATTGTTGCCATCGTCGTGTGGAGAGTCTCGACGCACTACGTCCGTGTTGGCGAACTTCAACCTGTCACTCTGAACGACAGTGGCGCAACGGGCATGGACGGCGATGCCGGAGCAAAGCGTCCGTGGTTCGCAGCGCAAGTAAATTCCGTTCTTCAAACTTCTGCCTCCGCCTTGGGACGCTTGGGAAAATGGATTGGCCGCTTTTACGAGTTTGAGTTGGCCGAACGCCGACGGCTCGTGTTCGCCGCCTTATGGTTTGTCGTCGGTGGTGTCGATTTTGTGAGTGCCGCCGTGCTGGGGATGCTCGCTGTTAGTGGCATTAATAATGCTTTGTGGGCGATGCTTCTGGCCGCGATCTGGCTCGCCATCAGTTTGCTCTCGTTCGCTGTGACTCATTGCATCTTGGTGCGTCAAAACATTGATCCTGTACGAGGAGCGTCAGTCATTGGCTTACTTCCGATCTCTCCGGGTTGCTTTGGGCGAATTCCGATCAGCCTGATGACGATGTACTGGCTGCACATCCCGACAGTGAAAGAATCCTTCGCGACCACACCGTGGCCGGAGACCGATCTCGGCCGGTTGCTGGCCCGGTTACCCGTCGGTCAACTGAGTCAAACCGTGCGGCGCTGGATGGGGACGCTGGGTCGAACGGCGCTGTGGTCGGTGCTGTGCTTCGTGCTGTTCCTGCTGACGCTCGCCCTGTACGTGATCCCGTTCGGGTCGTCGGACTATCAGGTTTCCGATGAATCGGCAGAGACTTTCATGTTGAAGGGCGACGGCCCTCAACTTGGATTCTCCATGAAGGTCTTGGGGACCGGCCGCACATTTGGTTTGCTGCCGCCAGCTCACGTCTATCTTCGTGACACGATCATGCTGTATGCCAAAACTGACCGTTCGGGGCTGGTGCCCGGTTTCAAGATACGTCTGGGCAATCCGCCCACGGTGTCAAAGGGCGGCCATACGCGACAGTTCACCAAGGAGGACTGCCATGAGTTTTTCCAGACGATCTCCGGCAAACCACGCCCCCAACATGCCGACAGCCTGTTTCAGACGATTGAGTGGATCAATGCGGCTCGTGACAGACTCCCTCCATCTCAGCGAACTCCCGCAGAACAGTTTCAGTCCGGCTCGTCGATCTCGTTCGCGGAATGGATGAGCCTGATGAACCGGACCTTTCTGCATGCCGAACCCCTGCACGCCAATCGCCCGCTCCCCGGATTCGTCGCCGCCTCGACGCTGCTCAACAAGGAACTGTTCGATGTTCGTCCCGGACCCAATCAGAAAGTCTCCAACTCCTGCATGACCACACCGTGGCTGCTCGCGACGCTGCTCATCGGCTTCCCGCTGCTGTGGCTGATGGGTGTTTGGCGGATCATGCGGCGGCGGCATGGGAAACGAGAGACACCAGAGACAACGATGAGCTGATCGTCACGCTGTTTGACACTCCAGCCGACTGCGTCGGCGAATGGCAGGCGATTGCAGACTCACTCGTAGGATGGACGCCTCATCCGTCCGTCCCAAGCAGCCGACTCGGACGGACGAGGCGTCCATCCTACGGGTCTAGCTCACTTCGCGGGGGACTCGATCTTCGCGGTCGTCCGTTCGCGGGAGATGGTCGCCTGCCAGAGCTGATCGGCGAGGCGTTCGACGATTTGCGGGCGGACATCTTCCAAGCTGAGGTCGCCCGGATGGCGTTCGGTCATTTGGATCAAGTGGACTCCGAACGTGGAGACGATCGGCTCGCTGATGTCATTCACTTTGAGAGCGAACGCGGCTTGAGCGACCGGCGCGGGGAGCTTGCCTCGAAAACCGAAGCGACCCACGTCACCGCCCTGATCGCGGCTGGGGGCCTCGGAAAACTGTTTGGCCGCGTCGGGGAACGACAGCTTGCCCGAGACGATTTGCTCGCGCAGTTCCTTCAACCGCGTGACCAAGGCGGCGACATCGGCCTCGCTCGCACGGGCATCAACCTTTGCGGCGTCGCGTTTGAAGAAGACTTGTCGGGCGCGAAGCTGCGTCCCGTCGAACTCGGCCCGATGTTGCTCGAAGAACTCGCGCACCTGCGGCGTGGTCACGGTCTGACGGACATAGACCTGCCACGCGAGGGGTAAGCCGAGTTCCTGCTTGAGCCGCTCGGACGTGTAGCCGAGCTTCGCCAAGAATGCGTCGGGGTCTTCGCCCAGCTTCTTCAGGACCGACTCGGCATGTTGAATTTGGAACTGCACGTCGTCGGCTGGTGCCTGAATCTTGCGCTTGGTCAAGAACTCACGGACGAGCTGTCGTTCGATCAAGCGTTCGATGAGCTGCGGTTCACGCGCGGCTCGCTCCTCGGGCTTCACTTGCTGAGTGACTGCCGCGAACTCGACATCTCCCGCCGTGATCGCCTTGCCGTTCACCTTCGCCACCGCCCGCGCGGCCTCGTCCGCCCCGAACAATGAGGCAGCGGAAAACAATACCATCGAGCCGATCATCGACATCCAAGCTGCGTTCATGCCGATTCCGTTCTGATCTGCAAGCAAGCGGAAGGGATTCAACCACGGATGACACTGAAGGCACGGATAAGACGAGGACCAATTATTCTTTTTGGTCTGTTCCTTTGTCTGTGCCCATCTGTGAAATCAGAGTTCGAACGACTGCAGCAACCGCGTTGCCGCCAAAATAGTCTGATTTCAAAACCCGCGTGATCGGCGGCTCCGGCGCCACCGCTTTGTTCGGCACTTTACGTTAATGCTTCAGGCGGTCCAAACCTTCCAAGCCTTTCGCCAGTTTCTATCTGTTGTAAAAGCGCATAGATCGTGTGCTGTAATTCGTCTTGGTTGCACCAGTATTTGTCTATCTCTCCCGCCTTTGCGTAGCGACTAACGTTGAACCCATGTTCAATATCGTTGTACCACACGACCTGAGTTCCAATGATCGCGACGACCCAGAATCCACCTCCAAGATTACCCCATGGATGCAATGTCCATTTTGTTGGTGGAATGCGAATCAGGTCCCAGAGGCAACTGGCCTTCGGTTCCATGACGGTCACGGCACCTGCAATCAGATCAGACAATTCTTTCTCGCTGAGTGGCGTCCAGTCCATAGTCTCACTTCTTCTGCCAAACTGCGGCCTTCTCACCCTACGAGTCACGCTCCCGAGCGGGTCAGGACTTGGAAGCGGGTGAGGAGGTCGCGGGTGATGGGGCCGGGTTCGCCCGATCCGATTTTGCGACCATCGAGGCTGACGACGGCCACGACTTCGGCGGCTGTTCCTGTGAGGAACATTTCGTCGGAGACGTAGAGGTCGTGGCGCGTCAGCGAGCATTCTTCGACGCGATAGCCTGCTTCCGTCGCGAGCTTCATCACGGCGTTCCGCGTGATTCCTTCGAGGATGCCTGCGTCAGCGCCGGGCGTTCGGACCACACCATTCTTTACGAGGAAGATATTGTCGCCCGTGCATTCGGCGACCTCACCCTTGTGATTGAGCATGAGTGCCTCAACCATTCCAGCGTCGGTTCCCTCGATTCGAGCGAGGATGTTGTTCAGGTAGTTGAGCGACTTGATCCGGGCACTCAGCGCACCGGGATGGTTGCGGATGGTGCTGGCCGTGACGAGGTTCATCCCCTTGGTATAGGTCTCGGGAGGATAGAGCGTGATCGTGTCGGCGATGACGATGACCTGTGGATGACTCGTCCGGCGAATGTCCAAGCCGAGGCTACCCGCTCCGCGCGTGACGACGAGCCGCACGTAACCATCACCAATGTTGTTGGCCTTCACCGTTTGCTCGACCGCATCGATTACCTGTTCCGGCGTCATCGGGATGACGAGCCGAATGGCTTTCGCACTTTCAAAGAGTCGGTCGATGTGCTGCTGGTGGAGGAAAACCTTGCCGCCATAAACGCGAATCCCCTCGAAGACGCCGTCGCCGTAGAGCAGCCCGTGATCGAACACGCTGATCTTGGCATCGGCTTCGTCCACCAACTTGCCGCCGAGGTAAATCTTCAAGGCCATCGAAAGGGTTCCCGTGTTGAAGCAGCCCGGCACCGGGCCGGGCTGCGAGTCGTGGTCGATGCAGACAGTGAACAGGCGAACGAGGTTCAGGAACACCAACCCGCAGCGTGAGCGAGGGCGATTCCACGAGGGATATTCCCTCCCCCTCGCTCACGCTGCGGGTTGGCGTTGCAAGAGTGACATACGCCGCAAGCCTTACGCCGGTTCGATCCGACCTTCACAGAGTTTCACCGTGCGATGAGCTTCCGCGGCGATGAGCTGGTCGTGAGTAACCATGATAATAGTGAGGCGTTCCTGCTCGTTCAACTTGGCCATCAGCTCGATGATGCCGCGTCCGGTCCCTTGATCGAGGTTGCCGGTCGGTTCATCGGCGAGCAGAATTTCGGGGCGTGCGACGAGCGAGCGGGCGATCGCGGCGCGCTGCATCTCACCGCCGGACAGTTCGGACGGACGGTGTGTCAGGCGGTGGCCCAGTCCCACGCGATCAATCATTTCACGGGCGCGATCTTGGTACTCGCGCCGCCGCTGCCAGTAGCCCCAGATCGAGTGCCGGATCATCAGCGGAACCAGCACGTTTTCCATGAGACTTAGTTCGGGCAGCAGATGATAAAACTGAAAGACGAAGCCGAAGACTCGGTTCCGCAATTCGTCGCGCGTCCGTGCGGGTAGGTCGTCGATGCGCTGGCCGTCGAGTTGCACTTCGCCCACGTCGGGCGCATCGAGCAGGCCGAGCAGATGCAGCAACGTACTCTTCCCCGATCCCGACTGGCCGACGATCGAGAGGAACTCACCCTTGTGAACGGAGATGTCCACGCCATGCAGCACGGGGACTTGGTGGTCTCCCTTGCGGTACGCCTTCTCAACGGCAATCGCCGCAATCTGCGGTTCGGGCATGGGAGGCTTCTCGCGAGACGGGGTCGTGAAAGGAGAAAAGGCTGAAGACGGGTGAAAGATCGTGCTGGCGGTGGGCATGGTTTCCGTTCCTGGCCGATCAAATGGGGAGGTCGTTTGTTTTGGCTTGGCCCCTCGCCCCAGCTTTGTGGGGAGAGGGCTAGGGTGAGGGGCTTCTTCGCTCTGGTTGCAGCATCTCGAAGTCCGGCTTTTCTTAAAGCCGGACTTCGAGGCTTGCCGTTTACTCGTGTCTGAGCGCTTGCACCGGTTGCAGGCGTGCCGCGCGGCGTGCGGGGAGGATGCTCGCGACGACGGCGATCGTGATGGCACCGAGCGCGACCCAGCAGACCGTGAACGGGTCCACATGAGTTGGAATCTCTTTGAAGTAATAGATCCGCTCGTCGAAGACCTTGTGACCGGTGATGATCGTGATGATCCCTTCGATCTGATTGATGTAGTGAACGAAGAGCAGCCCCGCGATGACGCCCACCCCGCTGCCGACCATTCCGAGTGACAGACCGTAACTCAAGAAGATCGACATCACACCGGAGGAGCTTGCCCCGAGAGCCTTCAAGATTCCGATATCGCGCGTCTTCTCAACCACGATCATGAAGAAGATCGCCAGGATGCCGAAGCCCGCGACGGCAATGATCAGGAACAACAGGATGTTCAGGATTGACGATTCGACATCGACCGCCGCCAACAGTGGCCCCTGTTTTTGTTCCCACGTTCGCACGGTGTAGCGATCGGGTGTGAACTCCGTCCGCAGTAGTTCGACGACTTTGTCGGAATCGCGATAGTCCTTGAGGCGAATCTGTACGGACGTGATCGCCCGCGATTCGGTGCCGTCTTCGCGCGTGCGAATCATCTTGCGAACCTTCTGCAAATGTTCGAGGTTGCAGAAGACGAAATTCGAGTCGTACTCGCTCATGCCACTCTGGAAGACATCGACGACGGTCGCATCGTAGTAGGCTCCCGTTGGAATCCCCGCCGTAGCCGTCGTGATCTTCACATCATTGCCGGGACGAACCATGAACACGGTGCGCATTTCACCCGTTTGCTCATCCTTGTGAGGAAAGCTGATGAGGCCCGCGCCGATGTAGACTCGCCCGTCCTGCGGCTGGGCAATCGAAGCCAAATCTTGGACACCGCCTCCTGGCAGCTTGGCGTCCACTTCCGCGAACGGATCATCCAAAGCGGCGTGCGGAGCCGGTTCGTGTTGCCCCGCTTCGTCGTGTCGCTGCTCCTTGAGCTTTCTCAGCAACTGAGCGCGCTGCTGAGTAATTTCGGCGACGCGTTGCCGTCGTTCGATCGCAGAGGCCGTCAATTCCCAACCGGGCTTCTGACCGAGGGACCGCTCGGCGGGAGTGACATTCTTTCCATCGTGCTGAGCGTGATAGCTCTGCAAGTAATCGACCAGTGGGCCAACTTCCGACTTGCTCTCGGGGTCGATGCCGATCAGCGTCACGGGATGCGGGATGTATTGCCCGCCATACTCGAAGCTGAGCATCCCGTACATCTCGACCGTCGCCGTGACTCCCGCCACGTACTTGCCGATCAGCTCACGGACGAGAGCCTTGTGAGACTCCGCGTCCGGCTCGCCGTCGGTACTACGGGTTTCGATGACGACATCGGCGAGAACGCCCTTGATGCGTTCCCGCATCTCGCCGCTAAACCCCGCCATGACCGAGTTCACGACAATCATCGTCGCCACGCCGAGCGTCACACTGATGACGCTGGCCAGAGCAATATAGCGCGTTCGCAAATAACGCTGACAGAGAATCAACTTGTACATGGGCCAGTCCTTTGGCAATTGGTCGCGGGGCGAGCAGCGTTCGTTCCGTCGGTCATTTCATCCTGATGTCGTCCGTCGCCATTGATCGCCCAGATGAACTGAACTCATTCAACACTGAGCGATTGCCGGAGCAACTTGCCGGTTCACGAACCGATTGTGATCGAGACGGCCCATTCGGGGAAGAGCTTCTTGCCAAGAGTCGGTTCTCTCCGTCCGCCACCTACGCCGAATGCTCCGGCTTAAGGAGTGGGAAGAAGATCACATCACGGATGCTGGTGGTGTTGGTCAGGAGCATGACGAGGCGGTCGATGCCGATTCCCATACCGCCGGCGGCGGGCATGCCGACTTTCAAGGCTCGGACGAAGTCGTGGTCCATCTTGGCCATCGAGTCCTCCTCGGCCAGCCCCTGAAGTTGCGTGCGGAATAGTTCCTCTTGCAGGCGCGGGTCGTTTAGTTCGGTGTAGGCATTGGCGAGTTCCATACCATCCACGAACATCTCGAACCGCTCGGCGATGGCTGGATCGGACTTCTTTCGCTTCGTCAGCGGGCACATGGACGCCGGGTAGTCGTAGACAAAAATCGGGCCGACCAGTTTGTCTTCGACGGTCGCTTCGAAGACATCGTTGACGATCACGTCGTGGTGCCGGTTGGCCGTTTCGATGTGGAGCGTCTTCGCGACGGCGACGACTCCTGCGGGGTCGTGCATGTCACAGCCAGCGTGTTCGCGGAAGAGATCGCCGTATTTCGCACGCTGAAAAGGCGGCGTGAAATCGACGGTTTTGTCACCCCACGGTAGGACGGCCGTGCCGTTCGCGGCGATGGCAGCGTTCGAGATGATCTTCTCGGCGAGTTCCATCATCACTTCGTAGTTGGCATACGCCTGATAGAGTTCGATCATCGTGAACTCGGGGTTGTGAGTCCCATCGACCCCCTCGTTGCGGAAGACGCGGCCCATCTCGTAGACCCGCTCGACGCCGCCGACCATCAGCCGCTTGAGATGCAGTTCCAGCGCGATGCGCAGGAAGAGCGGAATGTCGAGTGCGTTGTGATGCGTCGTAAACGGACGTGCCGCCGCGCCACCGGCGATCGCGTGCAGGACGGGCGTTTCGACCTCGAAGAATTTTTCGTTACGCAGCGTCTGACGAATGGAATCAATGATCCTGAGCCGCTTGAACATGCGGTCGAGGACGCCCTCGGTGTAAATCAGATCGACGTAGCGCTGACGGAGCAGCAACTCTTTGTCTTGGAGGCCGTGGAATTTTTCAGGAGGCTGCGCGAGCGACTTACAGAGGATCGTGAGGCCCGTCACGAGGATCGTTTTCTCGCCGGTGTTCGACACGCGCGTGGTGCCATCCACGCCGATCAGGTCTCCCAGATCGAGGCACTCCAGCAGCGACCACATCGCTTCGCTGGCGTCCTTTTTGGACAGCATCAACTGGATGCGACCGGTGTAGTCTTGGATGTGAATGAAGTGCAGCTTCCCTTTGTCGTTCCAGCGGAGGATACGTCCGGCGACACGCACGACCGGACCTTCCGTCCCCGACTCGGTCGGACATTTGTCGCGAGCCTCTTCGATGGCGATATGCCCATCAAAACGCTGGCCCCACGGGTCGAGACCGAGTGCCTCAATCTTCGCGAGTTTGTCGAGTCGGGCGGCTTCCAAACGATCGGGCGTGTCGGACATGATTCGCAGTTTCTGTCTGTGAAATAGGGGTTTTCTGCCGTTTCAGGCGGGGCGGAACTATGGGTGAATCGACATCGAACGTCAATGGCATGGACACCGAAGCAGGCCGCCGCCATGAGTACGAACTGGTTCAACTACGGATTCCCCAACGCGGGAATCTCGCAACGGGAGTGAAGAAGAGTATCGACCACAGATGGCACTGATAGGCACAGATGTGAAGAAGAGGAAACCAACCAAGAGGTGTCCTGCAATCTTGGTCCTACAACTGACCCAAGTCTCTCTCATCCTCAGCGCCCGTCGCTGCAATGCCGAGGCGACTGGCGAGTTCATGAAGAGGGTCCTCAACTCAGTTTTGTCACTCTTGGTCTTATCTGTGCCCTCAGTGCCATCCGTGGTCAATTCTCTTCATGGGGGTCACGGCACGCCCACGCGGAAAATCCGTGCCCGGTTCAACAGTGCGGCGGTTGATTTACCGTGCGGCGTGCGTGGCGACTTGTTTCAAGAAGGCGCGCAGAGCATCGACGACCAGCGGCAGGTCGGGGCCGTAGACATCGTTGTGATCGGAGTTCGGCAGGAGGACTTGTCGCTTGGTGGTCTTGCTCGATGACTGAGCCGGTGCCGCGTCGAACAGCTTCTTGCCGAGTGACAGCGGGACAACGCAATCACGCACGCCGTGCAGTTGGAGGATCGGGCAGGTTATGGCGGTGATGTGGCGCGAGGACTCGAAGCGGTCGATCAGAATCAAACTCACAGGCAGCACCGGGAAGTGATAGCCGCCCGCATCAATCAGTGAACTGAAGGAGGACTGGATGATGAGGCCACCCGGTTCGATGCCATCTCGACAGAGTTCGCTCGCCAACCTCACGGCCGTTCCGCCACCAAGTGACTCACCGTAAAGAACGATCTGTTTGGGCGAGACCCCCAGCGTCTTGTGAGCGTAGTCCCACACGGTCCGCGCGTCGCGCACGAAGTTGGCTTCGGATGGCTTGCCCGGATTATCGCCGTAACCTCGGTAATCGAAGATCAACGCATCGACATCGAGTTCACCGAACGTGTGCAGCAAGTGAGTCCGATAGGCGCGATGACCGGCATTGCCGGGGAACACGATGACCAGTGGTCGCCCTTTTTTCAAAAGTGGCTTCAGATCGACGGGCAGCGCTGACTGGAGTTCGTCCGCAATACTGAGCCAACCATTGAGCGTCAGGCCATCGTGTGACTTCACGGTGACATCGAAGATCGCGTGAGAAACGTGACTCCCCGAAGCAGGTAACGCTTTGGCCTTCGCTGGATGGTAAATCAGCGATCTTTGAAACCACGCGATCATGATGAGCAACAGCAGAACGATCCGGAGGAACGAGATCAACAACCGCCACGTCCGCGAGGTTGCCTCGCGCCCGGCATTCGGTCTTGGTGATGCAGGAGCCGCTGCGATGGAGGCAGGATCGGCCACGGTGAAACCTCGCGATGAAGATCAAGTACACAATCCAAACAGACACGTTTCACACTGATCGTTAGTATCACTGTTCGTTTTGATCTCTGTCCACGCTGGACCACTCCGCACGATGACTGCTGATTCGCCCGCCCTAGCCGATAAGTTCGTGCTGCCTGTTCTCGACTTGCTCGGGAGCGTGGTCGTGCGTGGCGTGGCCGGCCGACGGGATGAGTACCTTCCGTTGCGCAGTCAGCTCACGTCGTTCACCGTTCCGCTCGAAGTGGCGCGTGCGCTGCGGAGGGAGTTCGGTTTTGAACGGCTCTACGTGGCCGATCTCGATGGGATCGTGCATCACCGTCCCAACTGGGATGTCGTCAGGCAGCTTGTCGAAGACGGCTTTCGGCTGCTGGTGGATGGGGGCGTCGAAACGGTCGTGGACGTTCAACAATGGCGTTCGCTCGGCTGCGAAGTGGTGATTGGGTTGGAGTCGTCACGCGCACCGAGCCACCTTGCTGAACTGTCCGCTGCGTGTGAGACGGTCACGTTCAGCCTCGACCTGCAAAACGGCGAGCCGATGTTGGCGGAGTCTGCGAGTGGCTGGAGTCGCGACCCGCGCGAGATCGTTCGACAAGCGGTCGATTGCGGGGTCTCACGGCTAATCGTGCTCGATCTGGCGGATGTCGGGATGGGAAGCGGCGCGCGGACGGGTTTGCTGTGCCAGTCAATTCTTGCTGAGTTCCCGCACGTCCGCTTGACCTGCGGTGGTGGGGTGCGTGGCGTTGAAGACCTGATCGGCTGGCGAGCGTCTGGCGTCCAGCAAGTCTTAGTCGCATCGGCTCTGCATGATGGTCGATTGACGGCGGCGGACGTTAGGAGCGGGGCCGCAATTACTTCCCGATGAGCCGCAGGGCGCTAGCCCCGGTTTGTGCCACCTTCGGGAAGTGATTACGGCCCCGCTCCTTAGTTTCTCTGGCTTGAACACGATCGCTTCGGCTGTTTTGAACAGGTTGGCGTGATTGGGTCAGGGTGAAGAAAAGCCCCTCACCCTAGCCCTCTCCCCCCAAAGCCAGGGCGAGGGGACAAAGCCTTTCCAACGAAAGTTTGCCCCCTGTTTTGACGCAGCTCGGACGGCTGCGTTTTGGAGCGAACTTGGCTACAATCCGCCCACTCAAAATGGCCCATTCCACCTGCGGCCTGTCGCCGCGAAATCCGCCCCGAGGATTGACTCTTTCCCTTATTCAAAAGCACCGTTTCGCCATGCAAATCATCTGTCAACGAGCGACTCTCACCAACGCCTTTCAGACCGTGGCCGGTGTCGTGCCGAGTCGCACGACGAAGGATATTCTCAAGAACATCAAGCTGGTCGTCTCGGGGGACAAAGCGACGCTGATCGGCAACGACAGCGAGATCGGCATTCGCTGTAACTTGCCCGATATCGAAGCCGACTCGAATGGCGAAGCGTTGCTCCCGACCGCCCGCGTATTGTCGGTCTTGCGTGAGTTGACCGACGATGTGGTGAAGCTGGAGATCACCGGCGACGCGATCTGGATTCGTTGCGGGTACAGCGAGTTTCGTCTCTCCGCCGAAGACCCCGCCGACTTCCCTCCCGTCGCGACGTTTGAGGACGAAGAGTACTTCGTAGTAAAGGCTGCGACGCTGAAGCAGTTGATTCACCGGACGATCTTCGCCACCGATACCGAAAGCACCCGCTATGCCCTCGGCGGCGTGCAAGTCGAGCTGACTTCCGATCGAGCGACCTTCGCCGCGACCGACAGCCGCCGGTTGGCTGTCGTCGCAGGAGATTGCCGCACGGTTGGATCACCTGAGAAGCCAGCGACGCCTCCCGTCGTTCCGTCCAAAGCCATGAACTTGCTCGAACGCAGCCTGTCCGACGGCGAGGCTGAGGCGCACATCGCGATCCATGCCAACGACATTGCCATCCGCTGCGGCGGGACAACGATCACAAGCCAACTCGTTCAAGGTCGCTTTCCCGATTGGCGTAAGGTTGTCCCGACTTCGTTCAAAGCCACGATCGACATGGTGGTCGCCCCGTTCTACGCCGCGATCCGGCAGGCTCAAATCGTGACAAACGAAGAAAGTCGCGGCGTCGATTTCACGTTCGGCAAAGGAATCCTGAAGCTGAACAGCCAAGCCGCCGACATCGGGCAGTCAAAGATTGAGCTACCGATCCCGTTCGATGGCGAAGACATCAAGATCACGTTCGATCCGCGCTACGTTGCCGACTTCTTGAAGTCACTCGACAGCGGGTCACAGTTCCGCTGTCAGCTCAGCACGCACGAAGACCCGGCCGTGTTCGCCACGGAAGATCACTACACCTATGTCATCATGCCGCTGTCGCGCGACAGGTAGTTCAATCGCGGTGCCGACAAACAAAAAGAGTTAACAATGTCTGGCTCGCGTGATCCGCAACCGCTGTCCCTCGCACTGGCCGAGTTGATTGCATTGCGGGGATTTGCGCGAGTCCGCAGTGAGGACGAACTACAAGTCGCGTGGAAGTCCGTCGTGGGCGAGACTCATGCCGGACAGACTCGTCCGACACAAGTGGTTCGTGGCACGTTGACCGTCTCCGTCGAGACGGCTCCGCTGCTGAATGAGTTGGTATCGTTTCAGTCGGCTGAATTACTCGGCCGTTTGAAGCAGCAGTTTCCTCACCTGAACGTGAAGCGGTTGAAATTTCGGCTGAGCGGGATGTAACAAACTCGTTTAGCCGCGTGGGCAACGCCCCGCGAGTCGATGGCGAAGCAGACTCCAACGTCGCTCGACTCGCGGGGCGTTGCCCACGCGGTTAAACGAGTGAATCGCAATTTCTTGGTTTCGAGTCCTCTGGAGAATCGTCCGTTGTCTGACCCGAACGTAGTCGCAGTTGAACCAGCGCTGTATGGCGCAGATCAGATCAAAGCCCTCACCAATATTGAAGGGATTCGCACCCGGCCCGCCATGTACATCGGCGACACCGGGCCGCGCGGGCTGCATCATCTCGTCTATGAGGTTGTCGATAATTGCATCGACGAGGCTCTCAGCGGGTACGGCAAGCTCATCACCGTGCAGATCAATTTGGACGGCAGTGTGACGACGGCCGATCAAGGGCGAGGCATCCCGGTCGGCCCGATGCCCGATCAGGGGAACAAGCCGGCTCTTGAAGTCGTACTGACGAGCACTCACGCGGGCGGCAAGTTCGATCGCAAGGGTGGCTACTCGAAGGGAACCGGCGGACTGCACGGCGTCGGGATCAAGGCGGTCAACGCGCTGAGCGAATGGCTGGACGTCGAGGTCCGGCGCGAGGGGCATGTCTGGCAGATGGAGTTCTCGCGCGGAGGCGTCACCAGTCCGTTGCGCAAGCTCGGGACATCGACCGAAACCGGGACGCGAATGACGTTCAAGCCCGACTCGGAAATTTTCTCTGACACCAAGTACAGCTTCGACACACTGCAAAAGCGGCTGCAAGAACTGGCGTTTCTCAACTCGGGCGTCGCGCTGAAGATTGTCGATGAGCGAACTGGCCAAGCCGAGGAGTACTGCTACGAAGGGGGCTTGGTTGAGTTCGTCACGTTCCTCAACCGCACCGAGACGGCGCTCACCCCCGAGGTGATCCTCGTCAACGGGGAGTTGGACATCACCGAAGTCGGCGTCGCACTGCAATACAACGACGGTTACAACGAAAACGTCCGCTGCTTCACGAATAAAAACATTCCCAACCCGGACGGCGGCACGCATCTGTCAGGCTTCCGCTCGGCAGTCACGCGCGCCTTAAACAATTACGGCAAGAAAGAGGGTCTCTATAAAGACCTCGAACCGACCGGCGATGACTTCCGTGAAGGACTGACCGCCGTCATCAACGTCAACATTCCCGACCCGCAGTTCCAATCGCAGAACAAGACGAAGCTGCTGAACGTCGAAGTGGAAGGGGCCGTGTCGAGCGTCACGTATGAGATCCTGACGAAGTACCTCGAAGAACATCCGGCTCATGCCAAACGCATCTGCCAGAAGGCGTCGATCGCGGCGGAGGCTCGCGAGGCGGCTCGCAAACAGCGCGAGATGGTCCGTCGCAAAGGGGCACTCACGTCGGGTGGACTCCCCGACAAGCTGCGCGATTGCCGCAGCCGCGAACTCGACATCACCGAGCTGTACCTCGTGGAAGGTGACTCGGCCGGCGGCTCGGCCGATACCGGACGCGACTCCAACATCCAAGCCATCCTGCCGCTGCGAGGCAAGATTTTGAACGTCGAGAAGGCGCAGCTCGTCAAGATTTTGGACAACGCCGAAATCTCAAACCTCTTCAAGGGGATCGGTATCCCGCCGATGGCCGAGACCGAGGACATCACGAAGCGGCGCTACGGCAAGATCATCCTGATGACCGATGCCGACATCGACGGCAGTCACATTCGTACGCTGCTCCTCACGTTCATCTTCCGCCACATGCGCGGGCTGGTCGAACACGGCTGCATCTACATCGCGCAGCCGCCGCTCTACAAGGTGACTCAGCGAAACAAGACGCGTTACGTTCAGACGCACGATCGGATGGTGACGGAACTGATCGAGCTGGGTCTCAACGGCAGCCGACTCGTCTTCCCGAACGGTGATGAACTGGCAGGCGAACACCTCGCGCGAATCGTCAAGCAAATGCAGCGGCTCGACGATCCGTTCGAGTTGCTCGAACGACGCGGTGTCACGCTGAAGCACATGCACACACGCGTCGGCGACGGTGACAAGCTGCCGGAATTCCGCGTCTTCCTCGGTAAGCAAGAACACTGGTTCTTCGATCGCGAAGAGGTCCGCCAGTTCGTTCAGCGCGAAGAGCAGCGTCTTGGCAGAGAACTCACGGTTGCCGGTGCCACTGCGGTGCGGCCCGTCGTTGCGGAAGCGGATCCTGCCGAGACCGCTGCCGCTGCCGTTCCTGCAAACGGTGCCACTGCGCCAGCCGCTTCCGTGAAGGACGAGTTGCTGCAAGTCATCGATCTCCACGAAATCCGCACGATCAACAACGGCCTGATCGAACTGAAGAGCTTCGGCATCCGCCTCCCCGACCTCTACCCGGCGGGAAACAAAGACGGGGAAACGTTCTTCCCGTTCAAGATCGTTCAGGACGATCACTCCGTGCGGCTGACCAGCCTGCGCGAACTGCTGCCGCAACTGCGAGACCTCGGCGAACGCGGCATGAAGGTCACACGCTTTAAGGGCCTCGGTGAAATGGACGCGGAGGAACTGTGGGACACTACGATGGACCCGGCCGTTCGTACGCTGCTCAAGGTCACTATGTCCGATGCCGCCGCCGCTGATGAAATGTTCCGAGTCCTGATGGGTGACGCAGTCGAACCCCGCCGCGAGTTCATCGAAAAACACGCCCTCGACGTGAAAGATTTGGACGTGTAGCTTGCCACTGTTATTTCAGTCATCGCACGTGCGGAGTTCATCATGCTGTTGGCCACCATCTTGGACGGTCGAGTCGAAACGAGCGGACCAATTCCTCGCCGTTGGGAGGGAATGACGGTCGAGATCGTCCCGGTGTCATCGAACGCTGTCGGCTTCGATGAAGACCTCACCGCGGATGAATTGGAACGGCGACTGCTAGTTTTTCGAGACTTAGGGCCGATGGAGTACGAGGGCGAAGAACGCGAGCAAATTGCCGTCGCGCTGAAGGACGTGGATCGCGTCAGTCGTGAGCAAGTCGCCCGCCAAGTTCGGGACGCTTCGACGTGACAAAGTACCTGTTGGACACCAACCACTTCTCAGCTTATCTCGATGGTCATGCCATGCTGGTGCCGCGTGTCGATTCTGTGCTGCGCAGCGGTGATCGCGTCGGGATCTGTCTCCCAGTGCTATTCGAGTATCGAGCAGGTATCCGGCTGGGGCGGTACTACCAACGAAACTTGGATCGGTTGCGACAGTCCCTTTCCGTGTTCCGACTCTGGCCAATGGATGCCGACACGGCGGCTGAATATGAGGAGCTGTTCGCCATCTGCCGCAAACAAGGTCGAGTGCTATCCCAGTTTGATTTGGTGATCGCCGCAATCGCGAGGCAGCATCAGCTCGTCGTACTGACAGCGGATCAAGTCTTCACGGCCATCTCAGATTTGCCAAAAGAGAACTGGTTAATGTGATGCCCCTTGATCGGGTTCGCCTCAACGAAAATTGCGGTTCATTCCAGCCATAGACAACGCCCAAATCGGAGCCTCAGCATGACTCGTCCGGCACTTTTAGTTCTGACTCTCACATTGGCAGTCTCGGTCGATTCTTGCTTTGCCCAGCAACCGACAGCGCGCACGGATGCCGGATCAGCTCAGGCCATCAAGCACTTCAACTACACGAAGGCCATCGCACTGAAACGGGGAACGGCACACGCCATTCTCTGCCCGGAGGCGGGCGGTCGCGTGCTCGACTTCTCGGTTGATGGCAAAGGGGCGATGTATCTCGATGAGCAAGAGAAGGAGTGGCAGCCGGGAAAGGTTGGTTCGATCTCGGCCGGCCGGTTTGATTATGGCCCCGAGTTGGTGACGACTCCGCATCAGAAGCTTTGGTCGGGCGAATGGACCGGCGAAATCGTTGGGCCTTGCGCGGCGAAGCTCACCAGCCCGCGCGACGAACTGGCAGGGATTCAACTCGTGCGCGAGTTCTCGCTCACCGCAGAATCCCTTGTGAACGGCCAGCCCGTCGCGCCGAGCCTGATCTGCAAGCAGACGATCTTCAACATCTCGAACAAGGTGCAGGAGATCTGTCATTGGGGCCGCTCGTTCTCACCCGGCGGTGGCATCTGCCTGATCCCTCTCGGCGATCGACCGAGCCGCTTTCCGTCGAAGTACGCGATGTACGAAGACAGCGCCATCATCAACGTTCGCAACAAGGACGACTTGATCCGTGAGCGAGATGGCTTTCTCGAAATCCTCGCCCCGCCCCGCAAGCCGAAGCTCGGCTTCGACTCCTACGCGGGATGGCTCGGCTACCTCATGCCGAACGACATGCTGTTCGTGAAACGCTTCGCCACGCACCCCGACCGCGTCTATAGCGAAGCCGCTGCCATCACGCTCTCGGTCTGGTATCCGACTGGTCCGCGCATCGAGCTCGAACCGATCGGCCCGCGCGAACGACTGAAGCCAGGTGATTCGGCTTCATTCACCGAAGAGTGGTTCCTTACAACGCACCCGTTTCCGAAGGACGGCCAACAGGTCGATCTGCAGCAGTTCCATTCGCAGGTGACCGGTGTGTTGAATGCGAAGCGGTGAGTGCGGTTGACGACTCGGCCCTTCGCCTGGCAGCGGATTGACACTGCGGCACTCGCGAAATATAGAAGCAACCCAACTCCAGCCCTGTTGTCTTGCGGCTGGCCGCCACCGTGACAATCAAGGATCTGACCGGATGACGGACCAGCCTGAGTCGGATGCGATGAGCCAAACCCTCGGCCACTGCGAGGCATCGCTCGAATATCGGTTTCGTGATCGCCAATTGCTCACGCTGTGCCTGACGCATGCTTCAATTGCTCGAACGCGATTGGAGTCGAACGAGCGGCTGGAGTTTCTCGGCGATGCCATCATGGGTGCGGTCGTCTGCGAGCAGCTCTTTGAATTGTACCCCAACAAGACCGAGGGAGACCTGACGCGCGTCAAGTCGGTGATCGTCAGCCGAACGACGTGCGCCAAGATCAGCTCCGACTTGGGACTTCACTACTGCGTGCAACTCGGCAAAGGCTTGGCCGACCCGGACAATCTCCCCGCTTCGATCATGGCCGCCGTGTTTGAGTCCATTGTTGCAGGCGTGTATCTCGACGGTGGCTTCGATGCGGCCCGTGTACTCGTCCGCCGACTCATGGCTCCTGAGATCGAACGAACGGTCGAGACGAGTCACGGCAAGAACTACAAAAGCTTGCTCCAACAGCTCGTACAGAAGAACAACCGAGGAACGCCGGTCTATCAAGTACTCGATGAGAAGGGACCGGATCACTCGAAATGCTTCTTGGTGGCAGTCCTCGTCGGCGGTGACCCGTACGCCCCGGCTTGGGGACCGAACAAAAAAGAAGCCGAACAACGCGCGGCCGAGAACGCCTTGTGCCAACTTCAGGGACAAGAGCCTCCGTTCGTGAGCAGCACCGTGTTACCTATCGATGCAGCGCTGTCAGCCGTCGAGCCTGTCGCCGGCGTCGAGTCGATGCTATCCGCTCAGTCTGTGCCCGTTGTTACGTTGGAACCCGTCGCAGAAAAAGAGCCGTTCGGCGAGATGCCGACCGAGTCCACACGAGCGCAAGTGTGACTGACCGTGTTCGAGCATCATCAATTCTGATGCTCGCCCAAGTGAGAGTGGGAGGGCAACGGGTTGCTCACGTCACGAGAAATGGCGAGGCAAAGAAAGAAGAGAGGCGGCTGGATAACCAACCGCCTCTCTTCTTCGTTGTAGCAAGCGAGATCAGGCCGTGAGGCCGATCATTCAGGGAGTCGGGGCTGCGGCAGCCTTCTTCTTCGCGGCCTTCTTCGTTGCCTTCTTGGCAACGGCCTTCTTCGCGACTGCCTTCTTGGCGACGGCCTTCTTCGCAACGGCCTTCTTCGCGACTGCCTTCTTCGCTACTGCCTTCTTCTTTGCCACTTGCATGTACTCCTTCCAAGAGTCTTTTGCGTGACTGTCTCAACCGCTGGCGCACCGGGCTAAGCAGATCGATCTCAACAAGTCACACCGTCCGAATCCATTCGGCCTGTCAACCCTGACAAGCCGCGTGTCTGAGAGCTTGTTCACCGTCTCGTGCGTCACTCATCGCGGCAGCAATTCGTTGACGTTGACTTGACAGTAAATGATCCAAGACCCCAGACACCAAACTGGGCGACATCCTACGTATTCCGAAGAATACTTCAAGGCAATTCTGCGCGTTGATGACAAGAAAAAACTCATTTTGCCAAAGTTCACGCGCTGTTCGATGTGATGCTGCGCGCGATGCGCTTCGTGATGGCATCGCGCGGTCATCGTATTGAATGATCTCGTTCACGATGAATGAACGATGCGATGATCGCGCGCGATAGATGATTCGACGCCATGTGCTGCCGCGCGAACAAGGCGCGATGAGACCCACATGCCACAACGAGTGAGCTGTGTCACGAGATCATTCTCAATGAACGAAGCCGATGTTGCGGGCGACTCGAATAGTCTATGAAACAGGCTGTTTGCGCGAGATGTTCACGGTGTATCCCCCTGCACTGAGTGCCACGGTAAGCGGCGTGAAACCGTTGAGTTGATGTCGCCCATTCGCAGCGCAAGCTAAGGATGTTGAACAGCATTCGCTGACCTCCACTGAAAGCCGGCGCGCGAAGTAGAAGGCCTGCCGCGCGATCTATGACAACGAGCCACTCTCGTGTAACGAACATCTCCAAACGACAGCGAGTGCCAGCACAGCGCACTTTTCGATCACTCACGACGCGCACGGGCAACGCGAGTCACTACGGCAGCAGTGACCATTCGCGTGCGGCACTTTGGCGACTGACGCTGAAAGGGCATGAAGACCAACAACTCATTGATCGTTCATTACGCGTTGAGGTCTCGCAGGACATCGCGCATGTAACGCATGCTGACCTGTGCAATGTGCTCTGCGCCGGGCGCGTAATCAAAAACTTCGACTGATACCCAGCCCGAGTACCCCGTTCGCAACAGTGCCTCGAAGATTGGGCGGTAGTCAGTGCGTCCCATACCTGGGCCGAGCAAATTGTCATCGTTGACGTGGAAGTGTCCGGTCACGTCGGCGTACTGCGCGATCAATTCGGGGATCGGAGTCGGCTCGCTAAGCATGGCCTTCACGTCTTGATGCAGCACGAAATTCGGATGATCGACCCGGCTCATCAACTCGACAGCGTCCGCACAGGTATTGATGAAGTTCGTTTCCTTGGTCGTGAGCGGTTCCATGACGATTGTCACGCCACGATCGGACAAGACCGGCATCGTCGTGCGAAACACTTCTGCCGCGCGTTCCATCGCTTCGTCGCGCGAGGTTCCATCCATCAGACTCCGCTGCAGTGGAGACCCGAAAACCATGAACGTCCCGCCGAGATCACCGCAGGCCTGACCGAGGTCTCTCAGATACTGGCCCGTCGCGCGGCGAACGTCGTCGTCGGCGGTGGTGAGATGCAGTCCTTCGGTCTTCGCCAAGAGCCAGTGCAAACCGCAGATCGTCAAGCCGTGTGATTCGGCAACCGTCCGCAACTCGCGCCTCCGCGCGGCACTAACATCGGTGATCCGCGGAGCGAGTGTGAACGGCGCGAGTTCGATCCCCGTATAACCAGTCTCCGCGATGAACTGACACTGACGTTCCCATTCCCAATCCACAAACAATTCCTGACAGATCGCAAACTTCACGATGGCAACTCCTGCACGAGTAGGTTCCGCTTCGACATCGCAAAACATCGTGAAGTGTTCTCGACAACAAGTCGAGCCGACCACTCAAAACGAACTGCCCCATGGTCTCTCCAGCGCACTCCAGCCGTTTTTACCGATTGAGCCGATGATGGCGATTCATACCGTCGAGGCCCGGGGGCAGTCTGGGAATTATGCGTGTTGAGCAAAGCCGTGGCGAAATACCGAGAAGACGATTCGAGAACTCCGCCGATGAAGATCACGACAGAAATGGCCTCGTCGGTGAGCGTGCTTGGGAACCCAAGTGCCATCATTTGTAGGCTTCTTCGATCAACTACCGGTTTCTGTGAGGGGCCGTCGGAGAACACATGCGATGGATCGCGGTGCGCGCTAGTGCGCATTTTGTCTCAAGTTGGGTGGGTGTGTCGGTCGATCTCCGAGGAGACGAAACCGACAGCTGCGCGCACTTTGATTACCGCCGTGATTGACCGCTTGAGTTCGCAGTTTAGACAGGGACAAGGACCGATCGATGAGACACGCAGCTTGGATTGTCGTCGCAGCAAGTTTGTTGGCTCTCGGCAGCGACACGCGAGTTGAAGCCTTCTATTGCGGAGCGGCCAGCGCACGGTGCTGCCCTTCCGATGCGTGTGCCCCGTGCGGCAACTTCTTGGCGGCCAAACGCTGCTGTGGAACCCGCTATAAGACCGTGCGAGAAACCGTCTACGAACAGCAGACGGTCAATTGCTGTCGGACAGTTTACGAACAGTGTTCCGAGCAAGTCCCCGTGACCTGCACCCGCAACGTTTACGAGACCTGCTATCGCGACGAGTGCTACACCGTCTGCAAGCCCTGCTACCAGACGTGCTACCGCGATGTCTGCTGCACGGTTCGCAAGCCCTGCTTCCAGACGTGCTACCGCGATGTCTGCTGCACGGTTCGCAAGCCCTGCTACCAGACCTGCTACCGCGATGTCTGCTGCACGGTTCGCAAGCCCTGCTACCAGACCTGCTATCGCGATGTTTGCTGCACGATCTGCAAGCCGGTCTATGAGACCAAGTGCCGCGAAGTCTGCTGTACGACCTACAAGACCGAAACCGAAATCTGTTACCGAGACGTGTGCCACACGGTCTGCAAGCCGGTGACGGAGACCAAGCAAGTCGAAGTCTGCACAGGCGATTGGGTGACGGAGACCAAGCAGGTTCCGGGACCGGTCTGTGCTCAACCTTCTTGCACCTCGACCTGTAACACGGGCTGCTCGACCACCAGTACCGGATGCTGCCAGACGACCCGCACGGTTTGCTGTCGCCGCTGGGTTCCCCGCACTGAAATGCGAACGGTCTGTTGCACTCGCATGGTGCAAGAAGTCCGTCACTGCCAGCAACCCTACACGGTCTGCCGTCGCGTTCCAGTCACCTGCACGAAGCAAGTTCCGTACACCTGTGTTCGCTACGAACAACAGACGATCACCAAGAAGGTTCCTTACACGACCTGCTCTTGGACCTGTGAGACGATCACCAAGAAGGTTCCTTACACGACCTGCTCTTGGACCTGTGAGACGATCACCAAGAAGGTTCCTTACACGACTTGCTCTTGGACCTGCGAGACGATCACCAAGAAAGTCCCTTACACAACCTGCTCGATGACTCAGGAAGTTCGGACCCGCAAGGTTCCCTACACGACCTGCCGCCAAGTCTGTGAAACCCGCATGGTGACGAAGACCCACTGCACGCCGCGACAGATTCAAGAAACGAAAGTCATCTGCGTCCCACGGACGGTCTGCCGTCGAGTCCCCGTGCAGACCTGCTGTCCAACCGATCCGTGTGCTCAAGCGGGCTGTGCCGCTCCGAGTGCCGCCTGCGGTGCCGGTGGCTGTGCAAACAACTGACTTCAGCGTCAATGCCGCCCAGCGGTGAATTGACTGTCAAACACGAATGCCGGAGACGAACAACTGTGGTCGTCTCCGGCATTCGTGTTTGCGAGAGATATCTCGCAACCAAAGGTGACACATTGGCGAGCCGCATGCCGCAGCGCTGTGGGTTCTTGGTCGCTCAAGGACATGGTAGGCACACGGGGCGATTGAACATATCACTCAGCGCCACGTGGAGTGTGATGACTCACTCGATCGACGAAGTTTTGGCCGTCCAGCCGTGGAGATACATGTCGCCTTCGAGGATCTCAACGGTCGAGTCATCCAAGCTCAGCGCCTCGCACATGTCGGCCCGGCCCTCACTCATGAGCGGAGACGGTGCGCTTGCTCCGCCGATCAACTTCGGCGCGATGAACGCATGCACCTCGTCAATCAGACTTCGATCGAAAAACGATCCCAAGACTTGACCTCCGCCTTCCACGAGGACATTCGTCAGACGCTGGCGTCCGAGTTCGGTGAGCAAGACGGCGAGATCAGGATGGCCATTAGAATCGCACTCGATCATAAGAACTTGAACACCCGCCGCACTGAGCGCGGAACAACGATTTGTGTCAGCGTGAGACGTTGTTACGACAATCGTCGGTGTCTCACTGGTGGTACGAACAAGCTGCGACTCCAACGGAATCTTGGCAAAGGAATCGAGTACGATGCGAAGGGGAGTTCTTGGTCCCGGTGGCCGCGCCGTCAGCAACGGATCGTCCGTGATAACCGTCCCGATGCCGACGAGGATCGCGTCCATGCGGCCTCGCAACTGATGCACGATTGCGCGGGAGGCTTCGTTCGTGATCCAGAGCGACGAACCGGATTTCGACGCGAGCTTGCCATCGAGCGTCATCGCCCATTTGGCGTGGACCCACGGCTGGCCCGTTGTCGTGAGCTTGGTGAACGGCGCGATGAGACGGCGGGCTGCTTGAGCCATCAGTCCCACTTCCACTTCGATCCCCGCCGCACGCAATTCGGCGATGCCGCCGCCGTTGACATGCGCCGCCGGATCGCCAGTGGCCACCACCACGCGACGAATCCCCGCCGCAATCACGGCACGCGAACAGGGTGGTGTCTTGCCGAAGTGACAGCACGGTTCGAGCGTCACGTACAGCGTGGCATCACGAGCCAAAACGCCAGCCGCCGCGAGAGCCATGACTTCGGCATGTGGCCCGCCGAATCGTTCGTGCCAGCCCTCGCCCAGTACCCGTCCGTCATCAGCGACGATCACCGCGCCGACAGCGGGATTCGGTTCGACGCGACCGACGCCGCGTCGCGCGAGTTCGAGCGCACGGCTCATGGCTTCTAAGGGGATGACCATCGGCAGCGACATGACCGGACTCGCACTTCTCCGACCGATAATCAACCTAGAGTAGGCGGCTCGCCTGCTCGGCTTTCTCGTTGAGAAGCACAGGCAAGCCGCCCGTGCTATGCCTCGCTCATCCAGATTGTCAGCCTCGGAACTCCGAGAAGATCAGCGACACGTTCTGGCCACCGAAACCAAAGCTGTTGGAGAGTGCCCGACGGACGGGGGCTTGGCGGGCTTCGTTCGGAACGTAGTCGAGATCGCAGTCGGGATCGGGTGTGCAGTAGTTGATGGTCGGTGGCAGCACTCCATCACGAATGGCCAACAGGCAGGTGATTGCTTCGACGCTCCCGGCGGCGGCGATCAGATGTCCCATCATGCTCTTGATGCTGGAGACGGGCGTCTTGTAGGCCGCGTCACCAAACGTCTGCCGAATGGCCGAGGTCTCAACCTTGTCGTTGACTTCGGTACTTGTCCCGTGTGCGTTGATGTACTGGATGTCTTCCGGGTTGAGGCTCGCATCCCGCATGGCCATGCGGATGCAGGCGACGGCACCGCGGCCTTCGGGATGAATGTCAGTGATGCGGTAGGCGTCGGCCGTCGATCCGTAGCCAACGACTTCCCCGTAAATGCGAGCTCCCCGTTGCAGGGCGTGTTCGAGTTCTTCGAGGACCACCATCCCGGCTCCCTCGCCAAGGACGAAGCCGTCGCGATTGCGATCGAATGGGCGAGATGCGCCCTGGGGGTCGGAGTTGTGCGTCGAGAGTGCCGTGAGCAGGTTGAATCCGGTCACACCGAACGGATGAATCATGCTGTGCGCACCTCCGGACAGCATCGCGTCGGCATCGCCACGACGGATGAGTTCCGTCGCTTCGCCGATCGCCTGACTTGAAGCGGCGCACGCCGTGAGGCAGTTCAGATTTGGCCCCTGCGCGTCGAACAACCCCGCCAGATGACCGGCGGGCATGTTCGGTTCCTGCTCAAGCTCCGTCTGAGCGTGCAACCGCTGCAATCCACCGCGCGTGAAGAGTTCGAGATCGACTTGTCCATCACGCTGGCACTCCGCACACAATCCCATGAGGAGGGAAAAGTCCTGCTGTCCTTCACCCGCACCGAGATAGACGCCGAACCGTGCGGGATCGAGCTTCCCGTCGAGCAAGCCCGAATCGTCCATCGCTTGCTTGGCCGCACCGACCGCGAAGCGAATGTTCAACCCAGAGAACTCGAAACGCTTCGGGTCATCAACATAGTTGGCAAGATCAAAGCCTTTCACTTCGGCCGCGAACTTGGTTGGAAAATGTGAGGCATCGAAATGCGTGATTGAACCGATCCCGCTCTTCGCTTCCTGCAGAGACTGCCACATGGCGTCCACAGAATTGCCAATCGGGGTCACGGCACCAATCCCGGTCACCACGACTCTGCGTCTCATGTGATTCTCTCCTCGCCACCAAAACTTGAATCGCAACCGCGCTCACGAGGGACCGGAAGCGCCCTTTGATCCATCACCCGCCTTGCCAACATCCAACACACCGCGCAGCAGAGTGAAGACACAGTTCAGTTGATCGGCGCGGCCTGCTCCCGCCTCTTTTTCGTCAACGTGAGCGAAGACAATCTCGCCGTCAGCCACCAAGCGATCGCCTACGTGAGCCGTCACGTCCACCATTCCGCCTTCATCACGCGAGTCCGTCAACTTGGCTGAATACGTGAGCGTGTCACCCGGTCCCGCCCAACCGTGAAAGGTCATGCGTGGGACTTTGGCCAGCACCACCAATTTGGAAAACTGGCGGCTCTCACCCAGCAACAGCCCGCCCGTTTGGGCCAATCCTTCGAGGATGAGCGAAGCGGGCATGACCGGAAAACCAGGTTGATGATCGTGCAGGTGCTCTTCCGCCAAGGTGACGTTTTTAATCGCCTTGGCGTGAGAACCACTCTCAAACTCGGTGAACCGATCGACCCAGAACCAACGCATGACACACCCTTCGGGGCGTCACCGGCAACGATCCGTCACCGGGACGCACTCGAGACAAAGTGACTCGCCTCAACGCCGCGACTCGGCCAATCACGCACCCAGCTTGTTGGCCAGAAAGTTCACGACCATATTGACCGTGAACAAGTCCTCGACATTCTCGACTCGTGGATCCAGCGCCAGTTTCTCGATCGTTGCGGGATCGGCGTGAGGCAAACGAGTCCTCAGTTCGGTCAATCCCTTTTCGGTGACGCGACCGTTCTCGGCAAAGCCCGCGTCGGCCGAGAACAGGCTTTCGGGGAACAGTTCGTTGCGAGGAATCTTCGTGTTGAAGTTCTTTTCGAGCCGAAACACGATGTCCAAGAAATCGATCGACTCGGCTCCCAAATCGGCTTTGAGCCGCGAGGTGGGCGTGACCTCATCGTCATCGAGTCCCAGCGCATCG
The DNA here is from genome assembly GCA_043749505.1 of Schlesneria sp. Classification (GTDB taxonomy): domain Bacteria; phylum Planctomycetota; class Planctomycetia; order Planctomycetales; family Planctomycetaceae; genus Schlesneria. Next base: position 49,286 of record JAYVDI010000084.1, on the reverse strand, counting down.
ACCAATGTCTCTCTGACCTTTTCCAAAATTTCGTCGCGTGAAGGCATCCCAATTTCTCCTGAGGAGGCAGTTCGGCGAACACCCAGCCCGCGAACCACCGTCCCGCTCTTTGCCGCCCCTGAATCGGCGATTGACCGTCGGGGCAAGGCTCCGGCCAATCGAACCCACACTTATCTCATAGCCACGCCACCTTGAGGCAACGCAGCCAATTCCCGCTTTTCAATTTACCTTGATGGCTGACGATCAGCCCATCCCGCCCAGCGTCAATCCGCCATCCACCTTTAATACTTGTCCGGTTACGTAGCTGGCTTCTTCGCAGGCGAAGAACAGCACGGCGTTGGAAATGTCTTCCGGCTTGCCGAGCCGCTTCACGGGGATCGCATTTTTGATCTTGTCCCCGGCCAAGTTGACGACTGCAACCGTCATGTCCGTTTCGATGAAACCCGGTGCTACGCAGTTCACCGTGATCCCGCGTTTGGCGTATTCGACTGCCATACAGCGTGAGAAGCCTTCGATTCCCGCCTTGCTCGCCGCGTAGTTGGCTTGCCCTGGGTTCGAGAAATCTGCCGAAACGCTCGACATGTTGATGATCCGGCCGTAGCGGGCCGACATCATCGGGCGAACAACTGCCTGACAGAAGTTGAACACGCTGGTCAGATTGGTATCGATCACCTGCTGCCACTCCTCGATCGACATCGCGAGGATCGGTTTGTCGCGGATGATCCCGGCATTGTTGACGAGAATGTCGATCTTCGACCACTTGGCCAACACTTGTTCTACTACTGCATCGGCTTCCGGCTTCTTGCTCACGTCGGCTTGCAAGGCCCACACTTCGCGGCCCAAGTCTGCCTGTTCCTTCGCCAAATTTTCGGCGGCGTCGCGGTTCGACTGATAGACGAAGGCGACCTTCGCACCCGCTTCTGCCAACTGGCAAACGATGGCCCGGCCAATCCCGCGACTTCCGCCGGTCACCAATGCGATTCGTCCTGCAAGCTTCATCGAAGAGTCACCCTTCATCGCACAATCGTCGGTCGATTTGGATCTGTCGTGTTGTTGTTCTAGCGTGAATGTTCTGCAGTTCGCAGAGCTTCCCCAATTTCATTCATCAAGCCGCAGGCTTCCAGATTTGCTGGAAGAGGCCGCGATAGACCTCTCGGCGGTGGGAATCAGATTCGGCCAACTCGGGATTACGATCAGCGAGATTGAAGGCTTCGAGAGTCAGCCGGGCGGAAACTGCCGATGTCCCGTTCACCGTTCCAGTTCCGGTGAAGTCCCAAACGCCGCCATCTCGCTTCCTGACAGTCATCTGAACCTGAAGCGTGTTCCCAGGGGAAACGAAGTTGTTGTATCGGATCGCCCGCACCTCTTTCAGCAGGATGGTGCTTTGGGCGAAGTCTTCTGAGTGCCGAATCAGCCACCCACCCGCCTGAACCAGCGTTTCAAGCATCAGGACGCCAGGCATGACAGGAAAACCGGGGAAGTGGTCAGCGAGATATTCTTCAGACAGCGACAAATTTTTGAGGGCCGAGACCGACTGATGCGGCACCAACTCGGTGATTCGATCAATGAGGAGAAAACGCATGCGCTCGGTCCAACTCCAATTTTGCAGCCGCAGCGACCGATCCGGTCAGATCAAAAGCTGCTGAAATAGGGGGGCATTCTATTGGTCGAAGGAAAGTCTCACAACCATCAACTCCGCGTTGGAGGCCAGCCAAATCAGAGCCTTCCGATGCTGAACTGCTGGTGAACGCAACGCGCTCCGCCGCACAACGTTGACATCACTCGTCCTGCAAGCCGTTCAGCCGCAGCGCATTGCCAATTACAGACAACGAACTCAGACTCATTGCCAATGCCGCCAGCATCGGATCGAGGGCCGGGCCGCCGAAGGGTTCGAGAACTCCCGCTGCGAGCGGGACTCCCAACGCGTTGTAGGCGAACGCGAAGAATAGGTTCTGGCGGATGTTCGTCATGACTGCCCGACTGAGCGCCAATGCGGTGACGATCCGGCGCAAATCGGGCTGAACGAGGATCACTCCCGCCGATTGCTTCGCCACGTCGGTGCCGGTTCCCAGCGAGATGCCAACGTTTGCAGCAGCCAATGCGGGCGCGTCGTTGATCCCGTCTCCTGCCATCGCAACGACATGGCCGGAGAGACGGGCATCTTCGATCCGTGTGAGCTTGTCGTCTGGCTTGAGCACTGCTTCCACTCGATCAATCCCGACTTTCTGGGCCACAACCTGTGCAGAGCTGAGTTGATCTCCGGTGAGCAATACGACTCTGACGTTTCTTTTTTGAAGCCCCTCCACTGCCAAGGGACTCGACGAGCGAATCTCATCTTCTAACTCACACATTGCACCGCACTGGCCATCCACCGACGCAAACAGAACACTTCTTCCTCCGGAAGGTGGTCCTTCGGTGACTCGATCGCGGAATCCATCGAAAATGAACTGAGAGCGGCCCACGCGGACGATCTGGTGATTCACGCGACCGCTCACACCTTGCCCCGGCACGTTGAGAAAATCAGCAACCGACAGGAGTTCGATTCCCTCTGCGTTCGCGGCATTCACGAAGGCTCGCGCCCACGGATGTTCGCTCGATTGCTCAACAGAGGCGATCAATTGCAAGATCTCTCTGCGAGAGAAGCCTGACACGGGATCGAGCTTCATCAGACTCGGCTTTCCCTCAGTCAGCGTACCGGTCTTGTCGATGAACAGCGTGTCGATGCGATGAAGTTCTTCGAGCGATTCGGCATCGCGAAAGAGGACTCCGCTGCGGGCGGCTCGCCCCATTCCCACCGTGATCGCCATCGGAGTCGCCAGCCCGAGCGCACACGGACACGCAATGATCAGGACCGCGACAGCATTCGCCAGCCCATGACTGGACGATCCCGCCAGCGACCACGCGATGAGAGTGACCGCAGCCACACTCAGCACTGCGGGTACAAACCAACTCGCCACCACATCGGCCAGCCGCTGTACGGGCGCTCGACTGCGCTGAGCCTTCGCCACCAACCCAATGATTTGCGCGAGCAACGTCTCGCTACCAACCCGCTCCGCCCGCATCAGGAATGAGCCTGTCTGGTTTACTGTCCCGCCGAGCACTTGATCGCCAACACCCTTCGCGACCGGAAGCGACTCGCCCGTCAGCATCGATTCGTCGATGGTCGTCAGCGGAGGTTGATCGTTGAGGGTCGAGGGATGAAGGTCAGAGAAGGCGATGAACGGACTCTTGGCCTTGTCCCCTCGCCCCGGCTTTGCGGGGAGAGGGTTAGGGTGAGGGGTCTCCTCTTCGCAGCGGAGTTGCGTCGGATGAAAGTCATTCGGCTCCGTCGGGGTTGTTGCGGTGAATGGTCGCGTGTCCGCCTCGGCCCTCGTCACCCTAACTCTCTCCCCCCCAAGGCGGGGGGCAACGGGACCGGAAAAAGACTCGGCGTTGCGGTGTGAGTCATCACGGAGTGAACCTTCGCCCATCAGCAAGCCATCGACCGGAATTGTCTCGCCCGGACGGACGCGAATCATCTCGCTCGGCATGACTTCGCCCAGTGGAACGGTTTGCTCGACACCGTTCCGAATCACGCATGCCATCGGCGGCGCGAGGTTCATCAGCTCGCGAATCGCCTGCCCCGTCCGACGCCGTGCGCGGTGTTCCAAAATCTGACCGAGCAACACCAGCGTCGTGATGACTGCCGCCGACTCGAAGTAGAGATTGGCGTGAACCTGTTCGTGCCCTGTCGAGGAGTACCCAAACGTCAGCCTGAACAACTCCACGAGACTCATCACGAAGGCCGCCCCCACACCGAGCAGGATCAGTGTGAACATGTTCCAGCAACGAGTCCGCAGCGATTGGAAACCGATCACCCAGAAGGGCCAGCCGCACCACAACACGACCGGCGTGCTGAGCAGTGCTTGCAACCAAAACGATGTCGTTGGTCGGACCCAGCGATTAACGGGAAGCCCGATCATCGGACCCATCGCCAGCACGAACACGGGCACCGTGCAGGCGACCGCAAGGACGAAGCGCCTCCACAAATCGCGCAGTCCTGTGTCATCGTCACCGTGAGTTCCTGAAGCCAATTCGGGTTCGAGAGCCATGCCGCACGTCGGGCAACTCGCGGGATGATCGCTCGTCACGCCGGGGCACATCGGGCAGAAGTAGTTCGTGCCGGGCAGTGGAGGCTCGGTCGAAGCGGGTGCCGGGTTGAGAAACTTCGTGCGACAGAACTCGCAGCAGAAGTACCACGTCGTTCCATCGCGCTCGCACGAGCGACCGGTCGCACGATCAACGCTCATCCCGCAGATCGGATCGATGGCGTGGGTCGATGCTGGCCCCGACGCATCCGGTTCGTTGTTGAGAACCTTCAGCGAAGACAACGCGAGTGATCGCAACGGTGATTGGTCTTCAGTCATGAACAGCCTCTCCTAGGAACACTAACCCGCCGCGTGAGCGAGGGCGATGAGACATTCAGCGTTGATGTCTCGCGCGGGATCGTCCTCGCTCACGCTTCGGGTTAGTGTGCGTCACTCCCAACGAAACAGCCCCGCAAGCGAGTGGCCTGCGGGGCTTGTAAGAGCCGTCAATTGTTGCTGTTAGCCGGCGGCTTCAATTCACTGTAATTCCAATCCAGCCATCGGCCACTTTGATTCGCGAGACGTAAGCGGTGACCGTTTTGTTCGGCCCCTTGATGTCAACCTTGCCATCGAGCGTGCGGTCGGGCAGGACCGACTGAATCTTTTTGCGGATCACGCCGTTCGTCGCGAGGCCGCCACCCTCGGGAAACGCCACGTTGCCGCGCGTCGCCACGATTTGCTTGCCCTTCACTTCAAAGGCGATCGGCACCACGATCTCGCGCACGGGAATGTCGTCTTTCCCTTCCTGCTTGAAGCCCGCGCGGATCACCAACACCAATTCGCCCCCTTCGAGGCGGACGCGCATCGGATCGGCAGGTGCGAACGAAATCGCGCTCAGCGACTTGGCTTCATCACCTTCGTCTGCCACAGCTTTGACCGCGTCTAACTTCACGGCTCGGTTCAGAGCCTTACTGAGGAACGCTTCAATCTTCGCCCGCAGTTCGGTGTCGTTCAGCGTCTGTCCCGCGAGTTCCATGCGGTCGATCGAGTTGTTGATGGCCGACTCGTGGAGCATCACCGTCGCTCCGCGATCCGAAGCGAGGCCGCTGTGAGGCAAGTCGGCTCCCAGTTCACCCATTCCCATTAAACGTGAATTCACCCGCAACGCGGTGTCCGTCGATTGGTACGTGATCGCGTCAGGATACAGCCCCGCCGCACGGAGTCCCGCAAACACTTCCTTCTCAATCTTGACGGTCGCGTCAGCGAATGATCGATCGACTTCCTCGTTGAACTTGGGCAGCACGCGATCTTGCACGCGACTTGCGGCGATCGCTTCGGCTTGGCCGCGTCGAGCTTCCACTTCCTTGGAAGCGATGTCGCGGACGATCCCTCCAAACAGGAAGCCCCCGGCATTCGTTGAGATCCCCGTCGTCGTGTTGTGTGGGTTCACCGAGATCGTGGCGGGAGATGTGACGAATTTCTGGCCGTCGAAGGTGATCCCCTTCGCCGCGAGAAACGTGTGATAACCCGAGGTCTGGACCGTTGCCTGACTCGTCACACCGACCGTGTTGGACTGAATTGTCCCCGACAAGGCCAAGTCAAATCGAGCTGTGTTCGGGCTGGGCCGAAGATCGACACCAACAGTCGTCGAAGTCGTCTGGTAACCGCTGACCTGTGCCCCAAGCACGTTGTCCACGACCTGCCCATTTTCGGTGCGAGCATCCGAAAGCAATCGGTTCAAAAATTCTTCGCTCGCCACGATGCGGCTGTTGTAATTGAAGAGGTACTTCTGAAGAACGGCCGACAGCCGCTCGCCACCATCCGGCGCGAGTTTGCGGATCGCCGCATACGCCGTCCGCACTTTGCCAGCATCTTCCTTGGCTCGCGATTCCGCGTACGCATCGGTCGCATCGAACAGACCCTTGAGCTGTCCTCGCAACTGCTCTGTGGCATCTGCCGGAGCCTGCCAATTCGCCACGGTGAGGTACTGATCGACGGCGGCTTCATAAGCGAGAAATGCCGGTCGCCCGAGAAACTGCTTCTGGTCTTCAGCGGTCAAAGTCGTTCGTCCCGAGATCTTCTCTTTGCTCAACTTTGCCGCCGTGATCGCCGCTTCACTATCGACTCCCTTGGCCAGTGCAGCGCCAAGTTGGTCCGCTTTCACATACGAAAGCCACGGACCACCGCCGCCAATCCCATTCAGATAGCTTCGCAGCGCCGAAGTGGATGAGGCAATTGCCTGTCCAGCCTTGGCGAGGTTCGCCGCACGAGCGGCCACCGGGTCCATCTCAATCGTGTCGAGCGTCGCTTCCGCGAAGTCGATGCGACGAGCAAGTCGATTGTGAAGCGCAATCAACGGGTCATGCAAAGACGCAAACTTGGCATCACTGATCGCCCGCTGCATCACATCGAGCTTCCGCTTTAACAGGTCGAGCGCCGCACGCTGTTCTTTCGAGTCCGACGAATCGAGTTTGGCGTAGAAATCCGTGACCGCCGCCGCCGCTCCCTGTGACCACTCAGTCCAAGTCCCGTCGAGCTTCGCGAATTCCTCGACGCTGAGCGCCGCCGGAGCCACGTTCGACAGAATTCCCCTCAAACCGGGAGGCCCCGATTTCGTCGCCTCTTCAACGGCCCAAGTCCCCGTGACCACACCCGCCACCACGCCGAGTGCGGCCAAGCCGCGTGCCCAGTTTCGTCCCCGCCAATACTGCGGCCGCATCGCCTGTGTTGATTGAATTGCTCGATTGCCCATGAGACCACTCCGTTGAATTTTTCCGTGTTTCAAAACCGTCCGATGCGACTCACAGCACGATTTATCATTTCGATCATCAATCCGACGAAGCACCCCATCACCAGGGCGACCTCGCACGGCCTCAATCTATCGTCTTTGAACCCACCTCGGACTCAGCACGACACCGACCCGACCAACCGGATCAATCGCCGCACTTTCTAACTCCCGTTAATATAGGAGAACTTCGCCAAATCAGCCCAATCCAGAAATTCGACTTGACCGTCGCAGTCTACTTGCGACCAAGAAGCTATTCAATCAACGCCCTTGGGATGTCGATTCCGATGGATCGAAGTCCGGCTTAGCTTTGTTAGCCAGACTTCCAATCGGGAGGATGTTCCCTCCGTAGGAAGTCTGGCTTTAGGAAAATCCGGACTTCGAGTTGTCTTCCTCCCTTCAGTACAGCCTGACTTTCTGATCGCGCTGTCCCCACGTATCCTGACGCCCCGCGTTGTCTCCTTCCTCGATTTCAAGGCTCGTCCCCATGTCGCTCGATCTGTCACGGCGAGGCTTCTTCGCCGCCTCAGCCGCTTCGCTCACCGTTGCCTCGACCACAGTTCGAGCTGCTGGCGCAGAGCCTGCATCGGACAAGAGTTCTCCGTTTCGGTACTGCCTCAACACGAGCACGATTCGCGAGTGCCAGTATCAAGGAAAAAAAGTCGATGCCGTTTCTGAGATCGAGATCGCAACGAAGGCCGGATACACCGGGATCGAACCGTGGATCCGATCGCTCGACAACTATGTTAAAGGGGGCGGCGTACTGTCTGACCTGCGCAAGCGGATCGCCGACGCGGGACTGACTGTCGAAAGCGCGATCGGCTTCGCGGCCTTCCTGCACGAAGACGAAGCCAAACGGAAAGAAGGACTCGAAGAGGCCAAGCGGTGCATGGGGATGGTCCGCGAGATCGGCGGCGAACGGCTGGCCGCCCCCCCCGTCGGCGTCACCGATAAGACTGGCCTCGATCTGCTCCAACTGGGCGAACGCTATCGCGCGCTATGTGAGATCGGCCAACAAGAGGGTGTCTATCCGCAACTCGAACTGTGGGGTTTCTCAAAAACGCTGGCCCGACTCGGCGAAGCAGCGTTCGTCGGGATTGAAGCGGCTCATCCGAGAGCCTGTTTTCTGCTCGATGTCTATCACATCTATAAAGGCGGCTCAGACTTTGAAGGGTTGAACATGTTCGCCGGTCGGCGCATGTTCAACTTCCATGTGAATGACTACCCCGCCGATCCTCCGCGCGCCGCGATCAACGACGCCGCGCGTGTCTACTGCGGCGATGGTGTCGCTCCGCTCACCAGCATCTTCCGCACCCTGCGCGACAACGGCTACCGCGGCGTTCTGTCGCTGGAGTTGTTCAACCCCAACTACTGGAAACAGGACGGACTCGAAGTCGCCCAGACCGGCCTCGAAAAAACCAAAGCCGCCGTGGCGAAAGCCCTCGCGTAACAGCCTGTTGAATAACCCTGTAGGACGGGCACTCTTGCCCGTCATTTAGAACCTGTCCAAGAATGACTCCGCCGTTTGTCGCCTTTCGCTCCGCGAAAGGGCGTTCTTTCGCAAAGCGAAAGACGACATTGTTTTTGGACGAGTTCTTAGCTTGAAAACCGACGGGCAAGAGTGCCCGTCCTACCTTTTCAACAGGCTGGTAATGCAACGCTTGACGGCTTGATTTGTCATTGGGGACGAGGCGAGCGATCAGCGCGACACGCGTTCGGTGGCCACGGAAAGAATGAGCTGGTTCGCATTTGGTAGGCCGCATATTCGGGACGACGACTGGTGATGGTTTTCTCCAATAGTGTCACTCCGGAAACCTTCAGCAGCAGGAACGAAATCAGCAGCGGGCTGAAGATCGTCCATGCGGCACCGCCCGCAGCGGCGATCAAGTACAGCCCCCACCAGACGCAAAAATCGCCAAAGTAATTCGGGTGCCGAGTCAGTCGCCAGAGGCCGCGATCCATGACTCGGCCAGCGTTTTGTGGATTGGCTTGAAAACGAGCCATTTGAAAATCTCCGACCGCTTCAAAGAACAGGCCGATGCTCCAAAAGCTTGCGCCGGCCAGATCGAGCCAGCCGAGTGGCTTCGATGCCGCTGCGACCATCGCGGCTTGAATTGGCATCGACACGATCCACAGGATGAGTCCCTGCAACAGGAAAACCGTTAGCAGACTGACCCACCAGAAACGCGGCCCGTGATATTCGCGCATCGCTCGATACCGTCGGTCTTCGCCGTGTCCCCGGTTTCGCCACAGCAGATACAGCGACAGCCGCAAGCCCCAGATCGTCGTCAGTGTGGCGAGCAACCACGACCGCTCGACCGCTTGCGCTGCTGGAATCCCTGTCAGCGTGAACCACGTCACGACGATGAACCCGGTTCCCCAAAAAGGATCGACGATACTGGCGTCGCGGCGAGCGAGGCTCAGCAGCCACAAGCACGTCATCACAGCGATCACGACCAGCACTGAGTTCAGCAGCATCGCGGTCAGTGGTGTCATAGTTTACTTCCCATTCAGCTGCAACAGCGAATGCGACACGAACCACTCGCGGCCGTTCGCGTAGCCGAATAACTCTGATACGGCGAGAAAGAACAAACGCCAGCGGTGAAACCAGCGGCGAGCCTCATCGCGTCCGTAAGTCGCGGCGAGGATCGGCAACACCTCGCGGCGATGAGCGTCCAAGTTCGTGAGCCACGCTTCGGACGTGCGTTGATAGTGCGTGCCGTCCCACCGCCACTGCTCGACGACCGTCATGTGCCGGTCGAACTGCCGCAGCATGTTCTCGCTCGGCATCAAACCGCCGGTGAAAAAGTAGCGGCCCATCCAGTTGGCATCGCCGTCGGTTTCAAACGGGTACACGAGTCTTTGATGGCAGAAATGATGCACAAACAGCCGGCCTTCCGGTCGTAGCCACGACGCGATTCGTTCCAACAGCAATTCGTAGTTCCGCATGTGCTCGAACATCTCCACCGAGACAACACGGTCAAATCGATGCGGCTCAGTGGCGAACTGGTTCATGTCGGCGGTGATAAGGTGCAAGTTCGTGAGGCCGCGTGAGGCCGCTTCCGATTCGATGAATCGCCGTTGCGGAGCCGAATTCGAGACTGCCGTGATGCGACTGTTTCGATACCGCTCGGCCATCCACAGCGACAGCGAACCCCAGCCGCAACCGAGTTCCAGGATCTGTTGGCCATCGGCCAGCTCGGCTCGCTGACAAGTGATTTCGAGTGCCGCCGCCTCGGCATCAACCAACGACGTGTCTGCGGTCGGCCAAAAGCATGAGCTGTATTTGCGATGCGGGCCGAGTACGGCGGTAAAGAACTCCGGCGACAATTCGTAATGCTGTTCGTTGGCTTTCTCTGGAACGGGTGCGATTGGCCCCGCGCACATCGACTGGACGAACGCTTGGAATTCCCTTGAATCGGCGTTGTCGCTGCCGCGATTGGATTCACGCAGGCGCTGCTCGCACAATCGCCGAATCGCCACGCGCGTAATCACATCCGGGATCAAACCTCGTTCCACGGCTTCAATTCCCAAGGACATCAGGCTCATGCCGACCTCCATGCCGCGGCGCGCGACCCGATCGCGAGCGGGTCGCGTTGGCACCGTGGTTTGTCGAATTGGATTTGGACGACGCCGGTAAATCGTTCGTCGAACGCTGCCTCGCAATAGCTGAGGTAGTAGTTCCACATGCGAATGAATCGGTCGGGAAAGCCCAGCCCGCGAACATCATCCAGTCGCTCATGAAATCGTTGCCGCCATTCGCGCAGAGTCTGAGCGTAGTGCGTGCCGAAGTCCTCGGCGTGAACGAACCGCAAGTCGGTGACGCGAGACATCGACTCCAACATCGCGGTCATCGAAGGCAGGCAACCGCCGGGAAAGACGTATCTCTGGATGAAGTCCACCGATTTCAAATACTTGGCATAGCGACGATCCGGCATCACGATCCCTTGCAGCACGAACGTCCCCTCGGGCTTAAGCAACTCGCTGCATTTGCGGAAGTAAGTGTCGTAGTACTGATGCCCGACCGCTTCGATCATCTCGACGGAGACCAGTTTGTCGAACTGGCCTGTCAGGTCGCGATAGTCCTGCAACAGCAACGTCACGCGATCCGTTAGTCCCGCCTCGTCGATTCGTTGGCGAGCGACATCGAACTGTTGCTGCGAGATCGTGGTCGTCGTAACGCGGCAGCCGAACTGCTTGGCCGCGTGAATTGCCAACCCACCCCAGCCGGTGCCGATCTCCAGCAGATGATCATTCGCACGCAGATCGAGCTTGCGACAAATGCGATCCATCTTCTCCAGCGAAGCCTCGCGCAGCGTGCTGGTGGGCGATAAAAAGATGCCACTCGAATACGCCAGCGTGTCGTCGAGCATCAGCCGGAAGAACTCGTTACCGAGATCGTAATGAGCGTGAATGTTTCGACGGCTTCCCGATTTACTGTTCGCATGCCAGCGGTGATACAGACGATTGACCCATTTGCCAATTCGCGATAGCCCGCGATCGAGCTGATCCGTTGCCTCGATATTCCGCACAAAGATCCGAAGGAACGCCGTCAGATCGTCGCAGTCCCAATCGCCACGCAGATACGACTCGGCCACCGACAGGCTTCCGCCCAGAACCGCATGACGAAAGAACGCCGGGTTGTGGACTTGCAACGCCGCTTGCAAGTCGCCGCCGCGACCGAGCGTCGTTGCGCCAGTCGCATCGGCTAATTGAATGGTCCCACCGTTCAACTCTTGCAGTTTCTGCAACACCAGTCGTCGGGCTAACCGGCTCACGAATCCCATGCGATCCGGTGCAGCTACGCAGTCGTCATCGTTCGACGACGAGTTCGTGGGAGGATTCGATAACTGGGGCGCGCACGCTGTGCTCATAATGTCGCTTGTTTCGAGGATGAAAGTTGTGACTCAGCCGCCGTCGGGACGGCACGTCGTGGATGAGGCACATACGGGACTCGCTTCAGCCACAGCCGCAGCGCTTGCCAATAGATGCCCAGAAAAACCTGCATCGTCATCAAGGGATATCGCAACAATGCGCGCGCAAGCTGCCAGCGCGTGATCGGTCGTCGTTGTAGTGACAGCGTCGCGTCGAATCGTTTGATGTCGTTCGAATAGTTCTCGATGGTCACCGCCAGCCGTTCGCGCGGCTCGCTGACTCGCCAGCGATAGGTCATGTCCATCGGCATGAACGGCGAAACGTGAAACTCTTTTGGGTTCTCGAACCGCCCTGCCCCTTGGCACTCCGTCCCGGTCTGCTCATCGTGCAAATCGGTTGGAGCAGCGTCCCAGCCTGTGAAGCTCAACACATAGCAGTGCTTCTCATTCCACGGTGTGTTGCTGACTTCCGCGACGACGGTTTCAACTCGTTCGCCAGCCGTATCGAAGCAGTAATAAAAACTGACCGGATTCATGCCGAAGCCGAAGTAGCGGAAATTGGTCAGCAGCCCGATCGGTCCGGCTGGACGATGCCCGGTTCTCTGCTCAATCAAATCGCGGACACAGTCGCTCAGCGGGCGAGTTGGCTCTCCCAAATAATCGGCACGCCGGAACCGCGCCAGTGCTGGCCAGCGAGTGGACCAGACGCCGCGTCGCCCGAATATCGAGTCCAGTTCCGCCAAGTCCACGAAGACGAGAAACAACCGATATCGAAATGAATGCTCAATCGGATCGAGCCGTCGATGCTGCACGACACCTTCATAAAGACAGCTTCTCATGCCCGCGACTCCTTTGGCAAAAGAGCATCGCAAACGCGCAGGGCACTGACGACGCCATCTTCATGGAAGCCGTTGCCCCAGTACGCGCCGCAGAAGGAAGTCCGGTTAACGTTGATTAGGTCGCAATGCCGAGCCTGCGCGGCAGCACGCTGAACGGTGAAGATCGGATGGTGATATTCAAATCGCCGCAGCACCTTAGCCGGGTCAATTCGTTCGTCGTTGTTCAGCGTCGCGTTGCTGAGCGTCACGTTGAAGACGTGCTTTGATTGCAGATGCTGCAAAAGGTTCATCTGATAGGTCACCGTGGCCACCTGGCTGGCAGAATTCGATGACGGACCGGCAAGATGATAATTCCAGCTCGCCCAAGCTCGCCGCCGCTTCGGCAGGACCGCTTGATCGGTGTGCAGTACGGCGAGGTTGCGTCCGTAAGGAAATTCGGACAACACGTCGCGCTCGGTCGAGGTCGAATCCGCCAACATCCGCAAGGCTTGGTCGCTGTGACAGGCAAAGACAACATGATCGAAGGTTTCCGGCGAGTGATTTCGCGGGACGACGACCACTCCATCTGCCGAGCGGCGGACTGACTCAACCGCCGTACTGAGACGAATGCGATCTCGAAACCGCTCCGCCATTTTTGCGACGTAATTCCGAGAACCACCTTCAATGACTCGCCACGTTGGTCGATTGCGAACGCTCAATAAACCATGATTGCGGTAGAACTCGACGATAAACCGGATCGGAAATCTTTCAAACATCCCGACGGGGCACGACCAGATCGCGGCTCCCATCGGCAGCAGATAATGCTCAGCAAACTCACGCGAGTAACGCTGCCGCGCGAGGAACTCACCAACCGTTGTTTCATCGGTCGTTGGGCCGCTCTGCACCAACTCGGGAGCGTCGCGATTGAATCGCAGAATGTCGGCCAGCATCTGATAGAAGCTTGGCCGCAGTAAATTCCGTCGTTGGGCAAACAGTCCGTTCAGCGACGAACCGTTATACTCCAAGTTCGCAGCATCGCATCGAACACTGAAACCCATTGATGTCGGCCGCGATCTGACGCCGAGTTCGTTCAACAGTTCAATGAAATTGGGATACGTCCAGTCGTTGAACACGATGAACCCGGTGTCGATCACCTGCCGCTCTCCTTCCAAATCGACCTCGACGGTATTCGTGTGCCCGCCGAGATAGTCGTTGGCCTCGAACAGCGTGATGTCATGGGAGAGACTGAGTTGATACGCCGCGGTCAGCCCGGAAATTCCGGCTCCGATGATCGCGATCTTCATGATGGCGTCATCCTTTACTGTTGCGTGGCAGACCAACGAAAGCTCGTCAGCCCGTTCAGGTCGCGAACAAAAACTTCCTCGCCGCAAACGGCCAAATGCGCCCACGTTGGCGAATCGCTGATGTGACGCTGACTACGCAACTCGAACTTCATCGGATTGGCGTAAATCAGGAATAAATCGCCCCGTTCATCGAGGGCCAGAATCTTTTTGTCTTGTGCGACGAGGCTCCAATACTTGCCGAACGGCGTGGTCACCCAGCGTTCCTTGCCCGTCGCGAGGTCGATGCACGCGAAACGTTGGTTTTTCAAATGCGTATAGATGTGCCCGTCGATGACGACCGGTGTGGACATGTAACCTTGAGTTTTGTTCTGCCAGCGTTCGGTCACCGACATCTTCATGCTGGCAGCGGCCACATCGCCGCTTTTTGTGAGATCGTACAGCCAAGATTTGCCTCCGTAGGTACTCGTGAAAATCGAATCCCCGAACACCACCGGCGTAAGGATATTCATGCCGCGAAAGGCTTCGATCTTCTGCGACCAGAGTTCGCTGCCAGTGGCCTCGTCAACGCCCGCAAGTTTCTCGCGGGTCTGCACCAAGAACTGCGGCTGTCCCGCGATCGTGGCTTTCATGGGCGACGAGAACGCGCTGCCGTTCATACCGCCACCGTCTTGCAGCGACCGCCAGACTGTCTCGCCGTTTCGCTTGTTGAGCTTCACGAACGAAGCTCCGGCCTGAACGTAAACATGCTCGCCATCGACCAGCGGAGATGACACGCAACCAAACGTTGGCAACGGCGATTCGAACCGCTCGACGAAATCAACTCGCCAGCGTTCCTTGCCGTTCGCGGCATCGAGACAAACCAGCACATCGCGCATTCCCGCAACGAACAGCGATTCGCCGTCGTAGGCCGGAGTCGCTCGAATCCATTCGCCGTTCTCCCAAGCGAAGAACGGAACCAATGTCGCACCCGGCCACTCGGCGGACCACAAGACTTGGCCGTCGGTTCGCGAGAATGCCTGCACGACCTCGGTCTTCTTGCCGCGAGTCTCCGTGACGAAAACGCGATCCTCGCCGACGATCGGCCCGGAATAGCTCGGTCCCAATTCGACACGCCATTTTCGAGTGAGCGCCGCCTCATCGACCTGATCCGGCCACGCGGGCGTCACTGCCGCTTGCCCATCACGCGACGGACCGCGCCACTGCGGCCACGTCGCGGTGGGATTGGCGGCAAACAATGTCGTAGCCGCGTTCACCACAACATGGGCCACACACGAGAAAACCCACGTTCTGGCGAACGTGGCTACGGCGAGATCGAATCGAGCGAATGTCATCGGTGCCTCAAGCGTTCTTTCGTGGTTTGCGAGTTTTCTTGGGAGCAATCTCCGCTTGCCGACTCAAGGTATTGGCGAACTCTTCGAGATGCCGCATCGTGTCGCAAAAGGCGGAGTAGCGGAGTCGCGTCCGAATCTCGGTCGTCAACGCTCGCCCGCCAACAACGACAGCGGTGTTGGTCTTGGACGCGGCCTCGGATAAGCGATTGAAACCGGCGATGAAGGCCGGCTCGTTCGGGATGTACGAAACGCTGAGCCACAACATTCGCGGCTCATGCTGCTGGATGGCATTCGCCATCGAATCAAACGGGATCGACGAACCGAGCAGCCGGGCATCCCAGCCGACCGCGCGCAGCACAATCTCGGACATCGTCACCGACAACGAGTACTGATCCCCTTCAATGGTCGCCCCCAACGCGACGAGACCCGAGTTCGGCGGCGTCTGCTTCGACCGCAGTTCATGTAAGATCCGCAAGGCGATCTGGCACGAGCACCGCTCTTCGTAGATGTCGGCTTCGTGGCATTCCCACTTCTCACCGATGGTCCGAAATGCCACGGCGATGACTTCGTCAAAGATTTGGCTCACCGGCTGACCAGCCAGAAACAGATCGAACACGATGGCATGGCAGGCTTGCTCGTTGTTCGTGAGCAGTGCCGTTGCCAGGCGCTCGGCACAGCCTTCAATCCGACGTGCCTTTCGGTCATCCGTGGCAGACATCCCCAGGATTCGCGGCTCGACGACCGCATGATTGTGCTCGCGCACGAATCGCAAAGCTTCTTGAACCGAAATCCGACGATGCCCGCCCGCCGTCTTCACCGTCGTCAATAATCCCTGATCGCACCACCGCTTGAGCGATGATTCGCTGGCCCCAATCGCAGTGGCCACTTGCTTTGGTGAGAGAAGGTGTTGCATGACTCGCTTCAAAAGCGGACTGGTGAATTTGTCGGACTTTCCAAGTTGGTTGAGACATTACCGTCAGTCGCGAAGACCCTCAACACAAAAAACATCCAAAACGTTCATTTACCGTCAAAAACCTGGTGGCCGGACGAACGCCTAGTCACACTCGAATCTGGGTGACCACGCACAACCGACTTTACGCCGCGATGGGAAGAGGTACCTAGGCGAGCTGGTTGCGTGAAGTATAAATTGAAATAATCAAGAATCTGGTTAAGCCTTTTGGGCGAAGGCGGTCTGAATCAAACTGAACGATTTGAACGACTTATTTCAGGTCGGGCATCGTTCAGGAAGTTCCAGAACTAGAGATTGGGGAGAGCGACATGTTGAATCGAAGATTCTTTTTAA
Source organism: Schlesneria sp. (assembly GCA_043749505.1). Classification (GTDB taxonomy): domain Bacteria; phylum Planctomycetota; class Planctomycetia; order Planctomycetales; family Planctomycetaceae; genus Schlesneria. The sequence goes on along the minus strand of JAYVDI010000084.1, from coordinate 32,804 downwards.
GTGTGGCCGCAGCGGCGGCGATCAGCCTGACTCAAGGCAGCTTGATGGCTGCGGATGCGGCGGGCAAAGACATTGTGACGACGGCAGTGGAGGCGGGGTCGTTCAAGACGTTGGCGGCAGCTTTGAAGGCCGCCGGGTTGGTGGAAACACTGCAAGGCAATGGGCCGTTCACGGTTCTTGCTCCGACCGACGAAGCATTCGCCAAGCTGCCAGCCGGAACGGTGGAGACGCTGCTGAAACCGGAAAACAAAGCCCGACTCGTGTCGGTGCTGACGTATCACGTCGTGGCTGGCAACGTGGCGGCGGCTCAGGTCGTCAAGCTGAATGCCGCAGTGACGGTGAATGGACAGCGAGTGAACATCAAGACCGAGGATGGCAACGTGCGAGTCGATCAAGCGACCGTCGTGAAGGCCGACATTCATTGCTCGAATGGGATCATTCACGTGATCGATCAAGTGCTGCTGCCCTCTGCGGACAACATTCCAGCGACGGCATCCAAGGCGGGAACATTTAAGACGTTGCTCGCGGCTGCTAAGGCCGCTGGTCTCGTGGAAGTGTTGGCTGGCGATCAGCCGCTGACCGTTTTCGCGCCGACGGATGAAGCGTTTGCGAAGCTGCCAGCCGGTACGGTCGAGAGCCTGCTCAAACCCGAGAACAAAGAGAAGCTCGCGGCAATTCTGAAGTTTCACGTTGTCGTGGGTCGAGTGTTCTCCAACGAAGTGCTGAGCAAGGCGGAATTGAAGACCGTTCATGGCGGCACGTTGACCACCGCGATGAAGAACGGTGCGGCGACCATCAACGGTGCCGGACTCATCGCGACCGACATTGATGCCTCGAACGGAGTCATTCATGTGATTGACAGTGTGATGTTACCTCCAGCCGCCACGGTGAAGACTTCACACGTCATGCCGTCTCAGCCGACAATTGTGTCGAACGTCTGTCCGACCACCGGTCGAGTGACATACTCTCTGGTCCAAACTCGACACTTCCGTCGCTAATAGTGGTCGAGTGTGTTTCCCCGCACCGGTGCTCGCCGGAGTTCCCTGCCAACTCTGCAACAACACCTGAGCCGTCGTTCGGTTCAGGTGTTTTCGCGTTGATCGTGTTTGCCGTTCCCGGTTCGTCATCGAGATCTCACTAATGTCTGCTGGTTCGCGAATTCTTGTCACCGGCGGCACAGGCTACGTCGGCGGAAGATTGATCCCGTTGCTAGAACAGCGTGGGCATCAGGTTCGTTGCCTGGCTCGGCGACCGGAGTTCTTGCAGCCGCGAGTGGGGCCGCAGACGGAAATTGTCGCTGGAGATGTGTTGCAGCCAGAGACGTTGGAGTCTGCTCTCGAAGAGATCGAAACCGCGTTTTATCTCGTGCATTCGATGGGGACCGGCAACGACTTCGAGGACGAAGATCGCGTCGCCGCCCGCAACTTTGCCGAAGCCGCGAAACGAAGCGGAGTGCGGCGCATCGTCTATCTCGGCGGCTTGGGTGACGAGCAGCAGCAACTCTCAAAACATCTGCGCAGCCGCCAAGAGGTTGGCGCGATCCTGCGCGAATCGGGCGCACAAGTTGTCGAGTTCCGGGCGTCGATCGTGATTGGCTCCGGCAGCTTGTCGTTTGAACTGATCCGAACGTTAGTGCAAAAACTTCCGGTGATGATTTGCCCGAAATGGGTGTCAACACCGGCGCAGCCGATCGCGATTGAAGACCTGTTGAGCTACCTGCTGGCCGCGATTGACTTGCCCGCAGGTCCAAGCGACATCTTCGAGATCGGCGGTCCGGATCAAGTCTCCTACGGCGACATCATGCAAGAGTACGCGCGACAGCGCGGGCTGAAACGCTGGATGATTTCGGTGCCGTTTCTTTCGCCACGATTGTCGAGCTTGTGGCTCGGACTGGTGACTCCCGTTTACGCTCGCATCGGCCGCAAGCTGGTCGAGAGCCTGCGAAATCCGACCGTGGTCACGAACTCGCACGCCCACGAAGTGTTCGCGATTCGCCCGCGCGGCGTCCGCGACGCCATCGCGCGAGCGCTCGTCAACGAAGACCACGAACTGACGGCCACACGCTGGTCCGATGCAATCAGTGCCTCAGGCCGCCCCAATCGCTGGGGTGGAATCCGATTCGGAACGCGACTGGTCGATTCGCGTGAAGTTGAAGTCGATGTTCCGGTCGAAGCCGCGTTCGCTCCGATTCAACGGATTGGCGGTAAAACCGGTTGGTACTACGGCAACTGGCTGTGGCGACTTCGAGGCTGGCTCGATTTGCTCGTCGGTGGAGTCGGCTTGCGACGCGGTCGGCGAGATGCGGTTGATCTGCGAGTCGGCGATCCCGTCGATTGCTGGCGAGTCGATTCGCTGGAACCGAGTCGCCGTTTGCGACTATCCGCCGAGATGAAACTTCCCGGCCGAGCGTGGCTCGAATTTGAAGTCGAGCCGACGGACAACGGTTCGCGCATTCGACAAACCGCAGTGTTCGATCCGATTGGCCTGACGGGCTTAGCCTATTGGTACATGATCTACCCGCTGCATGAGTTTGTGTTCGGCGGCATGCTGAACGGCATCGCGAGCACCGCTCGCCGCTCAGTCGAAACAACAACGTGGCAACCGACCGCGCTTCGACAGGTGGCGTGGTTGGTTGGCTTCATGGCCGTCTGCTTCCTATCTGCTGGTTTGGGAGCGGCCTTCACGGCGACATCCGTCGGCGGCTGGTATCAAACGCTGGCGAAACCGAATTGGAATCCGCCCGACTGGCTCTTCGGCCCGGTTTGGACTGCTCTCTATTTTCTGATGGCCGTCGCCGCGTGGCTCGTGTGGCGTGGCCACGGGTGGAGTGCCGCGAGGGCCGCATTGAATTGGTTTGTCATTCAACTCGCGCTCAACGTGCTCTGGTCATTTCTGTTCTTCGGCCTGCAACGCCCTGGCCTCGCTTTCGCCGAGATCCTCGTACTCTGGCTCTCGATTGTCGCGACCTGTCTCGCGTTTCAAGCCAAGTCGCGCACTGCGGCGTTGTTGCTGGTTCCGTATCTGGCGTGGACCTCGTTCGCCGTCATCTTGAACCTGACTCTCTGGAGGTTGAATTTCTGATGAGTGCCAGACTCGTTCCAAAGATTCGCATTCAAAATTGCAACGACGCGCCGATTCGAGCGGACGGCGAATTCGTGTTGTATTGGATGATCTCATTTCGGCGACTATCTTCCAATTTCAGCCTGCAACGCGCGGTGGAGTTGGCTGTTGAGTTGCAAAAGCCGCTGGTGATCTTCGAGCCACTACGAATCGGGTATCGATGGGCGAGCGATCGGATTCATTGCTTCATGATCGACGGCATGGCCGAAAATGCCGCTCGAATCGCCGCGCTCAACAATCCCGGCGTGATGTACTTTCCGTATGTCGAACCATGGCCCGACGCCGACAAGGGATTGCTGGCGGCGTTGGCCCGGCGAGCTTGCGTCGTCGTGACGGATGACTTCCCGTCAGCCTTTTTGCCACACATGGTTTCGGCAGCGGCATCTCGGTTGTCGGTGCGACTGGAGTCCGTGGATTCAAACGGCCTACTGCCGTTGCGCGCCACAGACCGAGTTTTCACAACGGCATTCTCGTTCCGAGCTTACCTGCAGAAGCAATTGCTCCCGCATCTTGAAGAATTTCCGAAGCCGAACCCTTTGAGTGGCGTGCGTCTTCCACCAATCCAGTCGCTGCCGCCGGAGATCACCACGCGCTGGCCCCCGGTGTCGGCGAAGTTGTTGGCTGGCGACAGTGCGGAACTCGCGGCATTGCCGATTGACCACTCGGTCGGCATCGTCGAAGCGCGTGGTGGATCAACGCTGGCTCGGCAGCGCTTGACGAAGTTTTTGGACCAGCATCTCACACAGTACGCGGCAGGGGCGAACGATCCCGATGCCGAAAACCGCAGCGGCCTTTCGCCGTATCTACACTTCGGCCACATCTCGTCTCATGAATTGTTTCAAGAATTGATGACGCGCGAAGAATGGTCGCCAGGGTCGCTTGGCGAGAACACCGGCGGCAAACGCGAGGGCTGGTGGGGCGCGAGTCCCGGAGCCGAGTCATGGCTCGATGAGTTCATCACCTGGCGTGAGCTGGGCTACAACATGACCTCGCACCGTGACGATTACGACCAGTACGAATCGCTCCCCGATTGGGCACAAGCGACTCTCGCCAAGCATGAGCGAGATCCTCGCCAGTACGTTTATTCGCTGGAACAATTCGCGGCAGCCACAACGCACGATCCACTTTGGAACGCCGCGCAAACACAACTCGTTCGCCAAGGCCGCATCCACAACTATCTGCGAATGCTGTGGGGCAAGAAGATTCTAGAATGGACCGCAACGCCTCGGGACGCTCTCGATGTCATGATCGAACTCAACAACAAATACGCCCTCGATGGCCGCAACCCGAATTCATACTCCGGCATCTTCTGGGTACTCGGCCGTTACGACCGCGCGTGGGGACCAGAGCGTCCCATCTACGGAACCATTCGATACATGAGTTCCGATAACACCCGCAAGAAGTTATGCGTTCGCGAGTACCTGAAGACCTTCATTTGAGAGGCGATGCCTCACCCGGCCCGGGATGAGAGAGGTATAACCAGTTCATCCGACGTTTTGGGAGGATTCAGGATTCCAATTGAGCGGATGAAGTCTGCGGCTTAATCCTAAAGGGATGTCAGCTCCGTTCCTGACCGTGGTCATTGGCCCCACCTGCTCACGGTGTCAATTCCGGAGGACAGGGTCTCCGCCTTCTTCATTTCACCGTCAGCAGCTTGTCCTCGGGAAACGTCTCCAGCTTGAGGTTCTTGAACTGAACCTCTTGAGCCGCCTTGTTCGAGTGCAACTGGAGGCCGATCGGGGCGTCCTTGATCCGTTCCGGCTCCGGCTCGCGCCAGTCCGAGATCAGTTTGCCGTTCAGCACGAATCGGATGCGGTTCCCCTGCGCGAGGATTTCGTAGCTGTTCCAGTCGTGTTGCTTGCTAAGCGGTTTGGCGATCTCGTTGTTCTGGTGAATCATCTGGCGGCCGTAGAGGTCATAGAATCCGTGGCCCGACGGAAACATGACCAGATGCCCGGCGTAGGTCAGCGGGTCGCCCTTGTCCGGCGCGATGCGGCCCACAGCGCGATGCCCGAGTGCATCTCCGACTCGGCCAGCTTAAAGTCGAACGTCAGGCGGAAGTCGCTGTAGTTCTTCTCGGTCAGCAGATAGGTGCTGACTTTCACCTCCTCGGTGTTCTTCCCGATGATGACTCCGTCCTTGACCGACCAGAGCTTCTCGTTGCCCACCCAGCCCTTGAGGTCTTTCCCATTGAAGACCTCGACCACCTCCCGCTTCCCCTCGCGCGGCGGCACGACGGGGGCTTCCTTCTTCTCTTGAGACCAACTTGTGCTGAACGACATCAGCGAAATCAGACCAACAATTACCAACTCACGACGCAACAGCATGGCAGTCATTCTCCGTGATTGTGGACAGGTACGACTTGAATCGAATCCGATCAGCCGCCCGCGACGAACTCGCCGCGTGGTCAGAAGTCTTTCAGGTTCTCATCAGCATCGCGAGTCAACAGACAGGACGTGACGAGGATTGAGCAGATCAAACGAAAGCGGCCCGAGGTGGAGGCACCTCGGGCCGCGATGAGTTGATGGAAATGGTCTTGTTTCCCGCGTGAGTGGTCCCGTCGGCGGAGCGACGGGACTACGGTACGGGGTTCGTGATGATGGGCATCACTTGATGAAGAGCATTTCCTGATAGGTTGGCAGTGGCCAGTGGTCGTCGGCGACGATCCCTTCGAGTTCATCAGCCACTGCTCGGACGGCTTCCATCGCGGGCTTGACCTTCTTGGCACAGCGCTCGGCCGCTTGTTGCGGGTTCGAGACGCCATGGCCGCCATGACCACCTTCTTCGTTCAGATGCTCCAGCACTGCGACGCTTTGGTTCAGCGACTTGATCAGGCTGCTGAGTTTGGTCAGCAACGAGAGATCGAACTCAACACCGGCCGCTTTGCAGTTGCCTGCGGCGGCGGCGAGTTCGCTTTGGTAACGCACGGCTGCCGGGTAGATGATCGTCTTGGCGATCTCGTGCGTCAGCTTGGCCTCGACGTTCAGAGTGAGGACGTACTGTTCAAAGTAGATTTCGCGGCGGCTTTCGAGTTCGCGCGGCGTCAGCACCTTGTACTTTTCCATCATCGACATGACGGCGGGGTCGGTGAGGTCCGGCAGCGAGTCGATCGTCTGCTTCTTGTTCGGCAGACCGCGTCGGGCCGATTCGGCTTGCCATTCTTCCGTGTAGCCGTCGCCATTGAAGATCACCGCACCGTGCTCGTTGATGATCGACTTGAGCAGCGATTGAACCGCTGAGCCGAACTTCGCCGCATCGCCGCCCGCGACCTTTTCCAGTTCAGCGGCACAGTAGTCGAGCGACTCGGCCATGATCGTATTCAAAGCAACGAGCGGTCCCGCCATCGACTGGCTCGAACCGACTGCTCTGAACTCAAACTTGTTGCCGGTGAAAGCGAACGGGCTGGTGCGGTTGCGGTCTCCCGCATCCTTCGGCAGTGGTGGGAGCGTATCGACTCCCACGGTCATCATGCCCTGTTGAATACTGGTCGCCGCCGAACCGCTGGTTTTGATCTGATCGAACACGTTGGAAAGCTGCTCGCCGAGGAAGATCGAGATGATCGCCGGAGGAGCTTCGTTGGCACCCAGCCGATGATCGTTGCCCGCGTGGGCGACGACGGCTCGCAGCAGCGTCCCGTGCTTGTGAACGGCACGGATTACAGCCGCACAGAAAACGAGGAACTGCATGTTCTCATGCGGGGTCTTGCCCGGTTCGAGCAGGTTGCCCTGAGTCGCGTTGCCGAGCGACCAGTTGCAGTGTTTGCCCGAGCCATTGACGCCAGCGAACGGCTTCTCGTGCAGCAGGCATTCCAGACCGTGCTTCTGAGCGACCTTCTTCAAGATCAGCATGGTGAGCTGCTGATGGTCCGCTGCGACGTTGGCGTTCTCGTAGACCGGTGCGATCTCGTACTGGCTCGGAGCCACTTCGTTGTGGCGGGTCTTGACTGGAATGCCGAGTTTGAACATCTCACGTTCGGCGTCCAACATGCAGGCGAGGACGCGGTCGGGGATCGCACCGAAATACTGATCGCAGAACTCTTGCCCCTTGGGAGACGGGGCACCGAACAGCGTACGACCGGCGTTGATGAGGTCGGGCCGCGCGAAGAAGAAGTTGCGATCGATCAGGAAATATTCCTGTTCGGGTCCGCAGGTCGAGACGACGAGCGCGGGCGTCTTGTGGCCGAACAGCTTCAGGATGCGCTGGGCTTGGACATTGACGGCCTTCATCGAGCGGAGCAGCGGCGTCTTCTTGTCGAGAACTTCACCGGTCCACGAGAAGAATGCGGTCGGAATGCAGAGCGTCGTGCCATTGGCGTTCTCAAGGATGTACGCCGGGCTGGTCACGTCCCAAGCGGTGTAGCCGCGTGCTTCAAATGTGGCGCGAATGCCACCCGAGGGGAAGCTCGATGCGTCTGGCTCGCCTTGAATCAGGGCGCTACCGCTGAACTCGGCTACCGCTCCACCCGCTCCATCTGGATTGAGGAAGCTGTCGTGCTTTTCAGCAGTCAATCCGGTGAGCGGGTGGAATACGTGAGCGTAGTGCGAAGCACCTTTCTCGATGGCCCAGTCCTTCATGGCGGCGGCGACGGTGTCGGCGACATCGGCGGCGAGAGGTTCGCCCATCTCAATCGTCTTCAAGACCGACTTGTAGATACTCTTCGGGAGACGATCCTTCATCACCTTTTGACTGAACACATTACAACCGAACAGTTCGCCCGCTGAAGTCTCTGCGAAGTTCAGCGGAGCCGGAGCTGACTCAAAGTTTGTGACTGCATTGATTGCATTGATCCGCGATGCACTGCCACTCATAACACGAAGCCTTCCAAAATCAGGTTGAGCGCGAAAAAATCACCACCACTCGCCCACGGCGAGCAACCACTATGCCGAGTCTTGATTCCGCATCTGATCACGACGCGACGCGCGAGAATCTAACAAGACTCCCTACAAAGTTCACGGCAACCCAAGACTGGGGTCGCGCAGTTTTTGCCGCCTATTGCCAAGTATTCAGGCTGAGGTTGCTCGAATGCTGAGCGAGATAAGGCGACATCGCGGGGCCGTCTCACCAGCTCGCGATGAGTTCTGGCGAATGAGGCGACTCCTGGCCTGTCTCTTCGGATTGGCAAACCCTTGCTGCGCCCTCATCAAACTTTTGTGACGATAACGCCAAGCAGTCGATCAACTTCAGCGTAATAATCGGAACTTACATCACCCCACCTTACCTGATGAGTGATTGAGTGAGATCAGGCTTGCTTGACTGTGAGATCGGTGGCGTTAGAATCGCTGCCCGCTCTGGCTGGTTCACACCGTGAGATAGATTGCATGTGTGGCTTGGCTGGAATAACGAGGGGTCGTAGATCAATTGGTTAGATCGCCAGCTTGTCACGCTGGAGGCTGCGGGTTCGAGTCCCGTCGATCTCGTTTCAGATGGAGACATCACAGAAGAACCACCGGCGCCAAACGTCGGTGGTTCTTCTGTTTTCTAAGGCGAGATTGCCTGTCACTTGGTGGCAAAAATGCTCGCCGAGATGCGATGCCCCAGTAGATCGCAATCCGACAGCAACCGTGGCGAGCCATCGCTCAATTTGCCATCGGATTTGGCGATGACAACACACGGCAGCATACTCTTCAGGCGCGATCGTGGGTGCTGGCGCAGTCTGTGCAGGGCGACAATTGCCTGCTACCATGCCGCCCAAGTTTGGGATGGCTTTGTCTCCCAAGTCTCTCTCAACTCGCCTCTCTTTTGGGGTGAGTCTCCTTATCGTTCATCGTGCCCTCCGTGACAGAAGGTTTCCTGCACATGGCCTCCGTACTTGCAGCACCTCCTGCGGCTCGCAAGGCCGACCGAAATCCGGTCGCCGTCGAAGTCGCTCCCGCTGACGAAGTCTCTGACGTTCCGGCCGTACTCGTCGATTCGACCGAGATGGAGGAATGGCTGGAATCGGTGGATGACATTCTCCATCGACATGGCCCGGCGGCGCTCAGCCAGCTTCTTGCACAGCTCTATTCTCGGGCGCAGGCTCAATCGGTGCCGGTCGTCCCCGCGATCACGACTCCATACGTGAACACGATTCCCGTCGAAGCCGAGCCGCTCTTTCCTGGTGACCGAGCTGTCGAAAGAAAGCTCCGCAGCATCATTCGTTGGAACGCGATGGCAATGGTGGCGCGGGCCTACACGACCGGATCGGGCGTCGGTGGACACATCGCGACGTTCGCGTCATCGGCCACATTGGTGGAGATGGGGTTCAACCACTTCTTCCACGCGCGGACGGCCGATCACACTGGCGACATGATCTATTTCCAAGGCCACTCGTCACCGGGGATGTATTCGCGTGCGTTCGTTGAGGGCCGGTTGACGGAAGAGAACCTGATCAAGTTCCGCCGTGAATTGCCTCGCGGGACGGGCCTTTCGTCGTACCCGCATCCGTGGCTGATGCCCGACTTCTGGCAGTTCCCGACCGTGTCGATGGGCCTCGGCCCGATCTGTTCGATCTATCACGCGCGGTTCCTGCGCTACCTTGAACATCGCGGTTTACTTGACACCTCCAAGTCGCGCGTCTGGGCGTTCCTCGGTGATGGCGAGATCGACGAGCCGGAGTCCCTCGGGCCGATCTCGATGGCGTCGCGTGAGAAATTGGACAACATCACTTGGGTCGTGAACTGCAATCTGCAACGGCTCGACGGGCCGGTGCGGGGCAACGGCAAAATCATTCCCGAGCTGGAGGGGATCTTCCGCGGAGCCGGTTGGAACGTGATCAAGATCATCTGGGCTAGTGACTGGGATCCGCTGCTCGAAGCGGACGACACCGGCATCCTCGTGAAGACGCTTGGTGAAGTCGTTGATGGCCAGTTCCAGAAGTACAGCGTCGAAACAGGCGGATACATTCGCAACGACTTCTTCGGCCGTCACCCTGATCTGCTGAAGTTAGTTGAACACCTGAGTGATGACCAACTGCAAAAGCTCCGTCGCGGTGGGCACGATCCGATCAAGGTCTATGCCGCGTTCAACGCCGCCGTGACTCACAAGGGTGCACCGACGGTCGTGTTGGCTCACACCGTCAAAGGCTTCGGAATGGGCGAAGCGGGTGAGGGGCGAAACACGGCGCATCAATCGAAGGAGATGAAGGACGCCGCGCTGCTCCACTTCCGCAACTCGTTCGATCTTCCGATCACCGACGAACAGGCGAAGGCCGCCGAGTTCTACAAGCCCGCCGCCGACAGCCCGGAAATGAAGTATCTGCACGAGCAACGCCAAAAGCTCGGCGGCTATCTGCCAGTCCGTGTTCCCACGACGGAACGGCTCACGATTCCGTCGGCCGCTCATTTGATCGAAGAGGCGGCCACATCGTCACGTGCCCGGTCCACGACGACAGTCCTCTCCGAAACGATCAAGGCTCTCATTCGAGACGCCAACGTCGGCCAGCGAATCGTCCCAATCATCCCCGATGAGGCACAGACCTTCGGGATGGAAGCCCTCTTCTCTCAGTTCGGCATCTACTCCAGCAAAGGCCAACTCTACACACCGGTCGATGCGGGGACGGCGAAGGCGTACAAGGAAGAGAAGACCGGTCAAATCCTGATGGAAGGGATCAACGAAGCGGGGGCGATGGCTTCGTTCGTCGCTGCGGGGACGGCCTACGCCAACGTCGGTCTGAACATGATTCCGTTCTACATCTACTACTCGATGTTTGGGTTCCAACGTGTCGGCGACCTGATCTGGTTGGCAGGCGACTCGCGCTGCAAAGGCTTTCTCTGCGGAGGAACCTCCGGCCGAACAACGCTCAACGGTGAAGGGCTTCAGCACGAAGACGGTCACAGCCAGTTGATGGCGGGAACGGTGCCAAATCTGATCGCTTACGATCCCGCTTACGGTTACGAGTTGTGCGTCATCGTGCAGGACGGACTGCGGCGGATGTATGCCGAGGGTGAAGATGTCTTCTACTATCTCTCCGTCTACAACGAGAACTACATGATGCCCACGATGCCTGCTGGTGTCGAAGAGGGGATCATCAAGGGACTCTATCCGCTCGACCCGGCCGTTCCGGCGAAGAAGCGAGCCACCCGAGCACAACTCCTTGGCAGCGGCCCGATCCTGAACGAAGTCAACCGCGCCCAAACGTTGCTCGCCGAAAAATTCGGTGTCGAATCCGATGTCTGGTCGGTGACGAGCTACAACGAACTGAAACGCGATGCTCAATCAACGGCTCGCTGGAACCGGTTGCATCCCGATCAGAAACCGAAGGTCAGTTTCATCGAACAGACGCTGAGTGGCCTCAAGGGACCGTTCATCTCGTCGAGCGACAACGTGCAACTCGTCGCCGAGCAAATTCGCCCGTACATCTCCGGCCAGTATGTCGTCTGCGGGACGGACGGCTTCGGGCGGAGTGAGACTCGTGAAGCACTGCGGCGTCACTTTGAAATCGACGCCGAATGCGTGGCCTACACCACGCTCGTCGCCCTCGCCAAGGATGGCCAATTCGATGCGAAGAAACTTCCGCAGGCACTGAAAGACTTGGGGATCGACTCCGAGAAGGTGGACCCGGCTTTCGCGTGAGACCGCCAACGGCAAATTCTTCGTTTAACCGCGTGGGCAACGCCCCGCGTGTTCGACGCGGGACTCGCCATCAACGCGCGGGGCGTTGCCCACGCGGTTAAACGAGACCAAACATCAACTCGAAGACGAATCGGTGGGCCGTGCCCGCCCTACTTGAGAGAGTTCGGAAAACATGAGCATCGAATTCAAAGCAGACAACCTCGGTGATGGTGTGAAGAACGGTGATGTGGCCGCGATCATGGTGGCCGTTGGCGACGTGATCCAGGCGGGTCACATCATCATGGAAATCGAAACCGACAAGGCGGTCCTGCCCCTGCCGTGCGACAAGGCGGGCAAGGTGACGGAGATCCTCGTCAAAAAGGGCCAGACAATCACACCGGGGCAAGCCGTGTTGATGCTTGACCCTGCTGCGACAGGCGCACCGAGCATGAACGGTGGCGTGAAGTCCACGGCGATAGCGGCGGTGGCGAGTACACCCGCGAAGACAGTGGCTCCCGTCATCGCGACATCAGCCGTCGCATTGGCCAAGGCTCCGCTGCCCGCTTCATCGGATCGTGACCTCCCGTTACCAGCCGGTCCCGCCACGAGACGCCTCGCTCGCGAACTCGGTCTGAACTTGGGAAGCATCAGCGGCAGCGGCTCCGGTGGCCGGATTACGCTCGAAGACGTGGCCCGTGCGGCGGCGGGTTCCAGTGGCGGCGGCGGTCGCGTGGTCGAACCGCCTCTGCCCGACTTCTCGAAATACGGCGATGTCGAACGAGTCGCGTTCAGCAAACTCCAGAAGACATCGGCGAACAACCTCAGCTTCGCGTGGCAGATCATTCCGCACGTGACGCAGCACGATTTGTCAGACATCACCGAAACCGAAGCTCTGCGCAAACGCTTTGTGGAGAACGCGGCCAAAGGCTCACCCAAGGTGACGATGACCGTGCTGGCGATGAAGGCAGTCGTGGCCTGTCTGAAAGAGTTCCCGAACTTCAACTCCAGCTTCGACTCGGCCAAGGGCGAGATCGTGCAGAAGAAGTACTACAACATCGGCATCGCGGTCGATACGCCGAACGGACTGGTCGTTCCCGTCGTGAAGAATGTTGATCAAAAGTCGATCCTCGAACTGGCGGCCGAGTTGACCGATCTGGCCACCAAAGCCCGCGACCGCAAGCTGCAACTGCCCGACATGCAGGGGGGCACGTTCACGATCACCAATCTCGGCGGCATCGGCGGGACATCGTTCACGCCGATCGTCAACTATCCCGAAGTGGCGATCCTCGGCATGTCCCGCAGCCTGAAGCAGCTTCAACTGGTGGACGGCAAAGTCGCCGAACGTCTGATGCTCCCGCTCTCCCTCTCCTACGACCACCGCGTCGTCAACGGAGCCGACGCCGCCCGCTTCACCGTCAAACTGTGCAACATGCTGAGCAGTGCGTTCAGCCTGTTGATCGCGTGAGATGCGATTGCGAAGCCTGAACAAGCCAACATGGATTTGGTGGCGAGGAAATTCGACAACGACCTGACTAGACTATCGGCCCGACATGCAGTGGCCTTGGCTCGCATGTCGGGCTGATTTTGTTCTCGGCTGATCCACGATGACTTTTGAAATTTGAGATCGAAACACATGGCAGACTCGCAGACGGAACTTCTCGTGCTTGGTGGTGGTCCCGGTGGATATCCGGCGGCATTTGAGGCGGCGGATCATGGGATGAAGGTGTTGCTGGTGGACGAGGGCGCTCGGCCCGGTGGTGTCTGTCTGAACCGGGGCTGCATCCCGTCGAAGGCGTTGCTGCACATCGCGAAGCTCATCAATGAATCGCATGAGGCGGCTGAGTGGGGGCTGACGTTCAACGCGCCCAAGATTGATCTCGCCAAGCTGCGCGACTTCAAGAACGGTGTGATCACCAAGCTGTCTGGAGGCATCACTGAACTGAGCAAGGTTCGCGGCGTGAAGCTCGTCGCGGCGCGAGGGACGTTTCTCGACGCGAACACCATCGAGTTGAAGCATCCCGATGGCAAAACCGAACGAGTGTCGTTCGAGAAGGCGATCATCGCGACGGGTTCGTCTCCCGCCGTGCCGCCGATGTTTCAGCTTGGCGATCCGCGCGTGATGGACTCGACCGGCGCACTCGAACTGGCTGACATTCCAGGCTCGCTGCTCGTGGTTGGTGGTGGATACATCGGCCTCGAAATGGGAACGGTTTACGCGGCGCTCGGCTCGAAGGTGACGGTCGTGGAATTAACGAGCGGCCTGCTTCCCGGAGCCGATCGCGATCTGGTTCGTCCGCTTCAGAAGCGGCTCGAAAAACAGTTCGCCGCGCTGCATCTCAACACGAAGGTTGAAGCTCTGAAGGCGACGAAGGCCGGGATCGAAGCGACTCTGGCGGGCGAGGGCGTCGCGCCGAAGATGACGTTCGACCGAGTACTGATCTCCATCGGTCGCCGTCCGAACAGCAAGGGCTTCGGCTTGGAAGCGACCGGTGTCGCGGTGGACGAGAAGGGCTTCATCAAGGTCGATCGACAACTCCGTTCGAGCGTGCCGCACATCTTCGCAATCGGCGACATCGCGGGCGAACCGATGCTCGCTCACAAGGCGACGCGCGAAGCGAAGATCGCGGTGGAAGCCATGAACGGCGGTAAGGCCGAGTTCGACAACATCGCGATCCCCGCCGTCGTCTTCACCGATCCCGAGATCGCGTGGTGCGGTCTGATGGAGCATGAAGCCGCCGCCCGCAACATCGAAGTCAAAGTGGTGAAGTTCCCATGGGCCGCATCGGGCCGCGCGACAACGCTCTCACGCAATGAAGGACTGACCAAGCTGATCATCGACCCACAGACCGAACGAGTTCTCGGCGTCGGCCTCGTCGGAGTCAACGCTGGTGAGATGATCGCCGAAGCAACCCTCGCCGTGGAAACCGCCGCCGTGGCCCGCGATCTTGCGGAGACGATCCACGCGCATCCCACTCTCAGCGAAACCCTGATGGAAGCCGCCGAGAGTGTCTTCGGTCAGGCCACCCATTCGTACCGGCCGAAGCGGGGGTGAGACTGAAAGATGGCGAAGAAGAAGCCCGCGACCGGTAAGAAGAAAGCCGTTCCTCGCAAGTTCGCAGCGGAGGTTGTCTCGCTGCTGGCTGGATTGGGTGAGGTTCGATCACGGGCGATGTTTGGTGGGCACGGCCTCTATTGTGGAGCGACGTTCTTCGGGCTGATCGCCTATGAGCGGCTCTTTTTCAAGGTCAATGAAGACTCGCGTGGTGAATACATCGTGCGGGGTGCCGAGCCGTTTTCGCCGTCGCCCGGCAAGGTGATGAAGTCGTACTACGAAGTCCCTCGTGAGGTGTTTGAGAGCGACGAGGAACTCGTTCGCTGGGCGCGGCGGGCTGTGGCTGTGGCTGCCGTCTCTTGAATAGTCGGCGTGAGGACAGGACGATGCTGGGCGTCTCCCATTGCTCGCTCCTCACTTCTCTTGACGAGGTCTTCCCCCGTGACTCCCCACTCCGATCAACCCCGCTTTGCCGTGCTCATTGACGCCGACAACGCGCAGGCTTCTGCCATCGTCACGCTGCTCGGCGAAATCGCGAAGTACGGCATCGCCAGCATCAAGCGAGCCTACGGCGATTGGACCACATCGCGGCTCAACAGTTGGAAGAACATGCTGAACGAGCACGCGATTCAACCGGTCCAACAGTTCGGGTACACCAGCGGCAAGAACTCGACCGACGCGGCCCTCATCATCGACGCGATGGACCTGCTGTATGCGGGAAGACTTAATGGGTTCTGTCTGGTTTCCAGCGACAGCGACTTCACACGGCTGGCGACGCGGCTGCGTGAGTCAGGGATGACGGTGATGGGCTTCGGTGAGAAGAAGACGCCGCGCGCGTTCGTCGGTGCGTGCGATAAGTTCGTCTACACCGAGATCCTCGTCACGGCTGACGACTCAACCGAGACCGCGAACGCCCCGACTGTCTCACGGAAGAGTGGCAAGGAACTGCGGAGCGACTCGACCCTCGGCAAGCTGCTGCGCGCGGCGGTGATGTCGTCCGCCGACGAAGACGGTTGGTGCTATGTCGGGCGGATCGGCAGCTACATCGCCAACCAGGCTCCCGATTTCGACCCGCGCAACTACGGGTACTCGAAGCTCAGCCAATTGCTGGCCGCGACGGAAGTCTTCGAGACTCAATCACGAGCGACCAAGTCGGGACAGGCCCAAAAGTATCTGAGGCCGATCCAGTCGAAAAAGGTCGCCAAGCCGAAGGGCCGCGCCGACGAAGCGTGATGCTGTCCGTTGGTGAACTCTATGGAACCCCGTTCTTGTCCCCTCGTCCCGGCTCTGCGGGGAGAGGGCGAGGGGGGAACCAAATCAGAACACGTAGGACGGACGGGTCGGAGTGCCCATCCTCCATGATCACTTTCAAACGATTCCAAGGACCAGCGTTCGATGCGCCGATTGATTCGCTTCTCGCTCTTGCTTCTCGCCTCTGTGGTCACGCGAACTGCTGAACTTCCGGCGCAGGATGCTGCCATCACGAAGCCCAAGCCGCTGAAGGCACTGCTGATTCTGGGTGGCTGCTGCCACGACTATGCCAAGCAGAAGGACATCCTCAAGAAGGGGATCGAGTCCCGCGTGATGGCCGAGGTCACGATCGTCTACTCGCCCGACAAGAGCATTAAGGCGCGGTTCGACATCTACGACAACCCCGACTGGGCAAAGGGCTATGACGTTGTCATTCACGACGAATGCTCGGCCGATGTGAAGGAGCAGCCGTATGTGCAGAACATTCTGAACGCGCACAAGAGCGGTATCCCGGCGATCAACCTGCACTGCGCGATGCACAGCTATCGGACGGGGACGGACGATTGGTTCCAATTTCTTGGCATGCAGTCTTCGAGTCACGGGCCGCAGAAGCCGATCGACATCGCGTTCGTCGCTCCCGAGCATCCGGTGGTGAAGGGCTTCGGCGGCGCGGGCGGCTTGTTCGCGAAGCGGTTGGAGAATTGGACGACCATCAATGAGGAGCTTTACAACAACCTGAAGCTGTTCGACACCGCGAAGCCGATCGCGCGGGGGACTCAGGACACGGGCAACAAGGTCGAAAACTTCATCGTTGCGTGGGTGAACGAGTACGGGCCGAAGAAAACGCGTGTCTTCAGCACGACGCTTGGCCACAACAATGAAACGGTCGGAGATGCCCGGTATCTCGACATGCTCTGTCGCGCGTTGCTCTGGTCGTGCGACAAGACTTCACCCGATTACCATCAGCCATTCGCCGTCACCAAGAAAGAACTGGTGCCAGTCAACTTGGCGAAAGGGAAAAAGGCAACGGCTTCGGCGTCGCAAGACGGTCATCCGCCAGAACACGCCCTCGACGGGAAGGAAGAAACACGCTGGTGTTCGCCAAACGCTGAGGCCGGTTATTGGTGGCAGGTCGATCTGGAACAGGCTCAGGAAGTGACGGGCGTCCAAGTGCTGTGGGAAGCGGACGACACGAACTACCGCTACAAGGTCGAAGGTTCGGGCGATGGTCAACAATGGTGGATGCTCTCGGACCAGAAGAAGAGTGATGCGCGCGAGCAAACACAGACACTGAAGTTCGCCGCGAAAGACGTGCGGTTCGTGCGGCTCACAACGACGAGTCTGACTCCCGGACGTTGGGGCAGCTTCTTTGAGTTCGAGGTCTTCGGGACGAAGTTCGAGGAACGAACGGTCTCGGGTGGTGGCGATCTTAAGCCGCGCAGCATTAAAGGGACGGGACTGCTCAGCGGGATCAAGGCTCCGCCCGGCTTTGAAGTCACGTTGTTTGCCGCTCCCCCTGACGTGAACTATCCGACGTGTTTGGCCACGTCACCCGATGGCACGGTCTACGTCGGCATCGACGAGAACGGGTCGCTTGACCGCAAGGAAGGTCGCGGCAAGATCGTCCGCTGCCGCGATACAAATGGCGACGGCAAGGCCGACGAGTTCAAGACCTTCGCCAACATCGACAGCCCGCGCGGGATCGTCGTCCAAGGTAGCCCTGTCGCTCCGCGACAGGAAGCGCGCGTGTCGAGCGACTCACAACCGCCATCGAATCCCACGAATGGGGCCGATGGTTCATCTCGCCTCCTGTCGCGGAGCGACAGGGCTACCTTGAAGACCTCGCTCATCGTCCTCGCCCCGCCGAACCTGGTGGCCCTGCACGATGACAACGGCGACGGTGTGAGTGACCGCTCCGAGACTCTGGTCAAAGGGATCGGCTTTGATCTCAAGTTTCGCGGGGCGGACCACACGACAAACGGGATTCAAGTCGGCATCGACGGTTGGATTTATGTTGCGGTCGGAGACTACGGCTTCATCAAGGCGACCGGCTCGGATGGAAAAGAGCTGGCGTATCGCGGCGGCGGGATTGTCCGTTGCCGACCGGATGGCTCTGAGTTGCAAGTCGTCTCGCGCGGGCAGCGAAACATTTACGACGTGGCGATCAGCCCGGAACTCGATCTCTTCACGCGCGACAACACCAACGACGGTGGCGGCTGGAACGTGCGACTCAGTCATGTGCCGCATGGCGGGCAGATGGGCTACCCGTCGCTCTTCATCAACTTCCCGGATGAGATCATCCCGCCGATGGCCGATTACGGCGGCGGCTCGCCATGTGGATCGCTCTTCATCGACGAGCCGACTCTGCCCGAGGGACTCGGCCAGTCGCTCTACACCTGTGACTGGGGCTGCAGCATCGTCTACCGGCATCCGCTCACCAAGAATGGCGCGGGGTTCACGGCCGAGCAGGAACCATTCGTCGAGTTGCCTCGCCCCACCGACATGGACATCGACGCCAGCGGCAACATCTATATCAGCAGTTGGCGCGACGGTGGCTTCAACTTCAGCAAGCCCGAGGTCGGGTACGTCGTGATGGTGAGACCAGTCGCCCAAGGTAGCCCTGTCGCTCCGCGACAGGAAGCGCGATCGTCGAGCGACTCGAAATCGAAAACGGATTCCGCAAACGAAGCCGCGGGTTCATCTCGCCTCCTGTCGCGGAGCGACAGGGCTGCCTTGGGAGAGACCTCGCGACTGCTTCGCCAACTCGCCTCGCCGAGCCACACGATTCGGTTGACTGCCCAACGAGAGATCCTCGTGCGGGGCGAGTCGCCAGAGTTGGTGAACGGCATCGAACAACTTGCCGCCTCTGATGCAATGCTCCCCGTGCGGATCGCGGCGATCTTCACCCTGAAGCAGTTGCTCGGTGAGAAGTCTCACATGGTACTGGCCAAGCTGGCGACGGATGCTTCGATCCGCGAACACACTTTGCGTGCGATGGCCGATCGAACAACGCAGCTTGCGAACACGTCGTCCCAGCCGTTTGTGGAGGCTCTGTCCGACGTGAATGCTCGTGTCCGCTTGCAGGCGGTGCGCGGACTGTCACGGTTTGGCAAGGTCTCGCGCGAAGTTCAGGAGAAAATGCTGCCGCTCGCGGTGGACCGCGATCCGATCGTGGCTCACGTTGCCATCGATAGTCTCGTTGAGTTGAAAGCGGGCGAAGTTTGTCTGGCGTCTCTCAACTCGAATTCGACCGAGCAGCGAATGCTCGAACAACGGATTGGAGCAGCGGCGGTGTTGCGACGGCTGCATGATCCCGTTGTTGTCGCGGGGCTGATCGAATGGCTCGATCGTCCGATTGTTGCTCAGCCAACCGGTCAGCCGATCACTTACGCCACGACGCGGCAACTGATTCTCGCAACGCTTTGTCGGCTCCATGATCGCGAAGGGGAATACACCGGCGACTGGTGGAGTACCCGCCCCGACACGAGTGGCCCGTACTACAAACCGGTCGCGTGGTCCGAGACCGATCGCATCACGAAGGCTCTGCAAACCGAGTTGGCAACGGGCGACTCCCGCACCGTGAAGAGGCTGCTCGTCGAATTGAGGCGGCACAAGATTGAGTTGTCCGGCACGACAGAGCGGATCGTCGCACTGGCTCATGCCGACAAAACGTTCTTCGCGCAGGGGGTCGAGTTGCTCGCGCCGGGAAGTTCGCCAATGTCGGGCGATGCCGCGCGGTTGTTGGAGGTCGCGGCCACGTTCGATAAGTCGCAGACCGAGTTGCGAGTGAAGGCTCTGCGCGGCTTGGGGCGCCGTACCAACCAGCCCGAAGTTCTGGAGATCGCATTGCGCGCGTTTGCCGAAGTGGACGCAAATGAGCCGAACGGCGAAGTCGTCGCCGCGTGGAACGGCTTCGTCCGCGAACCGGTCTTCGCGAAGCATATCGCCAAACTGGGTGAGATGATTGAATCGCCGAGTGTTCTCGTTGCCGCCGGAGGCGAGTCGCTTGTGCGCGAGTACTTCTACGCGATCCTCGTCCAAGTGGCGGATAACCCGCGCGGTGAGAAGGCCGAGCGCGACGCGGCTCTCAAGCTTGTCGAGCGAGCGTGGTCGCAACCGGAACTCGCGGTGAGCCTGCTTCGCGCGATCGGCCGCTCAGATGCCGAGTCGCAATCGCTGCAAGTCGTCAACCTGACGAAGTCGGAGAACGCTGGCATTCGCGCCGCTGCGAAGTGGGCCGCCGCGAAACTGGAACTCGACAAGGAGCCGCCCGTCGATCCGAACAAGCCACTGCTCGCCAAGCTTTCGCTGCCTGAGGCGATTGCTCAAACAGCCTCGATCAAGGGGGACGATAAGTACGGCAAGAAACTGTTTGCGAGACAGGGTTGTAGCGCGTGTCACACGGTCTCGCAGAACGAACCGCTCAAGGGACCGCTGCTGCTCGACATCGCCAAGCGGTACAAGCGGGAAGAGTTGATCGAGTCGATCCTCAAACCGAGTGCCAAGATCGCGCAGGGCTTCGAGTCGCAGTTCTTCGTCACCGATGCAGGCAAGGTTCACGACGGCTTCGTGGTGCGAGAATCAGGCGATGAGATCGAACTCCGCAACGTGGCCGGTCTGGCAACGATCCTCAAGAAGTCCGAGATCGACGAACGGGGAAAACGCGATGTCTCGATCATGCCCTTCGGCCTGACCGACAAGCTCAATGTCGAGCAACTCGCGGCGCTACTGGCTTACTTGGAGAGCTTGAAGGGGAAGTAGACCGGGCCTCGGCCGATCTGCTACCGTCGCGTCAGTATTGGGGATTTCGCCTCGTTCAGGAGTCGTACCGTGACCATTCTCAAATTGAAGGGCCGCATTGATGAACAGCATCGGTTGTGGGTCGTTGTTCCCGAGAATGTCTCGCCGGGGCCGGTTGATGTGATGATATGGGTCAATGCTTCCAACGAAGACGATGCAGGTCAAAACTGGTCAGCGGGAGTTGCACGCGAATGGGCCACCGAGTTGGCCGACGCGCGCGAGGACATTTATTCGCTGACAGACGGAAGGGCGACCGATGAACCCCGGTGAGATCTACCTCGCCAACTTCCCTTTCGGCGATGCACCCGGAATGAAATTGCGACCGGTGCTGCTGTTGACGGGACCAATCGGTTCCATTCCCGAGGTCGTCGTGGCGTACATCTCATCCGTGACGCCAGTGATGTCACTACCAACCGATGTTTTGCTGGACCCGGCCAGCCCCGGATTGGCAGGAACGAATCTCAAGGCTCGTTCCGTCTTGAGGCTGCACAAGGTTGCCACGCTTCACCGCAGCAGTCTTGTGCGATACCTCGGCGAACTTCCGGCGCAGTTCGCACCCGGGATTGAAGCCGAATTGCGAACACTTCTCCGATTGTAAGCTGCCACCCCGTACCGTCGTCCTTGCTCGCGCGGCGGGTTGCCACGTATGAGACACTCCAGTCGTTCAATGAGGCTGTTTGAAATTCCATGAACTCAAAACTGAAGACGCTGCTGTTTTGGCTCGCGCTGGGCGCTGTGTTCTTCTGGCTGTACCTCGCCAGCCAAGATGGGGCGGCTCGTAATGTGCCGTTTCAAACGTTCTCGGCGGCGGTGAAAGCGGGCGACGTTCGTAGCGTCGAGATCGACGGCAATCGGATTCGCTTTCAGACTGCCGGGACGAAATGGATGGAGACCGCGGGCAGTCTCAGTCAAGACTTGGGTGAGCGACTGGATCGATTGGGAGTTGAGCCTCAATACAGGTCGTTCTCGGGGGGGTACGAATCTCTGATGATCTATGCCCTGGCTGCGGTCATTGTGTTGATGGCGGTGATCTGGTTCTTGAAGCGGATGAACGGCGGGGCGGGGGGCTTCAACCTGTTAGAGCTGAGCAAGAGTCGCGCGAAGCTGGTCGGGGCGGAGGCCAAGATCACGTTTGCGGATGTGGGGGGCTGTCACGAGGCGAAAGAGTTGTTCGGCGATGTCGTCGATTTTTTGAAGGCTCCGCAGCGGTGGACTGACGCGGGCGTGCGGCTTCCTCGCGGTATCTTGCTGGAAGGCCCGCCCGGTTCGGGAAAGACGTATCTCGCGCGGGCCGTGGCGGGGGAGACCGGCGCGAAGTTTTATGTCGTCGCGGCGTCGGAGTTCGTGCAACTGTTCGTGGGTGTCGGTGCCGCGCGCGTACGAGACATGTTTGAGACAGCGACCAAAAATTCGCCGGCGGTGATCTTCATCGACGAGATCGACGCGATCGGTCGCCGTCGTGGATCGGGGCTGGGTGGCAGTCACGACGAACGGGAACAGACGCTCAACCAGTTGCTCGTCTGTTTGGATGGCTTTCAGCAGCAGCCGCGCATCGTGGTGATCGCGGCGACGAACCGCCCCGACATTCTTGATCAAGCCCTGCTCCGACCGGGCCGCTTTGACCGGCGGATCAAGATGCCCGAACTGACGCGCGCGGATCGGGTCGAGATTTTGAAGATTCACACCAAGGGCAAGCCACTCAACCAAGACGTGTCGCTCGATGAAGTGGCCGGTTGGACGGAAGGGCAGCACGGCGCGGACCTCGAAAGCCTCGCCAACGAAGCCGCATTGCTGGCTGTGCGACGAGCGAGGCAACAGTCGTCAGAGCTGGCCGTCACACGCGACGACTTTCGTCAGGCGCTCCGTCCGCGCGAGTCACAGAACCGGTTGTTTGATCGACTCGATGCGGTGTTGATCGAGTCCACGTCACAACTCGCCGAACCAACCGGCCGCGCCGTGGTGCGGCTCCATTTGAAGGACCAGCCGCCGTTGGAGGGAGACGTGCTGTGGGTCGATGCCACGTTCATCAAGCTGCGGCCGAGTGGCGGTGACACGGCGGTACTCGTTCCCAAAGCTCAGGTCCAGCGACTGGAGGCGATCTCGGGTACGGAAGGGGTCTCGCGCGACGAGGTGTCGGCGGACAAGTGGGCTGGACGACGAGTGGATCTAGCGTAATGTCAGCAACTCAAACGTGACTCTTGGGCGTCAGCCCTCTTGCGTTTTCCGAGCGGGTTGGCGTCAGCCCCCCGGTGCTTGGATGCGGTGATGAGTGGGCTGACGCCCAAGAACCGGGGGGCTGACGCCAACCCGCTCGGAAAATCATCAGAACCAATTGACGCTCTATCGCGCCAAGCGCGTCACAATCTATTGGAGAGACCATCGTGGACGTGAACGATCTGATCGAGCGGTTGATGATGTTCATCCCGTTCTTGTTGTCGCTGACTGTTCATGAATGGGCACATGCTTGGACGGCGTGGAAGCTGGGGGACGACACGGCCAAACAGTTGGGCCGACTCTCGCTGAACCCGCTCGTCCACATGGACCCGATCGGGACGTTCCTGCTGCCGCTGATGGGCGTGCCGTTCGGCTGGGCCAAGCCGGTGCCGGTCAATCCGCTGCGGTTTCGTCCGGGCGTAAGCCTTCGCGGCGGAATGTTGCTCGTCGCGGCGGCCGGGCCGATCTCGAACGCCCTCATCGCGACCGGCGCGTTTGTCGCATTCAAGCTGCTGACTCAACCACAGTTCGCGGGACTCCTTCCGCAACTCGGGCCGGTTCCATTTCTGTTGATTGTGCTGATCCAGGTCAACGTCGTGCTGTGCGTGTTCAATCTGTTTCCGATTCCACCATTGGACGGAAGCAAGATCGTCGATGGCGTGATCCCCGACAGCCTGCGTCCCGCGTGGAACCAATTCTGTTCACTGGGACCGATGCTGCTGATCGCCCTCATCCTGCTGCCACAACTGACCGGCTTCAATCCGATTGGCGAGGCGGTTCAATTCGTGATGAGGCTGCTGTTCGCGGGCGGGTGAGGCACCACCCTAAAGCGTCGATCAGATCGAGACGGCGATGCTCATGATCGACTCTTCGGTCCAGTCGCTGGCGGGGCGGATCTCTTTGAGTTGGCCTCGGGCCATCACGCCGACGCGATCGCAGACGGCGAGCAATTCCGTCAGGTATGAACTGACAAATATGATCGCCTTCCCTTCGGCGGCCAGTTCGCCCATGAGTCGATAGATTTCGGACTTCGTTCCCACATCAATGCCGCGCGTCGGTTCATCGAGCAGCAGGATGTCGGCTTGCTGATGAAGGACACGCGCGATGGCGACCTTCTGTTGATTGCCTCCCGAGAGTTGGCCGATCGTCTGTTCGGGGGAGTTGGCTTTGACTTGGAGACGCCCCATCCAACGCACGACTTCCTCGCGGCGTCGCTTCAAGTTGAGCACGCCACCGCGCGCATACGGCGCGAGTCGGCTATAGGTCATGTTGTCGGCAATCGTCCGTGTCTGCGCGAGGCCCTCGGTCTTGCGGTCCTCCGAGACGAGACCGAGTCCCGCACGGATGCGACCGCGCGTCGAGCGTGGCAGTACTGTCAAGTCCGGCAGCCCTCTTGTTCCCTCGCCCCGGCTTTGTGGGGAGAGGGCCAGGGTGAGGGGTGCTTTCGATTTCAAGCTGGCCCGATTTACCCAGTCCGCTCGATTCGACGCGATCATCACTTCTCCACTCGTCACCGCATCGAGGCCGAACAGGCAACGAAGCGTCTCGGTGCGACCGGCTCCGATCAAGCCGGCCAGTCCGAGAATCTCGCCTCGCCGCAATTCGAGCGACACGTGTTGTGGAGACCGTTCGCCGCTGAGGCCCTGCAATGACAGCAGCACCTCACCCGGTGTGTGCGCCACGGTGGGAAAGAGGTCCGCCACGCCACGGCCGACCATCAGCGAGACGATCTGCGTGTCGGTCGTTCCCGCCAGCTCGCCTTGTCCCACCGAACGACCGTCGCGCAGCACCGAGTAGCAGTCGCAGACCTGCCTGATCTCTTCGAGGAAGTGGCTGATGTAGACGATTCCCAGTCCGGCGTCGCGCAGCTTGCGGATAACCGCGAACAGATGCTCGACATCCTGTCGCGTCAGCGAACTGGTCGGTTCATCGAACACGATGACCTTCGATTCGGAGACCAAGGCCCGCGCGATCTCAACCAGTTGTTGCACGGCAATCGGGAGATCACCGACGCGCGTTTCAGGCTTGAGATGCGGATGGCCAAGCAGGTCAAGAGCCTGCTTCACGCGGACTCGCTGCGCCGAGCGATCGAGCGGGACGAAGGGACCAAGCCATCGCGACAGCCGTGAGGCACCGGATCGCCGCGCCTCTTGTCCGAGCATGATGTTGTCCTCAACCGACAAGTCCGGCGCGAGGTTCAGTTCCTGATAGATCATGCTCACCCCGGCGAGCCGCGCGTCGTGCGGACCACTCGGTGCGTAGGACCGTCCCGCCAGTAGCATGCTCCCCGAGTCCGGCCCATGTGCCCCACTGAGCACTTTCATCAACGTGCTTTTCCCCGCACCGTTCTCGCCAATCAGCGCGAGAACTCGTCCGGCGGGAACACTCAACGAAACACCCGCCAGCGCCTGAGTCGCGCCGAATCGCTTCGAGATGCCGGTCATCGTAAGGAGCTCGGACATGGCTCACTCGAATCGTTCGGGGCTGAGCAGCTTGTCGATTTCGGGGGTCTTCATGTTCGCGGGGGTGGCGACGAACTCGCCGGTGCCGATTCGCTTTTCGATGGTCGCACCGCGAATTTTCTTCACCAGAGCTAGGATCGACTGGTAGCCCATCTGCACGGGGTCTTGCAGGACGATGCCATGGCAGGTGCCCGCTTCCATCGCGCGGATCAATTCTTCGCTGGGGTCAAAGGCGATGAACTTCACCTTGGTCCCGAGTTCCGTCTCCTTCAATGCGCCGAGGACTCCCGCCGCGTTCGGTTCGCAGACGGCGAAGATGCCGCTCACTTCGTCTTTGTACTTGTTGAGGACTTCGATCGCCTTGGTCAGCGAGTCCTCCTGAGTCGTCCCGGCGTACTGGTCGGACGAGAGAACCTTGATGTCGGGGAAGTCCTTCTTGAGTGTGTCGAGGAAGCCTTCCTCGCGTTGTTCGGTGCTTTCGCTTCCTTGGTTGTACCGCAGCATGACGACGCCCCCCTTGCCGCCGAGAGCCTCGCCCATGTGCTTGCCCGCGAGTTGGCCACCCTTGTAGTTATCGGTGGCGACGTAGCTGACGATCTTCGATTCGTCCTGCAGTGCGCTGTCGAAGATGACGACCGGAACGCCAGCCTCGACCGCTTCATGAACCGGGCCGATCAGCGCCTGTTTGTCGAGTGGCGCGACGCAAATGCCATCGACCTTCTTTGTGACGAAGTCCTGCACGACACTGATCTGGCCATCGCGATCGTTTTCGAGCAGCGGTCCCTTCCAGAGGATCTCGACATTGCCAAGCTCCTTCGCCGCCTTCTCGGCTCCCGCGTGGACTGACTTCCAAAAGACGTGCGTCGTTCCCTTGGGGATGACGGCGATGCGAAGTTTTTTGGTGGTTGAGTCACTCTTTACGGCGTTGCCAGTCACACCGCTGCCAACCGGTTTGGGATTGGTCTTTGTATTGGTGGTGTCTCCGCCGCAGCCAACGAACAACGTCAAAGCCAGCATCAAACCAAGGGTGCGTCGCATCGGTGGAGTCTCCTGCAGAGGTCGTGTCAAAGAGGGAAGTCACATGCAGGCGGGCATCCTATCAGCGAGCCGAAACGACAGCCAACGTTGCAGACAATGGCCGCTATTGATGCAGTCGGCGACGCTCGCTTCTCGATCGGTAGCTCGGTTTCATCTCAGCCTCGGGAAACGCCAACGATGCTGAGGTTGAGTGGTGAGCGTGATGTACCAAAGAGGATTCGGAAATCCTCAATCAAGTGTCCCCATCGTGCCCACTGCCTGTTCACTGTTTGAGCAAACCTTGCGCGACAACCACGGCTCGCAAAATAGCCGCTGAAGCGACAGGTTAGATGAGATGTTCTTCCTGCGGGTCGAACGAGCGTGGAGGCTGTTTCACTGAGCTGGATTGGCGACATTCAGGCACATCAGCCAATCTTCACTGCGCAGGTAGAGCCGTCCGTGGGAGAGTACTGGTGAGGCCCACATCGGGTATTTCAGTTTCTCAAACGAGGTGCGGCTGACTTCCTTCCAACCTGCGCGGTCGAGCTTCGTCAGCGCCAGAGTTCCTCGCTCACCGAGGACGAAGTATTTGCCATCGGCAGATGTTTTCGAGCCTCGTCCATAAAATGGCCACGGAATGATTTTGCCGGTCTTCGCATGCTTGATTTGCCCGGTGGACTGGTCTTGTTCGAGTTCATCCACTTTTCCTTCGTAACCGTTCGTCTGCCAGAGCAGGTCTCCGGATTTGAGGTCGATGCATTGGAGCGTCGCTTCGTTCTCATGGCGACCGCTAAAACCGAAGGCGCAACCGTCTCGATGGATGGGGGTGGACCAGTGCGTGGACATGCCGCGCTTGTTGCGCCAGACCTCTTCAAACCCGTCCCCGTTTGGGAGCAGCTTGAGCAGCGCGGCACCGGTCTCATACGCGGCGGAAAGTAGGACGAGGTCATCCACCACAACGGGCCGCGCCGCGTTGACGGAGTCATTGATCCGCGAGCGGAACCAGTATTTGAAGCGGACTCGCCCCGTCGTGGGATCGAGCGACACCAACCCCTGACGCACCAGGCAGAGCAAGTGCCGTTGCCCATGAACCGTCACGGCGAGGGGCGAGGAGTAACTGACGAGCATCTCGTCGCCAGTCCATTTGTACGGGGTGTTGCCCGGCCCATCGGTCTTCACGCCGTCCCACGTCGTTTTACCAACGCTCTCCCATTTCGTTTTGCCGGTCTCGGGATCGAGCGCCACGACACCCGATTCGGGTTGCCCGCCCACCAGCACGATCAGCAGGCCACCCTCAAGAATTGGCGTACACCCGGCTCCGAAGAAGTGACCGGGAACATTCCATTCTTTGGCGGTGTCTCGATGCCAGATCGGTTTGCCCGTCTTAAGGTCGAGACAGACCAACCGTCCCTGAGCACCAAACGTGTAGCAGCGGTTTTCGGTGAGCAGCGGCGAACAGCGCGGCCCGTTGTTGTAGCCGTACGGATCTGAGAAGTCGGTGTCGTACTCGTGCTTCCACAGTGACGCGCCGTTGTCGGCACGCAGGCAGTCGATGACATCGCTGTTGCGCTGCCGATGATGAACGACGAGCCGCCCGCCACGCACTGACGGTGAGCTATAGCCCTTGCCGACCCGCTGCTCCCACAGCACGGTTGGCCCGGCGGCAGGCCATTCGTCCAAGAGGCCCGTCTCCTGTGAGACGCCCGTTCCGTTGGGGCCAAGAAAGATTGGCCAATCGAGTCCGGCTAGAACGGCATCCGCTCCGTCAGCACTCAAACCGCCAGTCGTCGAACCTTCGGAACTGGCCAAAACCGTCACGAGAGGTTCGTGGTCGATCAGAGCCTTGTCCGCTTTGACCGCTTGCGCCACCGTGCTACTCGAACTCGTTTGCGATGTGCCGGTATCGCAACCCGTCAGTGCGAGACAACAGGCGGCAATGAAGGTCGATGCAGGAAGGTTGCGGCTCATGTTCGATCTTCCAGTAAGGCGAGCGGCAAGAGTTGTTTTGTCGCAGACTGAAGCCTGACGCGCAAGCGAAGAATCGGTTGCCGAGCATCCTTCGCTTGCGCGTCAGACTTCAATGGGACCACTTTGTGTTGCCGCTCGCCTAATGACGCGAAGCCCGGCTGAGTGACAGCCGGGCTTCGTAAGTTCGCTCGTGACGAGCGAGTTATTTGTAATCGTTGGGGTTACCGAACAAGCCGCCGCCCGCCTCGTTCGTTCTGCCACCACGCAGTGGCTCCTTGCGTTTGCGAACGGGGAGTGGAGCCGGTTCCGGCTCCACATACTTCGCCTGTTCGGGCTTTGCCTTCAGAGCCTTCAGTGAGAGGCTGATGCGCTGGCGGTCGGTCGCGACTTCGACGACTTGGACCGTCACTTCTTGGCCGACGGTCAGCACGTCTTGAACACTCCGGATGCGCTGGTGGTCGAGTTCGCTGATGTGGATCAAGCCCTCGACACCCTGTTCGAGTTCGATGAAGCCGCCGAAGTCGGTGATCCGCGTCACCTTACCAGTCACCGTTTTGCCAGCGGAATAACGCTCCGGAACATCGGCCCACGGATTGCGTGCGAGTTGCCTCATACCGAGGCCGATCTTCTGTTTCTCGCGATCGAGCGACAGCACAACCACATCGACCTTCACACCCTCTTGCAGCACTTCGGACGGATGCTTCACGCGCGTCCAACTCATCTCGCCAATGTGCAGAAACCCGTCGGCTCCGCCCAAGTCGATGAAGGCTCCGTAGTCCTTGATCGTTTTGACAGTGCCGTTGAACTGTTGTCCGACATCGACGGTCGGCCAGAAGGCTGCGGCCGATTCCTTGCGCTGTTGGATCAGGATCGCGCGGCGGCTCACGACAAGGTTGCGCTTGGCCTGATTGACCTCGGTCACTTGAACAGTCAGCTTCTGACCAACGAACGTGTCCAAGGCGGGAGCGAATCCCAATTCAACCTGACTGGCGGGAAGGAACGCTCGCATCGTGCCAAGTGAAACTTCCAAGCCGCCTTTGTTCGTTTTAGTGACCGTACACTCGACGACTTGGCCAACGGACAACTCGTCCCAATTCCCCTTCACTTTGCGAGTCGCTCGCGGCAGGTTTACGAGGATCACGCCGTTCTCGGCATCATACTTTTCAACCATGACCAGAAACTCTTCACCCACATGCGGCTGCTTCCCCTGCGGGAATTGGCGCGAAGGAAGCAGTCCCGGTGAGCGATAGCCACCCACCTCGCAAAAGATGTCGTCTGCCGTGACGCTCTGCACTTTCGCTTTGAGCTTCATGCCCGCTTCGAGCAGGTCTTCCGTGGCAGGCAGCTCAGTGACCGCATCTGGTTTCGCAACCACGGCACTGGCGGGCGGACTAGTTGGAGCGGACATCTGTCCGGCCATTGCGGCTTCGAGTTCTTTCTCCAAGTCGGCATCGATGGCCATCTCTGAGGAAGGGACTTCGACCGGATCAGTCGGCGGGCCGGGAGGAGCGATGAACGGCGGGACACTCGCGGCGGCAATCTCCTCCTCGGTGAGTGGGACCGGAATCAGACTCGGGACCGCTTTGGCTTGAGCCAGATCGACAGTCGGATTCAAGCGGGCACGGCGAGCGCGGAACGAGACGACTGTCTTCACATCATCGATCCATGCGCGAGCAGCTTGAGCCTGGTCGGTCGAGCCGAGCGAGATTGTGCGTGTCGCGCCGTCGTCGCCTCGCACCGTCAACTTGACTTCGACCCGCCCTTCGTCGAGCGATACCACTTCAACATCAACCACCTTGTCGGCGGAGACCACCTCGGGAGCCGGTCCTCCCTCCTGAGTGTGCGCGACTTCCGGTCGCAAGGTCACGTCACCTGTGTCTCGACTGAGGGCCACGGCCGCAGGTGATTGATCCAAATCGAGATACAAGCCCGCAGGCTCCGACCGAAAACCAGTGATCTGCATGATGACTCTTGTTCTTCCAACGAGGGGCAGTTTGCGAGCCGACTCGCGGGGTCAGTCGGCTTGCAGGCATCGGCGAGGGGCTTCAGAAGAACGATCTCCGCGTGAAGCTGAAGCAGCGAAATGACCTCGCCACACGGCGAGGGTCCGGAAACGAATGCGAGCTGATCGAAGGTCGGATACGCAGGCTCGATCAATCGCGTGAAGAGAAACAGAAGACGTTGTTACTCAGAGAACGATGCCGAAGCGAGGCAACATCCCCTGAACGACCACACCGAGGAACGACTTGATCTATACCGGAGTCCGCAGTCCCTCGTCAATTCAAGGGAAATTCCGTGATCCCTGTGGCGTAGTCTGGCCCCCTAGGTCCAGACGGAACCATCGATGGTCGTTGTGTATCGGGACTCGTCCTGACCAAGGGGTCCGGACTACCAAGTGTTGGGAAGTCATTGTGGCCCGTCCCCCATGCTCGGAGCGCCGTGGACTGGAAAGCCCTCGCTGCTTCAGGTCCAATCGGTCAATCCATATCCCGTGTTACTCGAAGGGAGTCTGAGTCACATGACCGAGACCAGTTTGTCGCCTACCAGTTCGCCGTCGCCGTCTGGAAGAACATCGTCCTCACAGACGCTGCTCGGGCACCCGCTGGGATTGTTCCTACTGTTCTGTGTCGAGATGTGGGAGCGTTTTTCTTACTACGGGATGCGGGCGCTACTGGTCCTATACCTGATCGCGGCCATCAATCCTCAACCCGATCTGAACGGGTTTTCCAATCCCGGACGTGGCTGGTCGAAGGCTGAAGCGAGCGTGTTGTACGGCTGGTACACAGGACTGGCTTATCTGTTGCCAATGGCGGGCGGGATCATCGCCGACAAGCTGATTGGGACGCACCGTTCGATGGTACTCGGTGGATCGATCATTGCTCTGGGACATGTGGTACTCGCTGTGTCGGGCTTCGGTGAGTTGGCTCATTCCGAGTTGGGGTTGTCGCTGTTCGTGTTTGGATTGGCGCTCATCGTGCTCGGGACGGGTCACTTCAAGCCATGCGTGTCGGTGATGGTCGGGCAGCTCTATCCGGAGAAGGATCCTCGTCGAGACGGAGCCTTTACGATCTTCTATATGGGGATCAACCTCGGTGCGTTTCTGTGTGCGTTCGTCTGCGGGACGTTGGGTGAGACGGTGGGCTGGCACTGGGGCTTCGGTTCGGCGGCGGTGGGGATGATCGCGGGACTCGGCACGTACCTGCTGCTGCGAACGAAGTATCTGTTCGGAATCGGAGACGCGCCGACCGAACGCGGTGGAGCGACCGTGTGGCGCTGGCTGATCGTGTCGGTCGTGATCTCGGCTGGCGTGGCCTGCCTGTTTCATTTCGGCTTTTTCGGTGCGTTGCAGATCTTGTTCGACAGTTTGGGAAGCAATGCCGGTTGGCTGGTGGGTGCCGTGCTGTTGGCGTCGATCATCGCCGCCGCGTGGTTCACGTGGAAACAACAGCCGGAAGATCGCGGGCCGACCGCTTCGATCTTCATCTTCCTCGCATTCAATGTTTTCTTTTGGCTGGCGTTCGAGCAAGCCGGTTCGAGCATGAATGTGTTCGCGGACGAGAAGACCGACCGCCACATCGGCTCGTGGGAGATGCCTGCCACATGGCTGCAATCCGTCAATCCGGGGGTCATCATTTTCATGGGGCCCGTCTTCGCGGCGCTGTGGACGTGGCTCGGCAAGCGGAAGATGAATCCCAGCCAGCCAGCAAAGATCGGCCTCGGCCTCGTCCTACTGGGGCTTGGGTTCGGCGTGTTGACGTGGGGAGCGGCCACCGCCACGGAGGCGGGAGCCAAGGCGAGCGTGATGTTCCTACTGGTCACCTATTTCCTGCACACGCTCGGTGAACTGTGCGTCTCCCCGACGGGGTTGTCTTACGTGACGAAGGCCGCTCCCGTCAGGCACGTCTCCCTGCTGATGGGGATCTGGTTCGTATCCAGCTTCGTCGCGAATCTCGCTGGCGGGTTGATTGCCTCGCGCGTGGAAGCGATCGAACGAGGAGAGATCCAGTTGCCGTGGCACTTCGGTGGGCAGGCCGACTTCTTTTTCTTGTTCGTCGTCACGTCATTCAGCTCGGGGCTGCTGATTCTGGCGCTGACGCCGTGGCTCAAGCCGCTCACAGCCGGACGCGATGCGTAAAGCGAGTGTCAGGAAATAGCGGACCAAATTCAAAGCCTGACGCGCAAGCGAAGGACGCTCGGCAACCGATCCTTCGCTTGCGCGTCAGGCTTCAATCTGAGGTAAGACAGACGTGTCCGAATAGAAGCTGGTGAGCCGCGTTGCGTTTCGTCAACGCGAGCGACGCCGTGGTGAGCGCGCTCCGAAGTCGCTGCGCGCTGAGCAGTTGAAGGTGTTCAGCGCGAGTCGCGCCTCTTCGCGTGAGGCGTTTCGGCAA